>NZKY01000045.1 GCA_002694035.1 Opitutia bacterium
GTGTGCCGGTAACTCGATCCACAACACCCTCATCCACACGAAGAATAAATCTCTCTTCTGTGGATGGATCCTGCCAACCATTCACAGGCAAACCTGAATTAACCTCCAACTGCTCCAAAGAAACTCCATTCAAAGGGCTATCAATGTCCTCAACCATACTGGATGGTTGAGTGATCAAACCGTTTTTTTCATCATAATTTCCCTGAAAAACTTTCAATATAAGAGGAGCTGAAAAATAAAAACCCAGTAGAAGCATAGCCACCAGACCAACAAGTGATGGGATCATTGGAAAATGAAGCACAGAACCCGAAATTTTATCATTATTCTCCTCAATTGTTGAATTTAAATGACACATCGCCACAGTGCCTGCCTTACCTAAAGCATTTTCAACTTTCTTAGAAAATTCAACGGTTGGATCGTCCGGTTGAAGACCAGCCAATTCCTTTTCCAATTTTTCTAAATCGTTCATCGGTTTAATCCCTTGATGGAGCTTCCATTTCAGTGGGTACAGAATCTTTTAATTTTTGGAGAGCGTAGCGATATCTGGATGCTACGGTATTTAAAGAAATGTCGAGCGTTTGGGCAATTTGATCAAAGGTTAGTTCTCCCCATATTTTAAGAGTTAAGACTTCTCCCTGTTCTTTGGGTAATTTATCAACTGCTCGAAGGAGTGCCTGATTTCGTTCATTTTTCTCAAGATTTCTCTCAAAAGAAGCAGATAAGGGAGATTCGAGAAATACTTTTTGCTCACGAATCTTCCTTCTGTCCAAACTTCTTGCCCAGTCAATAGCGAGACGACGGATCGCCCGATATACTAATGATGGAGAAACTTCTCCTGTATGACCATAAAGTCTCCAAATCCTTACAAAAGCTTCCTGAACCAGATCCTCAGCATCGTCCGGATAGCGTGCTTGCTGACGGGCAAATAATAATAATTTACCACCGTGCTTAGCAAACCATGCTTTCCAAATTGGTTCAGAGTAAGACATAATTGATGTTTATAGCGGTTCGATGAATAGGATTTGTTTAAAAATTATACAGGATTAAGTTTTTTGAACAAATCTTTCCGGGAAAACAAAAAAAAAAAACTTTTTTTTAAAAAATTTAAAATTGGCACACCGAATGCAAACTTTCTTTTAAAGGGCAAGGTTATTCATAAGGATAACAATAAATAATGTGCGACTCTGGGCTGGGTCGCACATTTTTTTTGTTTTAAAAAATCGTCTTAAGTTTTCCACTTTTCCTTTTCATTTTATCATTAGCTTTTGACTTAGGAAGAAGTAAATTATTCTATTCGTCGTACATAGACCGATGAAAATTGAAAAAAATATACATCTTGCCTATTGCACCAATGTCCATCGGGGCAGTACATGGGAAGAAACTTTTTACGCTCTTGAAAAATATGTACTGGAGGTAAAAAAAATAGTATGTCCTGAAAAACCCTTTGCTATTGGACTCAGACTTGGTGCCCAAGCCGCAACATCGCTTTCCCATCCGAGCACTCTATTATTATTTCAAAAATGGTTGGAAGAAAAAAATTGCTATGTTTTTACAATAAACGGATTTCCTTACGGAAATTTTCATGGAGAAAGAGTAAAAGAACAAGTTTATCGACCAGATTGGAGCACCTCTGATCGATTGGAATACACTGTTCTTCTTTTCGAAATTTTGGAAAAACTTTTACAACCCGGAGAAGAAGGAAGTGTGAGTACATTACCTGGTTCTTTTAAAGAATTTCATTCCGCTGGAGAAATTCCAAAACTTGTTTTTCAAAATCTCTACACTTGTGCCCGGGAAATTGAGCGGATTAAAAAGGCTAAAGATTTAGATTTGCACCTTGGTCTTGAACCCGAGCCTCTTGGATCCTTTGAAACTACGGAGGAAACAATATCCTTTTTCGAAGATCTCGAAAAATTTGATCATAATCCTTCGATCAAACAAACAATTGGTGTAAATTACGATTGTTGCCATCTAGCGGTTGAGTTTGAAGATGCAGGAAAAGGACTTACCCAACTCCAAAATGCTAATATACGATTAAGTAAGTTACACTTAAGTTCAGCATTGCGGGCTTTGCCCACAGAAGAAAATTTAAAGTTGCTGGAATCATTTGTTGAGGAGGTTTATCTTCATCAGGTGGTAATTGGAAAGAATGGAAAAATTATCAATCGATACCGCGATCTCGATCAGGCACTTGAAGAAAAAAACATAACAGGAAATGAAATCGGGGATGAATGGAGAATCCATTTTCATGTACCCCTGCACGCTTCTCCGGAAGGCGAATTAAAGGATACAAAAAATCATGTTCTTTCCACGATTGAATGGCTTTCAAAAAATGATCAGGCTTGTCGACATCTCGAAATGGAGACATACACTTGGGAAGTATTACCCAAAGAACTCCAATCAATTGATGTAGTCGAACAAGTGGCGAAAGAATATGAATGGACCTTAAAAATTCTTGGCGCAAAAGGACTAGCTAACAAATAAATATCTCATATTAAAAATGAGAAGTTTCCTGATCAATGCCCTAACCCTGTCGCGTTTTTCCAATCTTCCCACTGTTTGGACAAATATTCTGGCTGCCTGGGCTATAAATTCGACCGCCAGTTCCTCCCTTAAAATTATTCCTGAACTTTCCAATTTAACCTTTTTCAACTGGAACACCTTTTTCTTTTTGGTCATCGGTGCCAGTTTGATCTATGCGGGTGGTTGCACGCTAAATGATGTAATTGATTTAAAATTTGATCTTAAACACAATAAAGAAAGACCTCTTCCTTCGGGCTCTATTGCAACTAGGGATGTCTGGCTACTGGGAAGTATTGAAATTCTTTTGGGTACTTATTTCCTAGTCGTTCAGGCTCAATGCGATCCAATTTGGGTATCCGCATTGGTATCGAGTGTGATCATTTATGATATCGTTCATAAAAAATGGGCGGGTGGCATTATTATTATGGGATTATGCCGTTTCTTTTTATGGCTTTCCGCTGCCACCTGTCTGAACAATTCTGAAATTGAACCGCAAACTGTGCTTTGGGGATTCGTTTTGATGTCCTTTATTATTGGAATAAGTTTTTTCGCAAGAAGTGAATCCCAGCAAAAAATCAGACATTCTCAAGTCTCCATTATTCTTTTGTTCGGTTCCCCCCTAACCGCATTGGCCGGACTTGTTTATTGGAATAATCTGGATCCAATCCGAGTATTTTTAATCAATGTAATTGGCTTACTTGTCGCGTGGATTGTCCTGTCTTCAATCTTGCAGATGAGGGAAGAAAAAAAGGGAGCGGTTGGTTCGGGTGTTTCCCGCTTACTAGCTGGGATTTGCGGACTTGATGCAACAGCTGTGGCTTTCTATTCGCCCCACCTGATAGTCCCCATGCTCGGGTGCTTATCTTTGTCCGTTCTTCTACAAAAGAGGTTTGCGGCTACCTAATCCATATAATAGAACAAATTTCGATGAATTCTTCCTACTCCTACATTCGCAAAAACATTCGTTTGGATTTCAGTCACACGGTGTACTTCACCAATGACGCTTTTACCCATAAAAATGATACCCTTGCGGAAATCTTACAGCCTAAAAGGCCGGGTAGGAAAACGAAAGCCATGGTTTATGTGGATGAAGGAATTATTGATGGAAATCCCAACTTATTGGAAAGAATAAAAAGTTATTTCCGTTCCCGTGATGATCAGTTGGATTTAGTCTGTGAACCAGAATTTATTCTCGGTGGTGAACCGGCAAAAAACGACTGGAGTCTGGTTGAAGGTATATGGAGCAAACTGAACAAATATGGAATGTGCCGACATTCCTATGTGATTATAGTTGGTGGGGGTGCATCCCTTGACCTTGTTGGCTTTGCTGCTTCAACTGCTCATCGGGGTGTCAGGCTGATTCGATTTCCAACCACCACCCTTAGCCAAGGAGATGGCGGAGTTGGGGTTAAAAACGGGGTCAATTATTTTGGTAAGAAAAATTGGGTAGGAACATTTTCTGTCCCGGATGCAGTGGTCAATGATTTTTCTTTTCTGCAGGGCCTTCCAAAAAATCAAAAAAGAGCAGGTTATGTGGAAGCAATTAAAGTTGCCCTCATTCGAGATCGTTCTTTTTTCGAATTCATTGAAGAAAATGCAGAGGCACTTGCCGGGTTTGAAAGCCAAACATTAGAGCAGGTTGTCAGGAAGAGTGCTGCCCTTCACTTGGATCACATTGCTGGTTCGGGCGATCCCTTCGAGAAGGGTTCTGCCCGCCCTCTTGATTTCGGTCACTGGGTGGCACACAAAATTGAACAGTTATCTGATTTTAAAATCGGTCATGGTGATGCTGTCGCCATTGGACTTTCAGTTGATTTAACTTATTCCGCAAAAGTCGGTCTTGTAAAACCAAAGACTACTGAACGGATATTGACTCTTTTGGAGAAACTTAATTTTCCTATCTATCACGAATTACTCCAGGCAGATACAATAGATGGTAAAAAAGTAATTCTTGAAGGTTTGGAGGAATTTAGGGAACATTTGGGAGGTGAGTTAACGATTACCCTTATACAGGGAATCGGAGAAGGGATTGAAGTCCATGCCATGGACCGAGATGCCATTCTGTATGCTGTTGAAAGCCTGAAAATAAAAAGTTTGGCAGCTAAATCATAACCCATGACAAAAGGGACAGGGGGAAAAAAAGACCTGCCCCGAGCGGTCGTTCTTAATATTGTAGGATTATGCAAACGCCATTTGGGGAATCACACGCCAAACCTATTACAATTTGCTGAAAAAAAATGTGCAGGGGTTCAAGTCGTTGACCCAGTTATGCCTGCACTTACCTGCTCCGTGCAATCCACTTATTTAACCGGGAAGAGTCCCACTGAACACGGAATTGTTGCTAATGGTTGGTACGACCGTGAATTAAATGAGCATCATTTTTGGAAACAGTCCAATCAGTTGGTGGGTGCTAAAAAAGTCTGGGAATATTTAAAAGAAAAAAACAAGGATTTTACCTGTGCCAATTTATTCTGGTGGTACAACATGCATTCAACTGTTGATTATTCAATTACACCCCGCCCTCTCTATCGTGCGGACGGTTTAAAAACATTCGATGTGCATACACAGCCGATGAATTTACGCGAACAGATAAAGGGCGATATTGGAGAATTTCCTTTTCACGGTTTCTGGGGGCCTCGTGCAGGAATTGCATCATCAGAATGGATCGCTGAATCAGCTAAATGGACGGAGGAAAAATATTCTCCTAATCTTTCTCTCGTTTATCTTCCCCATCTTGATTATGACTTGCAAAGGTTGGGCCCAAATCATGCAAAGATAGGAAATGTCCTTGGAGAGATTGATCAGGTTGCCGGAGATTTGATAAACTTCTATGAAAAAAAGGGTATTCGAATTCTAATCCTTTCAGAATATGGAATAACTGAAGTGAATGATGTTATCTATCCAAACAGAATATTTCGGGAACAAGGTTGGTTAAGTATAAAAGATGAACTCGGGCTTGAGTATTTAGACTGTGGGGGATCACGGGCGTTCGCTATTACAGATCATCAGTTATCCCACATTTATCTTACCGATCAATCGCCATCCTTTCATAAGCAGGTACGAGAATGTTTGGAAAAAATAGAGGGAATCGAAAGAGTTATTCAGCGGGAAGAAATGGCTGAAATTGGAATGGATCACAAAAGATCCGGCGATTTTATTCTCTTTGCCCAGGAGAATTCGTGGTTCGCTTACTATCACTGGTTGGATGATGAACTTGCCCCGGACTTTGCCCGTTGTATTGATGTTCACAGGAAATACGGGTATGATCCAGCTGAACTTTTTGTTGATCCATCCTTATCTTTTCCATCTCTTAGGGTTGCAAGAAAATTAATTGGTAAAAAACTTGGGTTTCGAACAAATATGGATCTTATTCCTTTGGATTCTTCCCTCGTTAGGGGAAGCCATGGTATTCGCCCTGCAAACGAGATGGACTTCCCGATTGTTTTTGGTAGCCAAGTGAAGCCTTCAGAAGATTTGCTTGATCCAACAAAAGTCATGCATCACATGCTTGAACTTTTTGACGCTTAATTAAAAAAATTTAGTTCAAAAATTTTATGCAAAAAACAGAGTTTTTTGTATTGCATCAAAAACAAATGAATCTGAGAAGAGATTACCTGTTCAAATTTAAAGTTTTTAAAAATTTGACCGAATACATACAAAAATTATGAGCCCTACGAAAAAAAACCAAAATGAAGATGATGAAAAAATGGCCAAGCAATTGGTTGAAGCCTACGAAAAAATTCGGGAACAGGTTCATCAGGTAATTGTTGGACAGGAAAAAGTCCTTGAACAACTTCTAATCGCCATGCTTGCTCGCGGCCATTGTCTTTTAGAAGGTGTTCCCGGACTGGCTAAAACTTTGATGATTCGTTCGTTATCTCAGGCTATTGATCTAAGTTTTAGAAGAATTCAATTCACACCTGATCTTATGCCCGCCGATATTACGGGATTTGATATTATTCAGGAAGATAGAGAGACCGGGCATCGGGAATTTATTTTTGAAAAAGGCCCGATATTTAGCCAAATTATTCTAGCCGATGAGATCAACCGTACACCTCCGAAAACACAGGCTGCACTTTTGGAGGCAATGCAGGAACATTCAGTAACCATTGGAGGAACAACCTACGACCTGGACGAACCTTTCTTTGTTCTCGCCACCCAGAATCCCATCGAGCAGGAAGGTACTTACCCTCTGCCCGAGGCTCAACGAGACCGTTTTTTATTCCAGGTCATTGTTGATTATCCAACCAGAGAAGAAGAAAGAAAAATTATTGAGCAAACCACATCAACTTTTGAATCTGAATTGAAACCTGTTATTGATGGGCCAACCCTCCAAAAGTGTCAGGAAACAGTACGAAAAGTACCGGTACCGGATCATGTTTATGATTATGTGCTCGACCTGGTTCGTATGGCCCGCCCAAAAGAAGAGGGTGCTGAAAATTGGGTGAAGGATTTAATTGATTGGGGACCCGGTCCACGTGCATGCCAACAGCTAATTTTGGGTTCCAAAGTAAGAGCCCTATTAAATGGAAGGTTTGCAGCCAAGGTTGAGGATGTCAAAGAACTTGCACACCCAGTCCTTAGACATCGTATTGTCCCAACCTTTAATGCTGAGGCAGAAGGTATTACGGTTGAATCGATTATTGATCGTTGTTTGGAAGCGGTTACTGAAAAAAAAGAAGCCATTCTTTAAGTAACCCATTCCCTTGCCCGGATGGCCACTGTTACCGATTTTCTTGATCCCAAGGATCTATCAAGGCTTGCCAATCACCAAGTGTTGGCAAAGCGTGTAGTTGAAGGATTTTGCTCAGGAATGCACCGGTCGCCCCACAAAGGATTTAGTGTCGAATTTAAACAACACAGAGCCTACACACCGGGAGATGAAATTCGAAGGCTTGACTGGAAAGTATTTGCCAAAACGGATCGTTATTATGTTCGGGAATATGAAGAAGAAACCAACCTCCGTTGCCATCTCCTTCTTGATGCCAGCGGTTCAATGTCATACGGAAGCGATGAAGAGAACGGAATAAGTAAGATTGCGTACGGATCACGACTTGCCGCCTGCCTTGCATATCTTTGCTTACGACAAACGGATAGTGTTGGACTAACCACTTTCGACTCCGTTGTCCGTTCTGTGGTTCCTCCCCGCGGAGGTGCCTCGCATACGCGTCAAATAATTGATCTGCTTGGAAAAACCACAGCGGGTGAAGAAACTGACCTAGGAAAAGTTTTTCACGAAATTGCACCCCAACTTAAAAAGCGTGGCATGGTGGTAATTATATCCGATTGTTTCGGAGATATTCCCTCCATCCTCAAAGGATTGGCCCATTTTAATCATGCGAAACACGATGTGGCAATTTTTCAAATCTGGCATCGTGATGAACTGGAGTTTCCTTTTCGGAACTGGACCCGTTTTGATTGCCTGGAAAGTGCAGGGCTTAACCATACTGTTGATCCCGCTCATTTAAAAGAAGCTTATTTGGAAAACTTACGAGAGTACCGCGAAGAACTTCTGAAAGGTTGTCATAAACACAGGGTACAATTATTTCCGATGACCACTGATGAACCCTATGCCGAAGGCTTGGCATCTTTCCTCGCAGCCCGTGGAAAAGCAGGGATGCCCATTCACCTGTGAGCTTTCTCAACGGAGCATTAGTTCTTGGTGCATTGACCGCGCTGGTTCCCCTAATCATTCATTTATTCAACCGCAGTCGTTTTAAAATAATAAAATGGGGAGCAACCCATTTACTTGAATCAGTGTTAAGGAAAAATCGTAAACAAATTCAGTTAGAACAATGGATTATTCTAATTATCCGGTGCACAATCCCAGTTCTCCTTGCACTGACCTTAGCACGCATGGTTGTGATGAATTGGAATTCTTTTCTCTTTTTTTTATTACTCCCACTGGGTGCCCTACTCTTTTTGATTATAATGGCGTTCTCTCAAAAAACTCGGGTTTTTTGGGGACTGCTTTGCTTTGCATGTTTATTTTTAACAGGACTGGGTGCACTAGGCTTTCTTCCTGATTGGGGACAAGAAAATAAGCTCTCTGCTGCTTCTGGTGATGTACCGGCAAGCACGGTAATTCTTTTAGATGACAGCCTTTCAATGAATGCCGTTGAAAGTTTTTCAAAAGCACAGAATTTCATATCTGGGTACCTCAAGAATATGCATCAACAATCTGAGACCAGCATTCTCCAGCTTGGTGGAATTACCACTCCCGTTTTTGAAAAGCCGACTTCTGATCCCAATGCACTTGCCCTAAGAAACGACTCCCTGAATGCCCAAGGCGATCGAATATCTTTGCTTTCCGGATTGGACCAGGCACTTAGTATCGTTGCAGATGGAAAAAATTTAAAGAGGGAAATCATTCTACTTTCGGACTTTAGAAAGCAGGATTGGAAAGACTGGGATGGAACAGCAGTCAATGCATTTAAGGAAAGATTATCTTCCATTCCAAATAGTCCAGATTTAACCTTTATAGATGTTGGTAAAGAATCCACAAAAAATTTATCGGTTGAAAAACTTGTGCTTTCTTCACAGACGATCGGAATCGGACACCCGGTGAGGATTAGAGCAACCATTCAAAATTACAGTTTGGAATCTTTTGATGGAAATTTACAAGTCAGCCTTTTTGCTGATCAAAACGAAACAGCTATAGATGAAGCATTTATTTCCATTGGGCCAAATGCATCGGCCCAAGTTGCATTCACTCATCAATTTAAAACTGCGGGCCCAAAAGTTGTGCATACCGAAATAAAAGTTGTAGATGATTTACCCCAAGATAACAGAAGAAGTTCCGCACTTAATGTTATTGAACAAATCAATGTTCTCCTCGTGGATGGAGATCCGTCCGAAGAATGGCTTAGGGGCGAAACAGACTTTATAAAATTAGCTCTTACACCTTTTGAGGAAAACAAAGAGAGCGGTTCGAAAAAGTCTTCGATTGTAAAAGGAGAAATGAAAGACCTTATTTTAGCCACATCACTTCCTTCCGACCGATTAAATACAATCGATTCATTTTCAAACTACAGTTTGATCATACTTGCTAATATCGAAAAGCTTGATCAGGAAGCAGCTCAAAGAATACAAGTCTTTGTTGAAAACGGCGGGGGATTGCTCATTTGCTCTGGCAACCGGATTAGTAGTGACTGGTATAACGAAAACTGGGGAACAAATGGGATTCAATTTATGCCCATGGAAATAACCGGATCAAAAGGAATCCTTGAGAATGAATTATCTTACTCGAGGATTTCCAGTTCTTATTTTGAACATCCTGCTTTATCTATGTTTAATGATCCGCGTAATGGAAGCCTAGCAGATGCACAAATTAAAAAATGGCTGGTCATGGATGAATCAAAGGTGAGAAATGATCCTAATGTGACTACCCTTGCTAGACTTGCTAATGGTCAGCCTATTTTGGCTGAGAAAAAATTTGGTAAAGGCGTCGTCATGTTTTGGGGGACATCAATTGATACGGATTGGACAAATCTCCCAGCTCGCCCAAGCTATCTCCCCTTTGCTCAACAAATTGCTTCTTATCTCTCTGAAAAAGTCCTACCCCCCAGAACGGTAAATGCTGGTCTACCTATTACTCATTATATTGTCGAACAAGATAAAGATGTTGTGTTCAGTCTAAATTTACCAGATGGATCATCGCGATCTTTAATACCCCGCAAAAGAAAAGACCGGTACATCCTTGAATTCATGAATACACGCCTTCCCGGAACTTACGAATTGAAAAATTCTGAAAATGTGGTGGCTAAATTTGTAGTTTTACCCTCCTTATCTGAATCAATTTTAGAAAAAATCACAGAGGAACAAATCAAATCAGCCTCCGGTGCAATTCACGACAACATCATCCGAATAGATGGTAAAGATGGAAAAGGATGGGAATCCTATTCTATAATGGATAGTCGAAGGAAATTCGGACGGGAAACCTGGCAAATTCTTTTGGCTACCCTCTTGTGTCTGGTCTTTGTGGAAATCATTCTGCTTAGAAAATTTGCTAGGGTCACGACATGAATTCTGCACCTGAAAATATTCGACTGCTATGGGCTGGTGAATGGCCGTTATGGCAGACTTTGGTACTGTCTTTGATCCTGGTACTTTTGGCAGTTTGGATTTATCGGTCGGAAGTAAAGCGGGGAACTAGTGGTCGACTTCGCTGGTTACTCCCCACCCTTCGATGTCTCTCATTAATTACTATTGTTCTAACTCTTGCCGGACCCGTTCTTCAGTTACAAAGAGAAGAAGGTAACCGGGGAAAAATCACAGTGTTTCTTGATTCATCTGAAAGTATGAGTTTAAAAGATGAAAGTTATAAAGCAGGAAGAAAAATACTTCTCGCAAAAGAACATGGATTTCTTCCAGAAGAATCAGACATTGTAGATTACCGATTTGCTCAAGGTAGTCGAAAATTGGAAAAGCTGGCTGAAATACTAAGAAAAACAGATACCGAGAATACCGGGAAAGATGAACTCGTTAGGATTCAAAAAGAAATAACATCAATTTTGAAATTACTGGGAGAAGAAAAATCCACCTTTTCCAAGTTAACCAGGGATAATTTCTTACTGGAAGAAGTTTGGCTGAATTTAGACGGCAGTAATTGGGAAGACTTACTAAACCAAAAAAGATACACGGATGAAAGTCCTGATCAATATGCGTATCTCTCCAATTCGGAAACAAAAAGAAATACGGGCGATCAATACGCACGTAGAATTAAAGCATTTCTTAATCCACCAGAGGATGGAGACTATATATTTTGGTTGTATTCAGATGACTCATCTGTCTTAAAAATCGCACAGCCAAGATCCGAGAATTTCAAAAATATTGTCAAAGTTGACTCGTATACTGGTTCCTCATGGAAAGAAAGTGTAAGGAGTGAAAAAATCTTTCTTGAAAAACAAAAGATTTATCCGATTGAAATTATTCATAAGGAAGGTTCAGGGGATGATTTTTGTGCCATTGGATGGACGCTTCCTTCCGGAAAAGAAGAAAAGCCAATTAATGGTAAATATTTTTCTGCTCCACTTAGTCCAAAAGACACTCCGGAGGAAATGGAAATTCAAAATCAAATCAGTAAAAAATTCGAAGCTATTTTTCAATCTGACCCCCAAGATAAGCCTGTAAATTTTGAAAATCTTGCTATCAGTGCAATGGAGTTATCTATCGTTCTTCAGGAAAAATTTGATGATTATGCGGAATCCTTACTAAAACAAAATATTCTCGCTTTGAATGAGGCGATGAAAAATTTCGAAGCATTTACTAGAATGGAACGGGCAACCCAGCTTTTATCTCATCCCAAAAATGGACTTTTGGAAGAATTCCGCGATACGCATTTGCTTGAAATTCGTAATCTGTCAGAAAATGCAACCGAAGTTCTCTGGGATAATTTTTCTGAATCAGAACAATTTGACACAGAAATAGATCCGGTATCCAAATACACTAATTTATCAGACGGAATCTTAAGCTCCCTAAGAGTTGAAGATCAAAATAAAGAAGAAAATAATATACGTGGAGCAGCTGTTCTCATTTCTGATGGTGGTCATAATCAGGAAAATTCTCCCCTTCAAACCGCAAAGCTTCTAGCCGTTAGAAATCTGCCAATCTACACTGTCGGTCTGGGTAGCGATCAAAAACCATTAGACTTGGCACTTCTTCAGACTGTAGTACCGGACTCTGTTTACCAAGAAGACCGCATTAAAGGGATTATTTCAATTAAGGATAATCTCACCCCGGGAACTGCGTACTCGATTAGAATTAATGATTCCGAGGGACTTAATGTCTGGGAAAAATCAATGGTGGGCATGGATGTGGGCATTGGTCAAATTACTTTTGACTTTCCGGCAAAAAAAGTCGTGGAACAAAGATTAGCTGATTTTCCTGAATCTGAAAAAGAAGCGATTCGAACCATCCCCCTGTCCTTTAAAATTGAAGTCGAGCCCATTGAAAATGAAGCCGAAACAGAAAATAATCAATTAACTTTTTCAATCGACGCTAGTCGTAGAAAAAATCAAATGCTCATTGTGGATAATAGACCGCGCTGGGAAACGAGGTATCTTAACAATCTTTTCGAACGAGATGATCGCTGGGAAGTTGCGTGTGTTTGGGGAAAACCCGATTCGGATGAACAAATATTACCGAGAGGTGAAAAAATTAATGAATTTCCAATTTCCAAAGAAGAATTACTTAAGTTTGACCAAATTGTATTTGGAGAGATTCCAACTGAAGAATTTAGCAAAGAAGAACAAAATTGGATTGTTGATTTTGTTACCCAACGAGCTGGAGGAATATTATTTATCGATGGCCCGAGACAAAATTTAAGATCATATGAAAATAAAGAAAAACATCCAATTTCTGCTCTTTTTCCAGTAACATGGAAAAAAAATGGTCCACTTCGTATTAGCCCATCTTCTTTTGTGCGACCAGAGGAAGAAAATCGTTTAAATGCACTTACACTTGATCCCATTGAGGAAAGAGATGAAGAAATTTGGAAACACCTTCCTCTTCCCGCTTGGATATCTCCAGTTGAATCATTACCTGGTTCAGATGTTTATCTTGAGGCTTCAACCGACGGGACCGACAAGAATAAATCGGCCAAAAATACAATACCCATACTGACTGGAAGATTAGTTGGGGCTGGTAAAGCATTTTATATGGGATTTGATGAAACTTGGAGATGGCGCTACGAAGTGGCCGACCTTTACCACCAAAGATTTTGGAATCAATTATTATCCAAAGTTATGGAAAGGCCCTTTGCACTAAACCAAGATCAATTATCAATGGATGTTGGAGGCAGTGCACACAATAAAGGAAAAGCAATTCCTATTCGGGTTAGACTTCGTGATAAAAATGGAAAGATTCCGGAGCAGCCTTACCCAGAGGTGGATGCCCTTATCTGGGATGAAGATGAAGTAATTGCAACAGTTCCATTAAAAGGAGTGGATTCAAGTAATGGGCTTTTTATTGGTGAGGTTTTTGGTTTGGATGCAAATTCTTACCAGATGTCAGTCCGAGCACCAGGCATTCTAGATGAAATGGAATTTTCCGAACAAAAACTTCCTTTTGAGATAAAGCCTGGCTTAAACAAAGAGAAAAACTTCCTTGTTTGTGACGAAAATTTATTATCCGAAATGGCAGAACTGTCAGGGGGTAGTTATTTCCGTGAAGAAAATTTCAATGAGTTAAAGGAAGTTCTCAGACCAATCAGTTCGGGGAGAATTATAATCAATGAAATTATTTTATGGCAAAGCTATGGTTGGCTTATTTTTGTAGTTTTTTTACTTGGCTTGGAGATGTTTCTCCGTAAACGAGCCGGTATGTTATAACCCCTATTGGAGAATAGTAAATGAATCCTGAATTAGATCCAATTATTAAGAGCAAACTGGAAGATTTTAGAGCCCGCAGAAAAAATCTTATCATACTTCGAGGTTTGTGTTCCGGCATTCTTAGTTTTCTCGGAACTTTTGTACTCATTGCTTTGCTTGACTATCTAACTCAGGGGCGAATGTCTGCAGACTTAAGAAGCGGGCTTTCCCTATTCGGCTATTTAATTGTTTTGGGGATGGTATGGAGGACTTGTATCGGCCCTCTTTTGCAACTTCCAAGTGCAAAAAAACTTGCTCGTTTGCTTGAGCAGAGTTCTCCCGATTTGAAAGAAGATTTACTTTCCGCCGTAGAGTTGGGGATCACAAATGATAGCTCCGTGGATTCTGATGTTTTCAGAAAACTTGTTCAAAAGCAGGCATCCGTGAAGGCGAGCAAAATTGACATTAAAAGTATTCTTCCACTTGGAAGACTAAAGTATTGGCTTCGGGGAACTGTAACCCTGATTATTTTGACATTAGGCCTACTTCAAATTCCCGATTTTGGAAGTGATCTAAAATTGCTTATGCAAAGAGCTATCGTTCCGGGCTCAAATCTTCCACCTTTGACTTTATACGATGTCCGCATTCTTGCACCAGATGAGAATGTTACCCGTACTCCGAGCAATGAACCGCTTCGTTTTGTAACCCTTATAAAACCAAAAAAAGAAGGATTAACCTTCAAGGAAATTTCTTTGGAAACAAAATCACTCAAGGAAAGTAAGAATGTCCCATTATCAAAGCGGAATGACGAACGATTTTTTGTCGATTACAATGTGGGGAATCAAAAATTCGAATATCGGATTCTTGTTGATAACGCTCCGCAAACTGAATGGCGAAATATGGATGTTGGTTCCCGTCCTTATGTTAAAAATTTCCAAAAGAATTTTCAATATCCAGAATATTCAGAACTGGAACCACTTCAGTTGACTGAAGGGCATGGTGATCTTGAAGCCTGGGAAGGAACAACCGTTGATCTAGCGCTAATTACCAACCAACCTGTTCAATCTGGAAAACTCGAGTTTCAATGGGTTGAGAAACCCAAGGAAGTTCGGGATTTAAAACCTGAAACAGAAGACAATATTTTACAAACCTCTATCCGGATGACCCATCCGGGAACTTATCGGGTAAGAAATCTTATTGATCAGAAACTTGGATGGGAAGGGAGACCTTCCTCTCTTTTTGAGATAACGGTAAAACCGGACTTGGCTCCCTCAGTTAAATGGGTTAAACCAACGGAAAGAAAATTACTTGTTGCTCCAAATGATCTTCTAAGTTTTTCAGCTCTTGCAGAAGATGATCTCGGGTTGGCCCGAATCGAATATCTGATTCAAAAAAACAAGGGGAAATGGCAAGCTTTTGCGATACCAGGTTTGATTGATCCTAGAGGGCAAGTAGCATCGGCAATTTCCTTTGATCTTGATCTACTTCTTCATAACTTAAAACCAGGAACACAGGCTTCCCTTAAACTAAGAACACAAGACTTAAAGGGATTGAGAGCGGAAACTGAAATAATTGAGCTTTCGATTGTTTCAAGGGACTTTGATTTAAGTAATCTTCATTTACTGGAGAAGAAAGCAAAGGTTTTGGAAAACCTTGATAGGATAAAAACTGAATCTGTACAGATGCAGAAAAATTTTCAAAAATCTCTACGAGAATTTCAGCAAGATAAACAGAATAAAAAATATTTTCTTGAAAAAAGTAATCAGGCAGAAAATGAATTTCTTGTAACGGCAGAAAACACATACCTAGACAGTCTTAGATATCTGGTTTCAATGCCGAGAGGTGCAGATTCTTTTCAGCTTTCGCAGATGGCTCAGATGAATGGACAGATTTTTCATACCATGGGTACGACATGGAAAAAAAATATGAACGATCTGGAAATTTATGATGATAGAAATCAGGCTCGGACAAAGAGTAATGAACTCGCAAAGAAAGTCCTTAGTAAGCGAATATCAATGGCAGGGAATTTTCGTAATGTTGCCCAGGATTTACTTAATCAACACTCTGAAACTATCGGTGTTTCATTTCTCAATTCACTCCATAAAAGACAAAAAGAATTAATTGGGAATCTTGAGGAAAGAAAACCCCTACCCTTTATTTCTAGAAGGCAAGAGGTTGCCCTTGGTCAATGGGACCCGATTGCCAAAACATTCTCCTACTCCCGCGATTGGGCAAAATCCTCCACCTTAAAAAGAATCAAATCTGAACAGTTAAAATTAGTTGAGTCCTTGAAAAATGGAAAGGACGACAGAAAAAGCATACAAAAAAATATATTGGAATGGGAAAAAACAATTCAGAATATTCTTCGTGAAACCCGGCAAAAACTTGCCTCAAAATCACGCGAATCTTTTCGACAAAAATCGGAAGAGCTTTTTTGGAATCTTAATCGTAATTATCTTCTTTGGGATAAACTAGGTAATAAATGGAAAAAACTGATGAATTCAAAAACTGATGAATTCGATAAAATTACCCATGATTTACTTGGCGAATCGGATATCGTTATCTCGGAAACTATGATGCTTTCGGAAGTTGAGCAGTCCAGAAAAGATCAAAATTCTTTATTTGTTAAAGATGCCGGTCAAACAGGGCGAGCACTCATTAAAATACAACAGGAAATACGTGAAATTGATACATATCAGAAAATTAAATTTGATGAGATTTCGAAAAAATCTTCTGAACTTGGTCAAGCATTCAGTCTTGTTCAGTTACAACATCACTTAATCGGAACTGCCAATCAGGTGCTCTTTTTCATGAGAAAAGAGAATTCAAAACCTGCTTCATGGAAGGGTGCTGAATGTGCAAGGCAATGGGGGCGTGTCGAAGCAATTTGGAAACCTATTTTGGATAGTATGTACCGAATGAGAATCTCAAATGAGATTGTGGACATAATGAAAAAACTTCCAAATCAACCGTATCGAAAAAATGTAATTAGGGAAATGCAAAACCGGTTAAGAAACGATAAAGACATCGTTAAATCTATGATTCAAGACGCTGATCTTGTTTTTAAGGATCTTCAACAAATAATTTCCTTGCTAAAAGATGATATTCTCGAAGCCAGATCGTTCATAAATCAAATCGCACCTTCCATTCCCGAACTTGCCAGAGAACTTGCCAAAGAAACTGCACAACAAAAAGAAAACATTCAAAAAATTCAAAATGATAATAATCAATCTTTTTCAGAAAAAAAAGAAGAGCTGACGGCCCTTAAGCTAGAACAGGAGGAAATTGGTAATTCGATTGAAAACTTTGCTCAGGCCCTCAGGCAAGAAGCAAATATTCAAAACCTGCTAGATGATGAAGGTCGAGAAATAGCTAGAGATTCAGACGATGCTGCCGCACTTGTTGAGGAAACTGAAGTTGAAATTGAAGATAATTTTAAGAAAGTAACAGAGAGTAATGACTCAGAAGAAATTGAATCTTTGTCTGAGGAGACAATTGCCAGCCAAGAGGAATTAATTGAAGAATTAAATCTCATCGCGAATCATTTTGAAAAGTTAAAGGACCAAGAATCAGTAGCGGAAACAAGAGCTGAACTTCGTGAATTGGAAGAAAATCTAGAAATTGCAGAAGAGATCGAAGAACAATATGCACAGGCAGAAAGACTCGCTGATTTAGCTAAGCTTGCACCCGAAGAACTCCTAAAAGAATTGGAAGAAGAACTAGAGCAAAATCAAGCCATGCAACGGGAATTATCCGACCTTGCACAAGAAACTGCGGAAGATGCTAAAGAGCAACTTAAAGAGGCTCTAACTGAAGAAGAAGCACTCATAGACAAATTAGAAAAGGAAAACAAAGGAATTCAGGAGGAAAAACAAAAGCTCGCCAAAGAATTAGAAAAAATAGCTAAAGAAACGCAAAAGCTAGCTGAACAAAAAATTGAGACTTTAAAAAAGGAAGCTGAAAAAGCGGAGATCGAAAAGGTTGAAGATAAGTCAAATGAGTTGATTGACTCTCTAATAGAGGAAGCACTTAAAGTGGAAGATGTGGCCAAAAAGAAACCGGACACTCAAAAACTTAAGGACTCAGCCAAGGAACTTGCCGAATCGTTGAACCAAACCAGTGAAGAATTAAATGAGCTTGCCAAAGAACTTGAAAAACAAGCTGAACATACACCTGAATCAGCACAAGCAGAAGCTGAGGAGTTAGAGGAAGTTGCTCAAAAAGCGGAAAAGTTTGCGGATTCATTGCAGGAAAATACCGATCAGAAAAAAGAGGAGGCCCAGCAGGCCCAGCAGGAATCACTAAGGAAAGAAATGGAGGCGGAACAAAAGAAGGATAATCTAAACAAGGCTAGTCAAGAATTGGCAAAAGCAGAGGAGATAGCTTCTGAATTACCTGACGATCCCAATAATCGACAAAATTTAGAAGACTCAAAAAAAGAATTCGCTGAAGAATTGGAAGCATTTAAAAATGCTGAAGAAGAAAGAAAAGAAGCTGAGATCAAAGCCGATAATTTAGAGGAATTAGCAAAAAAATCGGAAGCGGCTTCTAATAAAGCTACTCAAGAGGCTCAAGAAAAAAGGGAGCAAGCTGAACAAGCAAAGAAAATTGCAGACGCTTTTACTAATGAGGAAGATCAAGAACTTATTTCACAAGCAAGCGAAAATGGCTCCGAGTTGGCTAGTGAGGCTGCCCTTCAGGCACAAGACCTTCAGCAGAGGGCAGAAGAGATTGCTGAGGCATTGGATCAACTCACAGAAAATGCTGAGGGAAATGAGGAACTTCTATCAGAGGCTTTGCAAAAACAGAATGAATTAGCAGAAGATATATTTGAAACTTCACAAGATCTTGCACGTGCCGCAAGACACGAAGAGAGACTTGATAACGAGGAAGTAAGCAATTTGCTAGATGATCTTGCCGAAAATAGCAAAGAAACTGCATTGAATGAAATTCCTGAAACCGGACAGGCTATTGAAAATCAGGCTCTAGCAAATGAACTTGAAAATCTTGCTGAAGCTGCCAAAGACTTAGCTGGAGAATTAGAAGAAACAAATCCCCAAGGAGATCAAGGAATTGCTGATCAACTTACTGCGGGTGCAGAACAAGCAGAAAATGCCTTGGAAGATCAGCCCTCCTTTTCTGAATTAAAAAAAGAGGCAGAGACATTTACAGAGCAGGCTAATCTTGCCGAAGAACAATTAGAGCAACTTGCCCAATCTCTTGCAGCAGAAGCAAAATCTGCACAGGAAAAAGCTGATGATTCAACAAGCGATACAAATCAGGCGAAAACAGAAATGGAACAAGCCCTAGAAGATGCAAAGCATGCTGAAGAACTTGCTCAAAAACTTGATGATGCTGCAAACAAAGCGACTCAAGAAATGGAAACTGGAAATGCTACACAACAAGATGTAAATGACGCTGTCGAAGCTGCTGAAAAGGCTGCCAAAGAGGCTGCACAACTTTCTTCCCTAGCCGAAAAAGCATCCGAAGATTTTGAAGATATACAGGAGCAAGCAACTTTAGACCAGCAGGCAGCTGAGACTGCAATGCAAGAATCAAAACAGGCTGCAGAGCAAGCAGAATCTGCTGCTAATCTTGCCAATTCGGCAGAGGAATTATTGGAAGAATTTTCTAATCCGTTTTCTTCTGAGCTTACTGATTCACAACTGCCAGGTGCAGTCATTTCCCTTAATGAGGTTGGAGACTCATTGGAACAACAGCTCGACGCACTTGAGCAGCTCCAATCGGGAGAGCCACTTAATTCCAATAATTTAAACTCTAATCCTAATATCGAAGAGGAATCATCTTTTGATAGCAGTATCAGTGAACCTACTAATCCAACTACTGAACAATCCGGGTATTCAGAAAATCCTTTTCAAATAAACACACCTTTTTCAGATCCGGAAGTTAGCGAAGTCTTGGCCCAGACACTGGATTCTCTTGATCAAGCTGTTTTTGAAAATGAAAATCCTTTCTCACAGACTCCTGAACCCGCTTCTGAATTCGAAAACTCGGGACAAGTTCCACAAAGTGAGCAAACACCGAATGAACCATCAGGTGGCGAACAAACTGGTGAAGCAAACCTTCCCGGAGACTCAAGTGAAAAACCTGGTGAGCAAATTCCAGGCTCAGGGCCAGGTACTGGTGGACTTACCAGCTTTTCTTCCATTGCCAACCCAAGCGATGCCATGGCTATGGCATTACAGTCTTTACAACTGGCAACCGAAGCACATTCACAGGCAATGTCTCAGAAACGAACCAACATCATGATGTCAGACGGTAAGGGTAACCAATTAAATTCTACGGATAATCAATATCAGGTAACCCCAGTCGCTGAGGTCGGAGAGTTGCCCGAATACGAAGAGCAAAATGAGGAAGACTGGGGAAAACTTCCACCAAAACTGGCGAAAGATCTGATGGAAGCAAAAAGAGAGAATGTTTCAGAAAATTATCGAAGTCAGGTGCAGGCATATTTTCAAGCGATGTCTAAAAAAGCAAGAACCATAAAAAAATGACCAGCACTTTCACATTTCCCAATTTTCTATATAAATTTCTTTATGTAGTATCAGTATTTATATTCTGTGAGGCTGTTCTGGGACAACCTACTGTAACTAAGGATTCTGTTGAATGGAAAAATCCTTTCAAACCGGATGAAGTCGATAAAGCAATCGAGTCCGGTATTGAATTCCTTTTAAGTAATCAAAAAGACAATGGCGCTATCTATGACCGTGGGAACCCCACAGCGATTACTGCACTATCATTAATGTCACTTGCAGCCGTTGGACATCTACCTATTCATCCAAATGAAAAAGGGAAAGCAATGGCCAAGGCTCTCGATTATATTTTATTGGATAAAAATCAGAATGAAATGGGCTATTTTGGCAAAGATGGTGGTCGCATGTACGGTCATGGCATTGTTACCCTTACTCTGGCAGAAATGTTGGGAATGGGAATGGATGAAGAGTCGGACAAAGCAATCAGAGAAAAATGTCAGATGGCAATCGATTTAATACTTAGATCTCAAAAAATTCCAAAAAATCAAGCTCAGCAGGGAGGATGGAGATATAGTCCGGACTCTAAGGATGCCGATTTATCCGTGACTATTTGGCAACTTATGGCTTTACGATCGGCTAAAAACTCTGGACTCGATGTTCCAGCTTCTTCCATCACGGAAGCGATTGAATACTTAAAGCGTTCTTATAAATCAAAAGTGGATGCACAGGGAAGTCCTATCGATAAAAAATCTGGATTTGCCTACCAACCCGGTGGGCATCCTGAATATACCACTACGGCAGCAGGTTTATTAGCCATGCAGGTCTGCGGACAATATGAATCACCGTTTGTCTTAGGTGCAGCAGACTGGCTTCTTGATAATGCTCCCAAAACCAATCGAAAGTTTTTCTTCTATGGAACTTACTACTATGCACAAGCAATGTACCAACGCGGCGAGGAACATGCGGACATAGCAAGAGGTTTAGTCGAAGAAATTCTACTTCCCATGCAAAAAGAAAATGGTGCCTGGCAAGGAGGTGGTTCCGAGTCAGGAGCCGGTGAGGTATATTGTTCTTCTATGGCCATGCTGGCACTTGCAGTGAAATATCATTACCTGCCGATCTATCAACGTTGAGCTAAAAAAGATTAAAATATTATGTATTAAGTCCGTAAACCTGAGTAGCAACTTCTCCTTCGATTAATCTCTGCTCATCTTTACTTAGTCGAGAAATAAATTCTCGAAAAACATCAACCCAAGCACAGTATTCGACAGCCAGTCTTGCAACCGGCCAATCAGAACCAAACATTAATCGGTTAGAGCCAAATGCTTCCAGTGCAATTTCCATATACGGTAAAATATCACTGTCATCCCAATCCTTCCAACTTGCTTCAGTAACAATACCGGAAATTTTACACCAAACATTTTCACGCTTTGCGATCTCGTAGATTTGGGACTTCCATGGTTCCATCATACCATCTTTTATCCTCGGCTTAGCTATATGGTCTAAAACAAAAATTTGATTAGGATGTTGATCAACAAATTCTATGGATGCAGATAATTGTCTTTCGTAAATTAAAATATCGTAAATTAAATTAAACTCATGGAGTAAAGAAATGCCTTTGTTGAAATTTTCTCCCAAAATGAATCGGTTATCTGGTTCATCCTGTACAACATGACGAACTCCTTTAAATAAATTATTCGAAGAATAAAATTCGAGTTGTGATTTTACATCGTGGTTAGAAAGAGGGAGCCATCCGACAACCCCTTTGATAAAATCGAACTTTTCTGCGTGACTAAGTAAAATATCTGTCTCCTTTAAAGTTTGTGAAGCCTGTACAGATACCACACCATCAATTCCTGAATGATTAATTTCTTTTTCCAACTCGTTTGGACCGTAATCTTTTTTTAGAATGTCCATATTTTCATTCATCCATGAATATTCAATGGGGTCGTACTTCCAGAAGTGATGATGGGAATCAATTTTCATTATATTTTTGGAGGTTTAGATCTATTCTTCATTTCATTGAGCAAAATATTCCAGTTTTTTTGGGCAAGGTTGGCTTTCATTTTTCGATAACCAACTCCATATGCAAGGCTGGTATTATTTTGTAAATTATCTAGAAGTACGGAAGCAAGCTTGCTCTTTTCTTTTTTCAAAACTTCAGAGGAGACCAAATTACAAAAACCTTCAATAACAGGTGGGCTTGATTCTATAAATCGTTCGTTTAACCAGACATGTGCAAATTCATGTGCTAAAACAGACTCGCATTCGATATAAGGAAGACCGTAAAGAACATATATTGTATGATCGAAACTCGTACCAGGATTTTTTCCCCCTTTTGTAATTTTATATTTCGTAAGAGTAAGTCCCCTTAAATTTCCTGTCGCATTAATTTTTAAAGCTTCTTGGTCCAATAGTCTTCGATCAACCAGTCGTATAGTGAGCTTACCAATCGGTTTTTTAAGTCCTATCTGCAGGAGAGTTTTCCATACTCTACTTTCCACTTCATTCAAGATTGATTTTTCAAATACACCATCATGAAAACAGGATGAACAACTCATCCTGCCATCCGTAAAAAATTGCTTTGGATTAGCATTTTTTTTGACAAAGATTTTTGAACATGTTCCACAAACTCCAGTTGATTGAAAATGTTTAACATGAACCATTCCATTCCAGGCATCTCTACGGAATTGATCACCACCCTTAAAGCCCGAATGACAAACCATGCACTTAAAACAGCCAATGTGGTATTTCACACCGCTCGCCTCAATTGTCCTTGTTCCCAAAGTTTTTTTACAGACAGGACAACGGGGTACTGATCTCCATTTACGCACATATTCCTGATCTGCTGTGACAAAGCGCGACAAAGAAAAATGGTATTCTCTACCTTTTATTTTTAAACCAATCCGATCACCCAGCACTTCAAAAAGCTCACCTTCTGATTGTATCCCGTTTTTAGTTGTCCAAACCCGAGCAATAAGTGCTGTGGCAAAAGCAAGAAAAAGAACAAATATTCGGGTCCAAAAATAGACCATATTCCATTAAGAAGTTAGAATCGAAGTCCAATGGTTCAATCTAGTATTGATCTCATTGGGACCAGGCATACCTGGTTTTTCCCTCTTTTTGAATGCTCTTGATAAATCAAAAACTTCGCGCCAGTCATCTCCCAAATGAGGGCAAATTTTGAGTGCCTCTTCTTGGTCCAAATTGGGAAGCAGTACTTTTTTCTTTTCAGAAAGTGAAACAAGTTCCCCGATGAAATGATGGGCGGTTCGAAAAGGAACCCCACGCTCAACCAGATAATCAGCTAAATCAGTTGCCAAAAGAAGGGGATCAGATGCAGCTTTCCTGCAGTTCTTTTCATTAAAGCTTGAAGCTTTGAGAGATTCAGTAACCACAGCCAAACATATACTTAACTGATCAAGTGAATCGAATACAGGCGGCTTATCCTCCTGCAAATCTCGATTGTAAGTCAGAGGAAGTCCTTTAATTGCAACACAGAGATTTTGTAAATTACCAATAATTCGGCCCGTTTTTCCTCGAATTAATTCGTATGAATCAGGATTTTTTTTCTGAGGCATTAATGAAGATCCAGTAGTGAAGGAATCAGGTAAATTAATAAATCCAAACTCTGAGGAATTCCACAATATGATATCCTCGGACATACGAGAAAGATGCAAAGATGTGGTAACGCACGCCATTGAGAATTCGAGAAAAAGATCCCTGTCAGCAACTGCATCCATTCCATTCGGAGTAATTAAAGGCTTTCCATCCTCATTCACGAAACCAAGTTCTTTTGCAACAAATTCACGATCCAATGGTAATGTACTTCCAGCAATTGCCCCCGAACCTAGAGGACAGACATTGGCATGTTCTATAACTCGGGAAAACCTTTCGTGGTCTCGACCAAGTGCCTCAAGATGAGCAAGTAAATGATGACCTACCGTAACTGGTTGAGCCCTTTGTAAATGGGTATAACCGGGAATCGGCAAATCTGAGTATTTTTTAGCTAAGTTAAGAATCGAAGACATAGCACCTTCCAAAGAAATTTTTAATTGAAAGCATGCATCCTTAAAAAATAGCCGCATATCCGTGGCCACTTGATCATTTCTGCTCCTTCCTGTGTGTAACTTATCAGCTGCTTTGGTTTTTTCCCGCAATGCCTGCTCAAGGTTCATGTGAACATCTTCAAGTTCAAGCTTCCAGGTGAATTGCGGTGATTTTATTTCCTCAATTAACTCATCAATTCCATTCTTGATTTCAATAAATTCGTCCTCACTAATAAGTCCAACATGAGCCAACATGGAGGCATGCCCAAGACTACCCTTTAAATCATAAGGTGCTAATCTTTTGTCAAAAGAAACGGACTCACCAAAAACTTGCATTAATGCATCGGGCTGCATTGAAAACCGACCACCCCAAGTCGCTTGTTTCTCATCTAATGCCATTACAGGCATTTTTCAAAGGAAGCAGATTCCCGCAATCAAAAACCAATCAAATGTATTATACTTTTATGAGAAAAACTTTTTGATCTTAGCTTTTGCGTGATCGCGATTTAATTTTGCGATGTAATCAAGGGAAATATCCTTCGGACAAGCAGCGGAACATTCACCGTAATTTCTACAATTTCCAAAACCGGCTTCATCCATTGCGGATACCATGGCGAGAACCCGTTTATCTTTTTCTGCTTGGCCCTGAGGTAATAAGTTCAGATGACCAGCTTTGGCGGAAGTAAAGAGCATAGCTGATGCATTTTTACAAGACGCAACACATGCACCACAACCTATACAAGCAGCAGCATCCATTGCCTTATCTGAATCACTTTTAGCAACGGGTAAAGCATTTCCATCGGGAGCACTACCTGTTCTAACTGTTATAAAACCCCCAGCTTGTGTAATTCGATCAAAGGCGGAACGATCTACTACCAAGTCACGGACAACCGGAAAGGCCTTGGCTCGAAATGGTTCGATGGTAATGGTTTCACCATCGCGAAATTTTCTCATGTGAAGCTGACAGGTCGTTGTCGAATCCTCGGGACCATGTGCATAACCGTTTATAGTAAGCGAACAGGTACCACAAATTCCCTCCCTGCAATCATGATCAAACAACACTGGTTCTATTCCCTGGCTCAAGAGCTGCTCATTAAGCTGATCCATCATTTCTAAAAATGAAGAATCTTCCGAAACCCCATCTAACTCATAATTCTCAAATCGACCATCCGAATCGTTACCGTCTTGCCTCCAAACCTTTAATGTCAATTTCATAAAAAATGATTATTTATAACTTCTTACGGCAAGTTTGACATTCTCATACTTTAATTCTTCCTGATGCCTAGCAGGAACACTTCCATCTCCTTTATATTCCCAAACAGCAGCATGGGCGAAATTTTCATCGTCTCTTGTCGCTTCTCCTTCTTCAGTCTGAAATTCTTCACGGAAATGTCCTCCACAAGACTCATTTCTTTCTAGTGCATCTCGACATAATAATTCACCGAAGTCCAAAAAGTCGCGAACGCGCCCTGCTCTTTCGAGCTCAGCATTTAAGTTACTGGAATTTCCAGGAACAAGAAGGTTTTTTTCAAAATCATCTCTTAAGTCTTGTATTTGCCCAATCGCTTTCTCAAGCCCGGGAGCATTCCTCGCCATACCGGCAGATTCCCACATAATTTGACCGAGTTGCTTATGATAGGAGCGAGAAGAACGATTTCCTTTGCAGGATGTTAAAAGATCGATTCTTTGTCTGACAGACTCCATTACCTCTTTGACCTCGGATGAATCAGGACTAATTGAACCGGCACCCGTACTCGCAAGGTAATCGCCAATGGTGTATGGAATTACAAAATATCCATCACTCAAACCCTGCATGAGAGCACTTGCCCCCAATCTGTTTGCTCCATGATCTGAGAAGTTTGCTTCACCTAATGCAAAACAGCCAGGAATTGTAGTCATCAAATTATAGTCAACCCAAAGCCCACCCATAGTATAATGAATAGCTGGATAAATTCTCATCGGTCTTTTATAAGCATTTTCACCGGTAATCCTTTCATACATCTGAAAAAGATTACCGTATCTCTCACGAATGGTGGATTCACCAAGACGAGATATTGAATCAGCGAAGTCCAAATAAACTCCACGACCACCAGGACCAACTCCACGTCCTTCATCACATGCCTCTTTTGCAGAACGACTAGAAATGTCTCGTGGTGCAAGATTACCAAAACTTGGATACTTTCTCTCTAGGTAGTAATCCCGATCATTTTCTGAAATTTCATTCGGGTCCTTATTACAATCTTCAGGATTTTTAGGAACCCATACCCGACCATCGTTTCTCAGAGATTCGGACATCAAAGTTAGCTTTGATTGATGATCACCTGAAACAGGAATGCAAGTTGGGTGAATCTGGGTGAAACAAGGATTCGCAAATCCTGCTCCTCGTCGGTAAGCTCGGTATGTGGCTGTTACATTACAACCTATTGCGTTTGTTGATAAATAATATACATTTCCGTAACCACCGGTACACAGCAACACAGCATCAGCAGTCCAAGCCTTGATTTCACCTGTTGCTAAGTTACGGGTTATAATTCCCTTTGCATGTCCATCCACTACCACAAGATCCAACATCTCGCTTCTTGTGTGCATTTTTACCTGACCAGCAGAAATTTGTCGACTCAATGCACTGTAGGCACCCAAGAGTAATTGCTGACCGGTTTGGCCTCTGGCATAAAAAGTTCTGCTCACCTGAGCTCCACCAAAAGAACGATTTGCAAGTAAGCCTCCGTACTCTCTAGCAAAAGGAACTCCTTGAGCAACACACTGATCGATAATATTAGTGCTGTTTTGAGCAAGACGATAAACATTTGCTTCTCTTGATCGAAAATCTCCTCCTTTAACAGTGTCGTAAAATAACCGGTATATACTGTCACCGTCATTTTGATAATTCTTGGCGGCGTTAATGCCACCCTGTGCTGCAATTGAATGTGCCCTTCTGGGCGAATCCTGGTAGCAGAAACAATCAACATGGTATCCTAATTCACCAAGGGTTGCAGCAGCTGAACCACCTGCCAACCCAGAACCAACCACAATGATACGAAATTTTCTTTTATTAGCTGGATTAACTAATTTCGAAGAGAACCGATGATTGTCCCATTTATCTGAAATTGGTCCTTCGGGAATTTTAGAGTTAAGATTCATTTTTTTGAATGTTTAGGGGTTGGTTCCTCCATAGATGGGGGGAAAAAAGTTGAGTCATACGATTCGAAAATCTGATATTTTTGAGCCATAACGCTTAGAGGAACGATAGAAAATCCAGCAAAAATGATCCAAGCATAAGCTACGGATAAAAGGTCTAATTTTTTCCTCCATGATTCTGATCTTATACCCAGAGATTGAAAAACACTCGAGAACCCATGAGCCAAGTGCCGGCATAATAGAAACATTGCAACTATATAAAAAACGGAAACAAAGTCATTTTTGAAACCAGAGATGATCATGGAAAAAGCGTCGTGAATTTCTCTTTCATCCGGGGAACCAACTGTTGTCATCATTTCAGAGTATTCCGGATAGATTAATCGTATGGTAAAATGTAAGAGATGAAAAACTACAAAAGCTAAAATTATCGAACCAGTTAATCCCATTCTTAACGAGGACCAACCTGCACGCTTTGTAATTTCGATATCGTTAGTATTCGGTCTAGCCGCTTTATTTTCCATTATCAATGAATATGCCGTCCATGCATGGATGAGAATAGCGGAAAGAAGAATAAGTCTGGAACCCCATAGAACAAACCAAGGAAGTGATTGAAGGGAGTGAGCATAGGAGTTGATTTGTTCTTGTCCGGCAAAAACTTGGAGGTTACCTGCCATGTGCACAAGGACAAAACCCACAAGCACAATACCAGATAGTGCCATGAGATACTTCTTCCCAAGTGATGATGAAAACATAGAATTAATTTATTTTAGATTATGATTAGAGCAAACCAAAGAAAACGATGTTTGGACAATTTGAAACATTCGGATTTTCTATTAGAAGAAATAATTGTAATTCGGCAAGAACCTTTAGGTATTTTCACTTTTATAAAAGTACTTATTTTTAAAAACTTTGTTGCCAGAAATTATTCTTAGGTTTCTTGTAGCGGATAAATGATTATTCAATGAAGTACATATTTATAACTGGAGGTGTTGTTTCTTCTTTGGGGAAAGGTTTAACCGCCGCTGCATTAGGTGCTCTTTTAGAACAAAGAGGTCTTACTACAAGGATTCAAAAATTTGACCCATATTTGAATGTAGACCCGGGAACTATGAGCCCGTTTCAGCATGGGGAAGTTTATGTACTTGATGACGGGGCAGAAACTGATCTCGATCTTGGGCATTATGAGAGATTTACCTCTGGTAAATTATCTCGTTTTAATAATTTAACCAGCGGACAAATTTATGAATCTGTAATTAAAAAAGAAAGAAGAGGTGATTATTTAGGAAAAACAGTTCAAGTAATTCCCCATGTTACAAATGAAATAAAAGACCGAATTTATGCCGCCGGAGAAGGTGTAAATGTTTTGATCACCGAAATCGGGGGCACTATTGGTGATATAGAAGGATTACCATTCACTGAAGCTATGAGGCAATTCGCCTCAGAAGTTGGAAAAGCTAATGTTCTGTTTCTTCATATGACCCTTCTTCCTTCTTTAAAGGCAGCCGGTGAACTTAAAACAAAACCTACACAACAAAGTGTGGCCAAGCTAAGGGAAATTGGTATCCAGCCTGACATTCTTATTTGTCGTACTGAACAGCCAATAACGAATGAAATTCGTGAAAAAATCAGCCTTTTTTGCAGCGTTAAAAAAGACGCAGTAATTGAGGAACAAGATGTTGCCCATTCTATCTATGAACTTCCACACATGTTAAAAAAGGAAGGTCTGGATGAATTAGTTATATCTATTTTAGGTCTTGATGCACCAACTCCAAAACAAGATGACTGGGAGGAAGTAGTTCATCGCCTTTTAAATCCAAAACATAAAATCAAAATTGGTATGGTTGGTAAGTATATGGATCTTCAAGATTCATATCTCTCTGTTAATGAATCGATTGTTCACGGTGGAATCAGAAACGATTGTGAAGTTGAAGTTTCTCATATCGATGCTGAAGAAATCGAGAAAAATGGACCAGAGGCTCTCCTCTCAGAGTTGGATGGTATTTTAGTTCCTGGGGGATTTGGAGATCGTGGAACAGAGGGGAAAATAATTGCCTCTCAATATGCAAGAGAGAATAACTTACCCTACTTTGGTCTTTGTTTGGGTATGCAAATAGCGGTAATTGATTTTGCCAGAAACAAAGTAGGACTAGAAAAGGCAAATAGCACAGAATTTGATCCAAATACTCCACATCCAGTTATCGATATCATGCTAGATCAAAAAAAAGTCATGGAAAAAGGTGCAAGTATGAGACTAGGTGCATGCCCATGTGAACTTAAAATTGGATCACTAGCTGCACAAGCTTATGGAAAAGAGGAGGTAAGTGAAAGGCATAGACATCGATTCGAATTCAATAATGCTTATCGCAAACAACTCGAAGATGCAGGTCTCCGTATTTCAGGAGTTAATCCTGATCGGAATCTTGTTGAGATAATTGAAATCGAGAACCATCCATGGTTTCTTGCCGTTCAATTTCACCCTGAATTTCAATCAAAACCTAATAAAGCACATCCTTTATTTGCATCATTTATTGAAGCTGCCCTTACTAACAATCTTCAAGACTCGAATAAAAAAATCCAAATTTCTAAATAACTCAAAGTATTTTTTTCTTTTGGAAACAGAAAATATCTATTATTTTATCGCACCCAAGAGATTTCTTAAACTGTTAGTTTGTAACTGCTTAGGATGATTGACTGTCACACCCACCGATATCCTGTGGAGGTATATTCGAATCCACAAATTTTTGCAAAAAAACACAAAGAAAAACATTGGCTTGAAATCGTTGCCCCAAGCAATGGTAAAAGTATTCAAGGGTGGGCATCTAGAGATCAAATGATTGGAGCAATGGATAAAGCATCAGTAAAAAAAGCTGTGCTATTGAGTTGGTACTGGGAAAATCCAGAGACATCCATACTTCAGAATGAGTGGTATGCGAGCTGGCTCAAGGAAGACTCGAATCGGTTTTATGCATTTGCTTCAATCCATCCATCTTTAAAAAAGCCTCTTGATGAACTAAAGAAGTGTATTGATCTCGGGTTTGTTGGAATTGGTGAGACTCATCCGCATGTTCAGAAATTTTCTATGAAAGACCCAGTCTGGTTAGAATGTGTAAAGTTCGCATCTGAAAATGGTTTACCCATCAATTTCCATGTAACCGAACCAGTTGGGCATGACTATCCCGGAAGAATTCCCACCCCGTTCGAAGATTTTCTATGGTTGGCATGCGAATTCCCGGAACTCAAAATCATTCTGGCTCATGCAGGTGGTCTTTTCCCCTTTTATGAATTAAACCCGAAGGTTAAAAAAAAATTGAATAATGTTTTTTATGATTTGTCAGCATGCCCTCTTCTGTATGAAGGTTCTCTGTACCGAAAATTGATTGAAGTCGTGGGTCCGGAAAAAATCCTTTGGGGAACAGATTATCCCTTACGAATCTTTCCTAAATTTCAAAAAGATCCCGATTTTTTGACATTCAAGAATTTTGTTGAACAAGAAGCCAAATTGAACGATTCCGAAAGTAGGGCAATCTTTGGTGAAAATTTTCTCTCCCTTCTCCCATGTTAATTGAACTAAAGAATATTATCCCCGAACCAATCCCTAAAAAGATTGTTAAATCTTCAGAAGTTTGGGGGAGGAATCTTCGCATTGAAGCTAATTCTCGTGTTCTAATCTCTGCCCAATCAGGAATGGGGAAATCCACTCTACTTCACATAATTTACGGATTAAGAAAAGACTATTCAGGAAAACTTTTAATCAATGGAAAATCAATCCGTGAATACTCTTACGAGGAATGGGAAAACTTCAGAAAAAAATTCAGCTCCATGGTGTTTCAAGATTTGCGACTTTTCCCTCATTTAACCGCTAAACAAAATATTGAACTGCTTCCTGAAGTAAACAACACAGCACCATCCATAGGAGAAATGACTGTTAAGTTAGGAGTCGAAAGCTGTCTAGAACAATCTATTTCGACTTTATCACATGGACAGCGCCAGCGTATTGCAATTATTCGGGCACTTCGTAAACCATTTACACTTCTTATGCTTGACGAACCTTTCAGTCACCTGGATGAAGAAAATCAAAAGCATGCATCACAATTGATCCAAGAAGTAGTTAAAGGAAATGCTGCTGGTTTGATCCTTTCCTCTCTCGGTTCTACGCCTGCCCTCTCCTTTGATCAACATATTTCCCTGTGAAACCAATTTTTAAGCAATCCATCCTGCAAATCTGTTTACAAGTCGCAGGCCCCCGCAAAGAATTGATTATTGCATCTGTGGGTTGTCTAATCGGATCCATTCTTCTCTTACTTGCGATTCAGTTCTATCAGGATGCTCAAAATTACCTGAACGATAATGAAGCACCAAAAAATTATTTCACAATAAATAAAAAAGTGGAAGGTGGAGCCTTGGTAAATTTGGGTAAAAAAGATGAATCCTTTTCAAAAAAAGAATTAGATGCCATTGGCAAGCTCGATGGAGTCAAGAGAATTGGAGGTTTTGTTCGCAATCAATTTCCTTTGACCCTTTACATTTGGCCATCCGGTAAAATAGGGCTTGGAGCAGCAGCTAAAACTGATTTGTTCTTCGAATCTATACCCGATGAATTTCTCGACTACATTCCCGAGGAATGGGTCTGGGAAGAAAACTCCACTCTTATACCCATCATGGTACCAAAATTCTACCTAGATCTTTGGAATTTTGGACTCGCCCCATCGCGGGTAGAATATCCTGCTCTATCCACCCAAGCCGCCAAGGGTATGCCGATCGAAATCTTTATTGGCAAAAATCGAGAAACCACACTAGATGGTCGCTTCGTGGCGTTCAGTAAAAGAATTAACAGCGTTCTCGTTCCAGAAAGTTTCCTTACTTGGGCTAACGAAAAATTTGGCCAACCGGACAGTGGAAACTTTTATTTTCTCTGGAAAGAAGGCACTATCGATGGTCCGCCCCGAACAAGTAAACAAATCATTGAGATGATAAACGAACCCGGTTTTGATTCCTGGGAAGTGTCTCCTCTTGGCAATCCAGCCGATCGTTCCCCAATCACCTCAATTTCTAAATCACAGGAGAAAGAAATTCAACCCTCCCGCATAATTCTTGAGGTGGCAGATAATCCATCCCCTAGCCTTCTTCAGTTTATTGAGGATAAAGGATATGAACTCAACCGGGAATTTCCTGAGCAGGATATAATCAAAAAAGCACTGACTGGGCTTTTTATTGGATTAGTCGGAATAGGCACTCTACTCTCCCTTCTTTCCATTGCCACCTTTGCCACTAGTTACCGACTTCTGATTGCAAAGTCTTCGGAACATGCACGCAATCTTCTATTACTCGGGTTTTCTCGTAAACAAATCAGCCAAATTTTCTTTTCACGCTTTACCCGTTTGTTCTTTGGTATCCTTATCCTTTCATTACTCATAGCATTCATTGGTAAATCTATTCTCATTGAACAGGTAAATGGAATTGGATTAAGTATTAATGAAATAATCTCGCCAAGCACCCTTTTCTTCTTGGGCATATACGCGATTATATTTCTTTTAATTAATAAGCGAGTAATCGACAAATCCATCGCCGATCTTCTTTAGCTCTGAGTTCGAAGTTTATACTAAATTAACCTTCATCACCAGTTCTTCGTCTTTTATGGAAAAAGCAATTTCACTCCCTTCATCCACCTCGCCCGCAACAAGTGCCCGGGCAAGTTGGGTCTCAACTTGTTTTTGTAGAAATCTTTTCAATGGACGGGCACCATAGGTTGGGTCATACCCTTTTTCCCCGATCCATTTCTTAGCCGCATCCGTAAAGACTACAGAGATTTTCCGATCCTTTAGTCTTTTATTTAGTGAATTCAGCAAGAGATCAACTATCTCGGTAATTTCTTCAAGTGAGAGTGGTTTAAAAAGAACAGTATCGTCAATCCGATTAAGAAACTCAGGACGAAAATGATCCCGTAGGTCCGCCAAAACTGACTCACGGGCGGATTCGGAAATTTCATTATTTATCAAATTATCCTGTAAGTATCGACTTCCAACATTGGAGGTCATAATAACAACCACATTCTTAAAGTCGACGGTTCGACCCTGAGAATCGGTTAGTCGACCATCGTCCATCAATTGAAGAAGGACATTAAAAACATCCGGATGAGCTTTTTCTATCTCGTCGAAAAGGACAACTGAATAGGGCTTACGACGAACCGCTTCAGTAAGCTGTCCCCCTTCCTCATATCCCACATACCCTGGAGGTGCACCGATTAATCGGGCAACGGAATGCTTTTCCATGTATTCGGACATATCTATGCGCACTACATTGTTTTCGCTGTCGAACAGGCTCTCTGCCAAAGTCTTTGCAAGTTCGGTTTTACCCACTCCGGTAGGTCCGAGAAAAAGAAAAGAACCAATTGGACGATGCGGATCTTTGATACCCGCTCGGGCACGCATGATCGCTTCAGAAACTGCATCCACTGCTTCGTTCTGCCCAATTACACGCTCGTGTAAAATATTCTGGAGACGAAGAAGTTTTTCGCGTTCACCTTCAATTAATTTAGTAACCGGTACGCCTGTCCAGCGGGCTACAATATCGGCAATTTCCTCAGCAGTCACTTCTTCCTTAAGAATGGAATCATCTTTTTTTTCCGCATTCTCTAGTTTCTCTAATTCTGCTTCTAAGTCGGGTAGTTTTCCATGTTTTAATTCGGCAACAAGATTTAAATCATAGGCTCGCTCGGCACGTTCCATTTCGGCACGGGTGGATTCGATTTGTTCTCGGAGAACTCGAACATCATCAATTCCTTTTCTCTCATTTTCCCACTGACGTTTGATCGTTTCCATCTTATCCCGAGCATTTCCCAAATCTTTACGCAATGCTTCTAGTCGGTCCTTACTCGATTTATCTTTTTCCTGCTTAAGGGCAGTTTCCTCAATTTCGAGCTGTAATACTCGCCGGCTTATCTCATCAAGTTCAGATGGCATGCTATCAAGTTCAGTGCGAATCATAGCACATGCTTCGTCGACTAGATCTATCGCTTTATCAGGAAGAAAACGATCTGAAATATATCGATTTGAAAGAACAGCCGCATTGACTAATGCTTCGTCACGAATGTTTACACCGTGATGAATTTCAAAACGTTCACGTAAACCACGAAGGATAGAAATTGTATCTTCCACATTAGGCTGATCAACCAAGACGGTTTGGAAGCGTCTCTCAAGAGCGGCATCTTTTTCTATATTTTGTCTATATTCATTCAATGTGGTTGCACCAATACAATGAAGCTCTCCACGGGCAAGCATTGGTTTTAGCATATTACCCGCATCAATTGCACCCTCGGCTTTACCCGCACCCACAATGGTATGCATTTCATCGATAAATAAGATTATTCTGCCATCTGCTTTACTCACCTCATTCAATACAGCTTTTAACCTTTCTTCAAATTCCCCACGAAATTTTGCTCCGGCTAAAAGAGAGCCCATTTCAAGAGTAAAAATAGTTTTGTCCTTAAGTCCTTCGGGAACATCGCCTCGAACAATTCTTTGGGCTAATCCTTCAACAATTGCCGTTTTTCCAACACCTGGCTCCCCAATAAGCACTGGATTATTTTTGGTCTTTCTGGATAGAATTCGAATAACACGCCGAATTTCTGAATCTCTGCCAATAACAGGATCCAATTTTCCTGACTTTGCTTGTTCAACCAAGTCTATACCATATTTTTTCAATGCACGAAATGAGTTCTCGGGGGTTCGATTAGTTACTTTTTGATTCCCTCTAATTTCTTTCAAGGTATCCCTGACTTTCTTTTCACTTAAATCAAAATTTTTGAGAAATTGTTTAAAAGTGGAAGGTTTACCAACTGAACATAATCCGAGCAGTAAATGTTCTGTGCTAATGTAATCATCCTGCATTTCGGATGAGATTTTTTGACTTTTTTCAACTGCTTCAGTTAAAGATGCTGAAGCGTATGATCGCGAAGAATTAATGTCACCTGAAATCTTGGGCAAATTTTTAAGCTCTCGTTGTAGAGCTAGCTGTATAGGTGCAGCACCAACTCCCATTTCTTCGATTAGTGCTGGTACAATTCCATTTTCCTGAGCGATTAAAGCCGACAACAAATGCCATACTTCCACCTCCTGTTGCCCATTTCGCTTAGCTACCTCTCCCATCTCTTTTATTGCGGTAATTCCTAGCTCTGTAAATTTTTCTGGGTCAATATTCATACAAAAGGTTATGCAAGTTATATTCCGTTTCTAATTTTCAATAAAATTTACAGATAGCCGTGCATAGAGGCTTTTTTTCAAATACAATAGATTCAGGAAGAGACAAAATCCCCCGATAGATTTACAAAGCGTGACATTGTGTCACATTAAAATTGAGTAGAATTTGATATTTGGAATAATAAATTCCTTTTCATTCAATAGCAGATATGTTCGTATGATTCTAGTTTAGCCCGACACCTCCTTGAGAACCTTATTTTGCAGGAGTTATGATCAAAAAATCTTACCCTGAAATTATGAAAATATTATGCATTTTATACGATGACCCCAAAACCGTTATGCCTAAACGCTATGCATTGGACGATATACCCAAATTGGAAAAATATCCGGATGAAATGACCTTGCCTTCCCCAAAAGAAATCGACTTCACTCCAGGTGAATTGTTGGGTTGTGTATCGGGTGAATTAGGATTGCACAAATTTCTTGAAGAAAATGGACACACATTAATTGTTACTTCCGATAAAGATGGTAAAGGTTGCCAGGCAGAGAAGGAATTAATAGATTCGGACGTGGTGATCTCGCAACCATTCTTTCCATTTTATCTGACACGTGAAAGAATGAAATCTGCTTCGAATCTAAAAATGGCGATTACGGCGGGAATTGGATCGGATCATCTCGATTTGCAGGCCGCCATGGATCATAAAGTAGATGTGGTCGAAGTAACCTACTGCAATTCTCGCTCAGTTGCTGAACATGTCGTGATGATGATCCTTTCCTTAGTTCGCGACTATCATAATCAACATAGAATCGTGAACGAGGGAGGATGGAATATAGCTGATGCCATACAAAGATCATATGATGTAGAAGGTATGCATGTTGGAACTGTAGCAGCCGGTCGAATCGGACTGGATGTATTGCACAAAATGAAGCCTTTCGATGTACATATGCATTATTTTGATCGCCACCGTTTACCTGAAAGTGTAGAGCAAGAGCTAAATTTAACCCATCATGAATCCGTTGAATCCTTGGTCTCCGTTTGTGATGTGGTCACAATTAATTGCCCCCTACACCCCGAAACGGAACACCTATTTAACGATGAATTAATCGGAAAAATGAAGCGCGGGGCATACATCGTAAATACAGCCCGCGGAAAGATCTGTGACCGGGATGCCATCCCCAGGGCACTAGAAAGTGGTAAGCTGAGTGGTTATGCAGGTGATGTCTGGTTTCAGCAACCGGCTTCTAATGACCATGCTTGGAGAACCATGCCCAATCATGGAATGACCCCTCATACCTCAGGGACATCTCTTTCTGCACAAGCACGATATGCCGCAGGAGTAAGAGAAATTCTCGAATGCTTCTTCAACGATTCTCCTATTCGCGATCCATACCTGATCGTAAAAGACGGAGAACTTGCCGGAATGGGAGCTCATTCCTATTCAAAAGGAACCACGACCGGTGGGTCGGAAGAGGCAGCGAATTTCCAGAAGTGAAATCCTTATAATTAAACGGATTCAATTTAATTTATAGATATCGCTCTTTTCTTTTCCCAAAAATGAGACTTAAGGAAAGAATCAGATTCATTGACGAAAAACTGAATGAATTATACCCTAATCCTCCAATTCCCCTCGATCATTCAGACCCTTATACTTTATTGATCGCTGTTCTTCTCTCGGCACAATGCACGGATGCAAGAGTTAATAAAGTAACTCCTGATCTTTTTCATTTAGCAAACACTCCGAGAAAAATGGTTTCCACAAGTGTTGAAAAAATAAATGAAATCGTTCGTCCATGCGGTTTAGCACCAAGAAAATCAAATGCCATCTATCGACTTTCGAAGATCTTAATTGAGAAATATGACGGTTCAGTACCCGATAGTTTTGAAGAATTAGAAGAACTTCCTGGAGTAGGCCACAAAACTGCATCCGTTGTCATGTCTCAGGCATTTGGGCACCCTTCCTTTCCCGTCGATACCCATATTCATCGACTCGCTCAAAGATGGAAATTAACTAACGGTAAAAATGTTGTTCAAACTGAGAAAGACCTAAAAAGACATTTTCGAAAAGAAAGATGGAATGACATTCACCTACAAATTATTTTTTATGGTAGAGAATACTGCAAAGCCCATAATTGCTTTGGTTTAGATTGTTTAATATGTAAAACTATCTTTCCCAATCGGAAAAAAAAGATAATTACAAAAAAGCCTTAGCCTCGATTAACAAAAACTTTTGGCCGTTCATTAGTAAGTCTAGATATTGAATCTTCACTTAATCCTGATTCAAAAAGGTAAATTTCTCTTAAGTTTTCCATTGCAATCAGAACATCAACAAGACTGTCATCTAAATCAACTCTGACCAAATTAAGATAATTCACATTTTTTAAATCTTTTAAATTAGTAAGTCCTCTTGAAGTTATGGCTTTATTTCCTTCAAGATAAAGCCTCTGAAGGTTAGTAAATTTAGAGATAATAGAAATTCCTTTGTCAGAAATCTCCGCGTGGGTTAAGTCTAAAGTTAAGATCTCATTAGAAATTGGGATAAGAGCTTCCAAATCATCATCGTTTAATCCCTGATCTTTATCTGCAGGTGAAAGAATTCTGAAGCCTTTTCCTTTTTCATCCCAAAGTAATATGATGTTACTAGATCTTAGCCTATGAAGTTCTTCATCACTCAATGTCTTTTCAATAGGTGAAATAGGTTCCTGAGTAACATTGCTTACTACACTTAAGTTTTCATCATTAGAAGGTTTTTCAAAATCTAAACCAAATTTGGCAAGAATTGGAGCAACCTTAGTGGGCATGGCAAAATATAAACCTGCAATAATTCCTATAACAAGTATACATGTCACACAAAATACTACTGCAATGGAAAATAACTTAGAGAAAAGTCCTTTCTCTTTAATAACGACTGAAGACTGAGCACGATTTACTCTTACCTTTTGTCTTTTTTTAGAACCAGAAACTTGCTTTTTAACAGCTTTTACACTAGCAGTCGGTGTTTCAAATTCCCCAATACTTGTAGTGGTTACTCTTTCATTTTGTCCAAGGAGGACTCCTAAACTTTTCCATTCAGATTCTCCTTCATAAAGAGCAAAATCAGAAGCTAATAGTTGTCCAGAATGTAAAAATTCTTTGGCCTGATCAACAGTGTAAGGTCCGAAAGTTTGTCCATCTCTAGAAACATATAAATTCATGTGAATTAGATGTTTATTTTTTTTCTGTTACCGGACTCACTGATTCAATCAAATCATTAGGGATTCCAATATTTTGCAAGATTGGCACAACTCTTTCCGGTACGAAAATAAGACCTGAAAAGGTAATAATTGCAACGAGTACACATAAAATAATAAATACCAATGATGTGGAATAAATTTTCGATATAATCCCTTCCCCCTTAACAACAATAACAGTTTGATTACTGTTCAAACCCTTAATTTTATGAGAACTTGTAATACGGTTTTGAGATGGACTTGTTTTACTTTCACTTACCTTTTTAGAATATTGCTTGGCATTCTTTAAGTTTGATGGCGGTGGGGGTGGAATAAATTGAGGGGAATCATCTTCCACTCCAGTTTGAATTATAGATTCCTCATGATCATGTAATTCATTGGAGGAAATGTAGTTTTCTGTAGGTAAAGGAACATCTGATGAGGCGGTGGGAACTTGCATTTCAGATTCCTGAAGAGGAGGTGGAGCAGGTGCGTATGATCCTTGTTGATCAGTAAGATTAGCTTCGCTATAAATAGATTGCTCAGAAGAANTAACACTACCCGTTTCATGTGAAGTTGTATTCCCGACTTCTTCTTCAGTTAGATCCCCTTCATCTTCATCGTCTTTAAAGACATCTTCCCACTCTTTTAATTTTTCATAATCTATATCTTCATCCTCAAACTGATCGTAAATGGAAGATTGATAATCAGGATTTTGGGAAGAAATAAAATTGTTTAAAGGAACCCAGTTTTCTTCGCTCTCCAGAGTTCCAAGATCATCCGGACTAAGCTCACCATTCTCAATAAATTCAATTANTTCTTCGCGAGAATGAGGGCCAAATGTCTGGTTATTTTTTTTTACAAGTATGTTCACTTCCAAATGTAGAAATATCAACCTTTATGAAACTTTCGATTTAAATCAGACATTTAAACTTTAAATTTTTTATTCTGCAGGTTTTGATCTTATCCAATCGACTACAATCTCAATTTCTTCCATAGAAAGTTTCTCATCTCGACCGTATGCAGGCATCCTGTCATTTTTCTTTCCATAAAATCTTTCATGTTCAGGATTTACAATAAAATCAATCATCCATTTTCTGGAGCCATAACCAGTAAGATCTGGTGCTGATCCCTCTCCTTCCGAATCAATATCATGACAATCAATACAAGCTAAATCGTCGTAAAAAATATCAAGTAGGCTTTCCTTTTTATCTTCACTAAGAGGTTCTTGGTAAGGTAATTCAGCTAAATCAGATAGAAGCATAGCTATGTCTGGAAGTAATTCCTTCTCCTCCTCGTCAAATTTATTGAGTACTTTTCTAGCCATAGTACCATTTTTAAAAGCAGTTCCTCCGAAATATTCATCTGAAGTGTAATGATCATAATTTAGCAATTTGGTAGTCCATTCCAAACTTGCAAAGCCAGCTAACTCGGGTGCAGATTGATCGTCTTCCACAGGATAACCCCTACCATCAAGACCATTATAGCGATGACAACTAGAACAATGAGAAGCAAATAATCGTCTTCCTCGATTTTCATGATCGTTTCTCAATAAGGTAACAGCACCAGTAGGAGGAATGCCTCCCTCATTNGCAATTTCAATTGCGCGCTCAGCCTGCCAATCAGCTTCTTTTACTGCAGCGGCATGGTTAACATTTGACCGATCCTCGGAGAAAGCAAGGAAAGTTAAACCCGCTGCTCCAGCAATCAAACACCACCAAAATCCAATATTAAAATTATGTCCTTTTGAAGAGGATCCAATAAATGGTTGAAGGAAAATTAATAACCCTAGAGCAACTGGAATAATAACTGCGCCCCAAAAAGCTGGTACATATTTGAGTAACTGAAAAAGAAACATAAAATACCACTCAGGTCGTGCGGGAAATTCATTNGAAGGATCTGCAGGTGGACCAAGNGGAGCACCTTTAAAATAAACTGTTAGAAAAACTACAGCGAGTAATACAGCAAAACATGCTACCCCATCTTTTAAAATTTGATCGGGCCAAAAATAACTGTCTTTATTCGGACGAGGTTCCTTTACATGAATACCATGTCTCCTGAATAGATAGATATGTCCAATGACTAATGCGATTAAAGCGGCAGGAAGAATACCAGCATGAAGTGCAAAAAAACGCGTTATTGTATGATGACCGTATTCAACTCCCCCGACCACAATTTCCTGAAGTGCAGGTCCAATTAAGGGTACCTCAGCCACGAGATTAGTAGCCACCGCAGTCGCCCAGTACCCTTTTTGGTCCCAAGGCAAAAGATAGCCAGTTAACGATAATGCTAAAGTGATACCCATCAATGCGATTCCAAACCAAAAATTTAATTCACGAGGAGCCCTGTATGCGCCATCAATCATAACCTGCATAAGATGAAGAACTAAAAGAACAATCATGGCCTGAGCCATATAATGATGAACTCCNCGAAGAAACCATCCTCCCCAAATTTGATATTGGATAAAATAAACACTTTCCCATGCACTCTGTGCACTTGGGCTGTAGGACATCCATAAAAGAGTTCCAGTGACTACCTGAGTAAAAAAAGCAAAAGTTAGACAACTTCCCCATACATAGCGCCACCTTGCACCACCTGGAACTTTTTCATAAAGAGCATCTTTGATCAGTCCACGAATTCCAGATCGATCATCTACCCAATCTAAAAATTTATTCATGAAAGGGGGATCTTTTCTGGTATATTCGGTCGGAATTGTTGAAAACGAATCCAAACCAACCCATCCTCTATTTTTGTTTCCATTGAATCTAATCCCCTTGGGCTTGGACTATCTTCGTTAACCACAGATCCATCAATTCCAAATGTACTGTTATGACAGGGGCAAAAATAATCATTTGTTTTTGATCTGTAATCAACAGCACAACCCAAATGAGGACATTTTAAGTTAAAAGCGATTACTTCTTGATTTTTGCGACTTAAATACACTGCCCCAGCCGGCACATCTTTGTAAGTTGTCCATGCATCCCTGACTTCCTTAAGAATTACTTCATATTTTATAGGATTTCCATTTTCAGGTAAGTTGGATAATTGAGTTACNTTTGTCCATGGGACTTTTNCATTAATTTCACTATTTTTCTTTACTGGATCTAAAACTGTTGTAATTCCGGCGGCAAAGGGGAAAATAGCACAAGCCCCAGAAACTAAAACTGTGGAAACAACGATAAAATTTCTTCTAGAATCATCACCACAACAATTGCCTTTTTCTGATTCTGATTCCTTGAGCATATCTTCAGGAAATTTAATTTGAATAAAATTTTGCGATTTAGTTTAAGCTAAAATGTGAAAATTAAAATTTATTCGGGATCATTATTTAAAACTAACAAATTNTTTCATTATTGTTAGTGTAAAATTTATTCAGGAAAAGCAGGNAAAGGAGGAAGTGAGTTATCATTTGATTCAGAGCCCGGTAATGGCGGTAAATCATTGGCATCATCGCCAGGGAATCCAGGCAAGGGTGGAAGTCCATTGTCCGAAGAATCAGGAAGACCCGGCAAAGGTGGTAGTCCCGCATCACCAGCAGGTGATTCAGGAAGTGGTGGAAGTTCATCACTTGCTCCCTCTTCTGGCAACCCAGGTAAAGGGGGTAATCCTCCATCACCGGCGGATGATTCAGGAAGTGGTGGGAATTCATCACTTACTCCTTCTTCAGGNAANCCAGGTAANGGGGGTAATCCTCCATCACCAGCAGGTGTCACAGGAAGTGGTGGAAATTCTGTAGCAGGATCACTTTCAGGTATGGAAGGAAGAGAATCTTCATTTGAAGGCAGCGGAGGGAACTCATCACTACTCGAATCCACAGTAGAAGGTAGCTCAGGAAGGCTGGATTCATCACTACCGGGAAGTGCCGGAAATTCAGAAGGTGAGGAAATTTCGGAAGGAGGAAAATCATTCTGATCANTATCATCAGTGGAAGCTTCTGGAAAAGGAATCGCTTCTACAGTANAAGGAGGCTCTTCAGCAGTTGAAGGAGCAATTGCTGGAACAGAGCCAGGCAGATCATCACTTGTGAAAGGAGCAGGTTCAAAAACATTTGGAGATGAAGATTCATCAGTTGTAGTGTCAGTGGATTCTGAATCATCGTCTTTTATTTGTTTTATGCCCGTTTCTTTAATTGGACTAATAAATGGTTTCTCAGAAAGTTTGATTGGAGAACCGTCAGATCTCCAAGTTGCTTCCTTACCGTGTCGTGTCCCATTTGTGTAAGCACGAACATACATTTTTTGACCATTTGGCCACCATCGAGTTACAGTGCCATGCCAGCGACCTTCTTTGTAGTTTCTTTCATACATCTTAATACCGTTCGAGAACCAGCGGGCACTTACACCGTCTTTTTTTCCTTCTGTCCAAGATTCATCTGAAGATACATATTCCCCACTTTCCCCTTTATCTATTGTCAGTATTCTACCTGTGAATGGCTTGTCGTTGAACTTTTGATAAAGCAGACCATACCTTGATTCAAAGTAATCACCATACTCATCAACTGTAACCTGGTAGGCATCTTCGCTTACACCAGANATTCCAGCGGAACTTGAATTTGAAACAGGATATTGTCTGTAACTATTTTGACAGGACGAAAATAAAAAGAGGCAAAATAGGCTTAAGATTAACAACGGATATTTCATAAGAAGCATGGTGGCTATTTTAGCAATAAATGCAAGTTTGAAGGTCATCAAATAGACAATGTGATTGTCAAAGCAAAACAATTATGATTTAGCTCNAATCCTAACCTAAATTTCTTGTCCTCCCTACAATAAAATGACGACTGACAACCTTATCCTCTACATACCTGTATTCGGCATTCTAGCTTTGATCTTCACATGGTGGAAAACCAAGGTGATTAATTCACATTCTGAAGGTACAACCAAAATGGCTAAAATTGCTTCCAGTATCCAAGAAGGTGCCATGGCATTCTTGAAAGCAGAATANAAAATATTATTTATATTTGTTCTAGCGGTTGCAGGTTTACTCTATTGGAGCGGTTCACAAAACCCCAACAGTCATGGGTTTGTGGCAATTTCCTTTATNGTCGGAGCTTTTTGTTCAGCACTGGCTGGCTATTTGGGCATGGTCGTAGCTACTAAAGCGAATGTAAGAACCACTAATGCAGCAAGAGATAACCTTGGNAAAGCCCTTGAGGTCGCTTTTGCCGGTGGCTCGGTAATGGGTTTGGGAGTTGTTGGACTCGGCATTCTTGGTCTTGGAGGATTNTTTGCNTTTTTTGTTCAAANATTTAATGGACTTGAAGGTGGGGATCCATTGAACATAACTTTATCAGTACTTACAGGATTTTCTTTTGGAGCATCTTCCATTGCTCTTTTTGCTCGAGTAGGTGGAGGTATTTACACAAAAGCGGCTGATGTTGGTGCGGACTTAGTTGGGAAAGTTGAAGCAGGTATTCCCGAAGATCACCCGCTTAATCCAGCAACTATTGCCGATAATGTTGGTGACAATGTTGGTGATGTAGCCGGTATGGGTGCAGACTTGTTCGAGTCCTATGTTGGATCCATTATTGGTGCCATGATCTTGGGTGCTGCCATGGTAGCCGGATCTTTAAACTTTCAAGACAACTTAAATAACTTATCACTCGTATTCCTACCTTTAATCCTAGGTTCTATTGGAATTGTTACATCAATTTTAGGAACATTTCTGGTTAAAGTTCAAGACGGTGGCGATCCCCACAAAGCACTAAACAAAGGAGAATTAGCTTCCGCTGTGGCTATGATTGCTGCTGCTTACTATTCTATAAATCACTTTTTACCCACATCGTGGAGTTCTAATGGAAATGAATATTCNTCAGACGGTGTATTTTACGCCATAATAATTGGTCTCATAGCTGGATTGGCGATTGGTAAAATTACAGAACATTACACAGGTACGAATACAAAACCTGTAAAATCAATAGTAGACCAATCCATAACTGGTAACGCTACCAACATAATTGCTGGGTTAGGAATCGGGATGATTTCGACCACATTTCCAATTTTGATTCTATCAGCGGCAGTTGTTGGTGCCTATGAACTTGCTGGTTTGTATGGAATTGCTATTGCAGCAGTCGGAATGCTTTCGAATACCGGAATTCAACTGGCAGTTGATGCATATGGTCCAATATCAGACAATGCTGGGGGAATCGCTGAGATGTCCGAACTACCCAAAGAGGTGCGACAAAGAACTGATAAATTAGATGCTGTTGGAAATACGACCGCAGCAATCGGAAAAGGTTTCGCTATCGGTTCAGCAGCACTTACTGCTTTGGCTCTTTTTGCTGCATACAAGGAAACCTCAGGCATTGATATTATTGATGTTTCAGNACCAAAAGTTATGGCAGGACTTTTCATTGGCTCTATGCTTCCTTTCTTATTTAGTGCCCTTGCAATGGGTGCAGTAGGAAGGGCTGCTATGTCTATGATTCAAGAGGTTAGAAGACAATTTAAAGATATCCCTGCTCTCAAAAAAGCTCTAGATGTAATGAGTAAAAATGAAGGAACTCCATCCGAAGATTGGTCAGACGAAGAAAGAGCTCAATTTGATGAAGCTATCGATTCAGCAGAGTATGGAAAATGTGTTGAAATCTCAACCCAAGCTGCAATTAAAGAAATGGTTGCTCCGGGATTAGTTGCAATTCTTACTCCTGTGGCAATCGGTCTTGGTGGTGGTGCTGTGATGCTTGGTGGATTACTTGCCGGCGTTACTGCTTCCGGAGTTTTAATGGCTCTTTTTCAGTCAAATGCTGGTGGTGCCTGGGATAATGCAAAAAAGATGGTTGAAGAAGGTTATGAAATCGGAGGTGAAACTCACGGCAAAGGGTCAGAAGTTCATAAAGCGACCGTAGTAGGTGATACTGTTGGTGACCCTCTAAAAGATACCTCCGGGCCTTCGCTTAATATACTGCTAAAATTAATGTCAGTGGTTGCTCTAGTGCTCGCACCGTTTCTCAAAGTTTAAATTATCTCACCGACTGAATTGGCAAAGGAATCACGCTCTATTTTATTTCCTTTAAAGTAAGCAGTTCCCGCAACGAAAATATTGACGCCAGCATTTTTACAATCTTCCNCATGCTCGGGACAGACACCTCCGTCAACCTCGATTTTATAATTATATGAATTTTCGATTCGCAATTGGCTAAGTTTCTTAACCTTTTCCAGCACATCAAATATGAAACTTTGCCCACCAAACCCGGGATTTACAGTCATGCAGAGTAATAAATCAAGTGATGTCTTTTCGATAATCTGAATTATATCATCTATCGGTGTTTGCGGGTTCAAAGCTAAACCCACTTTTTTTCCGGCAGTTTTTATCCGATTAATCACATTGATGTGATCTATGTCTGGTTCAATATGAATTGTAATTAAATCTGCACCCGCTTCAATGAATGGTTCTACAAAATATTGCGGGTTATCCAACATTAGATGAACATCAAAAAACAGGTTTGATTTTTTTCTTAAATCAGCAACTGTCTTAGGTCCAAAACTTAGATTTGGAACAAAATGACCATCCATTATGTCTAAGTGAATCCATTTTCTTCCGTCGTTTTCAACAAGATTAAGAGCATCAATTAAATTTGCATGATTACCTGCGAGTATTGAAGGGGCTAAAAAATTTTCCATTATTTTACCAACTATAATTTTCTAATTGAATTGAGATGCTCTTTGCGCAAGCGTCAGACAAAGATACTAATGTTTGTCTGTCCGAAGGAATGCCCAGACTATTTTGCCTCAAAAAGGAAGAACCTTCCTTGATCACATAATCACGAATCAAAGTATCTCCATCTTTATTAAACAAGTTCAAGACAACCTCGAGGTTTAAACTTACACCGGAAGCAAGGATTGTATCCCTGGGACTATAAAATTCAGGAGTTTTTTGATAATTTTTAAAGGTTAAATTGATAACTAAATCGCTTTTTTGAATTTGCGAAACCAATTTATATCGACCTCTCTTTATAATATGTTCCCTTATTTTATTCCTTAGGAGGGATCCAACTTGGGGTGCAAATGATAGATTCTCAATTCTATCTATAAAAATAGCTTTTTGTTGATTATTTTGAGGATTGTAATGGCTATATCTACAACTTGAAAGGAAGATAAAATAGGTAAGAAGTAATAAAATGGAACCACTATTCATTCCTACCCCTAAGGTCAGCAACTTTTTTCTCTGCCTCTCTAGCAGCTCCTGATTCTGGAGCAATCGTAATGGCTTCGTTATAAAATTGTAAAGCGGGTTTGTTCCCAAGCTCTCGCCAATGTGTCAAATAATACTTTCCATATTTCTCGATGTATTTCCCTACCATAACTTTACTCGCAGCTAATGTTTCACGCATTTTTTTACGACCACGTTCCGCAATTTGTGTTCTGGCGTTTGACTCGTCTAAACGAACTTTGTAGTCCGCAATACTTTCGTGCTTACTCTTAGGAGGCAATTCATCAAAAAGAATCAAATAATCTTCATAAAAATTTAACGCTTTTAAAGTAGCACCTTGATCATATTCAGGCCCTGCCACTCGGTTTTCAAAAATCTGTGCCAATTGAAAATAAGCCTTTTCACAAAGATAGTTATCTGGATACAAGTTAATAAGTCTCTCTAAAGCATCGACCGCCTCATCTTCCTTATTGTCCTTAATTGCAATTTCAGACAAAGCCATTAGTGCACGAGGTGCAAACTTAGGTCCTCGGGCCAAACCAGCAATCTGATTCAAACGCAATCTGTCCTGAGTACCCGATCTAAAACGGGGAAAAACACCCCATTTTTTGGGTAATTTTTCTTTAGCTAAACGCTCAGCTATTCTCATTAGAGATTCGGTAACACGTTCAAAATCATAATCCGTATACGCCTCAGCAATTAACTTAAGATGTTCGAAAGCTTTTTGCCAATCGCCTCGGGATTCTCTTAAAATTGCAGCTTGATAAAGTGACTCAGGACCAACTTGAATTTCAATTTTATCTTTTTTAAAAATATAGTCGGATCTTCTCTTAGAAAAATTTTCGTATAAAGAGAGTGCTTTTCTCGAATTACCTTTTTTTCTCTCTTCCTCAGCTTCCAAAAACCAAGCTTTAGCTTGATCATTTTCTAATGGATCCCTGTTTTTAGAAAAGAAACCCGTTCCTGGAAATAAATACTCCTTATCCTGCTGAGATAAATTTCTGTTCCGGTTAGCTCCAGGAGATACAGACCAACAATCTGTGATAAAAAAACAAAATAAAACTAAACTAAGAGAATAACTAATCATTTTCATAGATAACAAACTTTAAAATCGAACAAGAACTGAAGACCAAGTCAAGCCAGCACCAAATGCAACCATCAAACCAAGCTGTCCTGGCTTAAAAAGTGAAGCTTTTTTAGCCTCGTCTAATGCAAGAGGTATTGAGGCTGCTGAAGTGTTTCCATATCTATCCAAGTTACAGAAAAATTTCTCCAATGGAATTTCCAATCTCAAAGACAAACTTTCAACAATTCTAGCATTTGCTTGATGAGGTATGACATGATCAACATCTTTAGCACTAAGTCCATGAGAAATTAACAAATCAGTCGCTGCGGCTTCCATTACACGAACTGCTGATTTAAAAATTTCTTTTCCGTTCATTTTTAAAAAGTGTCCACGTGCAGCAATAGATTTTTCAGAAGCTGGCATTAGCGACCCACCAGCCGGTTGATGAAGAAGAGAAGGATTGGATCCATCAGCTCCGCAATTAAATCCAATTAGCCGCGGTCCATCACCTTCTCTTGACAAAATAACTGCACCTGCACCATCGCCAAAAAGAACACATGTAGTACGATCAGCCCAATCCATAATACTTGAGAGTTTTTCAGCACCAACAACAAGGGCTCGATTATATCTCCCACTTTTCAACATTCCATCAGCAATATCCAGAGCATATAAAAAACCTGAACAAGCAGCTTCCACATCAAATGAAGTAACTTTTGGAATTCCTAATTTATGCTGAATTAGACAAGCAGTAGATGGAAAAGCCATATCCGGCGTAATTGTCGCAACAATTATTAGATCAATATCGTTGGGGCTGATTTTGGCATCATCTAGAGCATTTTGTGCAGCCATAAAGGCCAAATCGCTGGTAGCTTCTTCCTCATTTGCAAAACATCTTTGTTTAATTCCAGTCCGTGTCGTAATCCATTCATCGCTCGTATCAACTCTTTCGCTCAATTTATTATTGTCTATTATGTTCGACGGGACATGTGAACCAATTCCTAATATCTTACATGGAATGTCTTTTGACTCTGTTCCCATTGTTCTCTAACGATTAGTCAAAGGTTCTGGACGAAGAATCTCATTTGCTTCCTGAATATCTTGAGAAACCTGAGTCAGCATATCGTGTTGTACTAAATCAAGAGCAATTTTTACGGCTCCACTAATATGATTTCGATTTGACGAACCATGTGCTTTGATAACATTTTTAGTTAATCCCAGCAAAGGTGCTCCACCAAATTGCTCGGGATTGATTCTTTGTTTTAAACTGCGAAAGGCTCCTTTTGAAAGAAGTGCTCCAGTCTTTCTAAGGGTATTTCTTCGAAGCTCCTCATCTAAAAAAGTACCGATTAATTTACTTAATGATTCACATGCCTTTAAAACAATGTTTCCCACAAAACCATCACACACTACAACATCTACAACATTTTCAAAAATCTGAAATCCTTCAATTAGTCCAGCGTAATTTATAATGCTTCCGTCTATATCTTTTAACATTGAATGAGTTTCATGAATAACTTCATTTCCTTTACCTTCTTCTGTTCCAATTGTAAGCAGTCCCACTTTCGGACGGACAAGCCCAAGAGCAACTCGAGCATAATTAGAACCAAGCACCGCACTTTGAACGATATGAAAAGGCTTAGCATGGGGATTTGCCCCAGCGTCCAACAGTGTAAAGTAACGTTCACGTCCAGGCCAAATCGTACAAAGAGCAGGTCTCTCCACTCCTTCTAATGTCCTGAGCTTTATTGCACCTCCAGCCATCAAGCAGCCTGTATTTCCGCAGCTAAGCAATGCATCAGCTTCACCTTCTTTTAAAGATTGCAAGGCGAGACTCATTGAAGAATTTTTCTTACCTTTAATTCCAGCTATAGGCTTTTCTTCCATTCCAACAACCTCACTGCAATGGACAATTTCAACTTTCGAATTTGATAAAATTGAATTGGATAAGACAATTGGTTCTAAATCTTTTTTCTTTCCAAATAAAATGAAGTTCGTATTTCGCGGAACCCTATCGATTGCTAAAGCAACACCCTCAAGAACTTCGTTTGGGCCTAAATCGCTGCCCATTGCGTCAATAGCCAAACGTATATGTGCTTCGGGTTTAGTCATACCGAAGCTCAGTGAATTCTACGCCTCTACATCAAAAACCTGCCGACCGCGGTACTGTCCAGACTCTGGATTAACACGGTGAGGACGAACGAAAGTTCCGTCTGGTTCTTTTGCAAGCTGAGGTTCTTGGAAACGATTTGCACCGCGACGCTTTCTGCTTCGTTGTTTTGAATGTTTTCTTTTAGGCTGTCCCATAATTTATAGAATTAAAGTCTCATCAAATCATGATTAGACTAATTGGTCAAGCGAAGGAAGTTAGCCACTAGTATTAAAATAAATTATAAATATAATTAAAGAAAGTGCCATTCGATACCATACAAACAACATTAAACCATTTCTTGATAAATAATTAACGAGCCAAAAAACAGAAAATGCAGCTGATAATCCTGCAATCAAACATCCGAAGAATACTGGTCCTATTGATAAATTTGCCTCCATAACATTCCATTTTGTAAGTACCTTATAAGCAGCTGCTGCTGTAAGAGTAACCAAACCAAGTAAAAAACTAAATTCTGCTGCCTTCTTCCTTTGTAAGCCTACAACATAGCCACCCACTATTGTCATCATAGAACGACTCGTTCCTGGACACATAGCAACGCATTGCATAATTCCAATTATAAAAGAGTTTTTAAATGTTAGATCTTCTAAAGTCTTCCCTTGGTCAAGAATTCTATTTGATTGCTCAGAGTTTCTTCTCCGTTCTGCCCAAAGCATCAAAAGTGCTCCCAGCGCTAGGGCTATAGCGATCGGAAGTAGCCCAAAAAGGTAGGTTTCGATATTTTTATCAAATATCGGCCCAAGAATAGCGGCGGGAAGAAAAGCGGTTAAGACAAGTAAAGCCAGCCTTTTGCCTATTGGATCAAAACCTAAAAAACCAAGTATCATTGACAAAACTTGTTTTCGATAAATGAGAGTGACAGCAAAAATTGCCCCAGCTTGTATCACAATGAGGTACGCATTTAAAGCTTCCTTATTTTTTTCCTCAGAAGAAAGATATTCTCTGACTAACACTAGATGACCCGTTGATGAAATGGGTAAAAATTCGGTGACTCCCTCAACAAGTCCATAAATAAACGCATGTCCATACCCCATGGCATTAACAGTTTGTTTATCGTCTACTAAAATCACTTCCTTTTCTTTTGAAAAAAGCGTTACAGAAAGAAAAAAGAATAAAGAAATTAAGAATAAAAAAAAATGTTGGCGAGTGTTCATTTATTTCTCTACAAAGGCAGTCGCTCGATAAGTGCAAGTTAAAGTTTTAAACATTTGAACAAACAAATCAAAAAATGAATTCGCTTGAAAAATTTACAGCCCTTACCACTCGGCAACAACAACTTGATTATAATCAAATAAAAGAGTGCACAGATGCATTGATTTCAGATCGCGTGACTTTACATGAAAAGGAAAACTTTCTCACTGCTTTATCTACAAAAGGTGAATCCCCAAGTGAAATTGCACACTTCATAAAATGTTTCAAAGGGCTAGCAAGAAATCCACAATTAGATAACTTTTCTTCTAATGCGATTGATTTATGCGGAACTGGTGGTGACCGTGCTGGAAGTTTTAATATTTCAACTTTTACTTCTTTTGTTTTAGCATCTTCTGGTGTCAATGTGATTAAACATGGAAATCGTTCGATAAGTTCAAAATGTGGAAGTGCAGACTTAATCGAAGCGATCGGTATACCTCTGAACCTAGAAAATTCTCAAATCAATGAATGCATGGAAAAATTCAATTTTGCCTTCTTATTTGCACCAGCTTTCCATCCAGCATTTAAAAACATTGCACCAGTCAGAAGAGAAATGGCGACCAAGGGATCGATTTCAATTTTTAATATTTTAGGTCCTATGATAAACCCAGCTTCTCCCTGCTATCAAATATTAGGTGTTTATTCCGAACCATTAGTAAAGAAAATTAGAGATTCTCTTCATCACGCCGGGCAAAGCTCGGGTTATGTTCTTCATGGAAATATTGAAAATCACGATCATATTAAAGGTGTTGATGAACTAACTCCGTGTGGTCAAAATATTATCTTCCCATTCGGGTCGGATTCACAAAGTCTTCAAAAAAATTTAAGTGCCAAGGATTTTGGCCTTACTCAGTGTTCAATTGAAAAGCTTAAAGGAGGCAATCTTGATAAGAATATTGAAATTATGAATTTAGTTTTGGACGGCGATGGACCGGAGGGGCTCAAAAACAGTATTCTGATGAATTGCTCACTTGCATTCTTGGCAATAAAAAGAACAGACAATCTGATAGATGGTGTAAAATTGGCCGATGAATTAATCTCAGATGGATCAGTGAAAGATTGGCTAAATCGAGTAAAAAAGCATTTCTTAAAATGAAATATTTTGGAACTGATGGTATAAGATCGACCTTTGACTCAGGTTTTTTAACTGATAAATTTGCATTTGCACTCGGCAAAGCTGTAGGAAAGTTTATTGAGATAAAAAATCTTAAACCAAAAAAAATTCTTCTTGCAAAAGATACTAGACCATCAGGCGAAATTCTCTTAAATGCATTTTATAGTGGTCTTTCCGAATGTAAGATTAGCGGAATTTCTGCCGGTATCATTCCTACGCCTGCTCTTGCTCTCTGTATAAGTAAAAAAAATTTCGCAATGGGGGTCATGGTTACTGCTTCTCATAACCCAGTTCATGACAATGGATTTAAATTCTTCAATTCTAATGGTAATAAGCTTCAAAATTCTGATGAAGAGATAATAGAAGGACTAATTGAAATAAAGAATGGATTTTTATCCAATAACACTTTTCTAGAGACCACTAACTCAGCAAAAGATTTGTATTTTAATCATTTGGTCAAAAACTTTCCAAAGGGCATACTAAAAGGGAAAAAAATTGTTGCTGATCTCGCTAATGGTGCAACCAAAGAAACCACACCTAGGATACTCTCAGATATGGGTGCTAAGGTTGTTTCAATCAATACTGGTAATGGCAAAATCAATGAGTTTGTAGGATCTGAATATCCAAGCGTATTATCAGACGAGGTAAAACTACATTCTGCTGATTTTGGAATTGCTCACGATGGAGATGGAGATCGAGTCATCTTCTGTGATTCAGAGGGTAGAATTATAAAAGGTGATAAAATTCTTGGATTGCTTGCTATTCATGAAAAAAAACAGGGCAGATTGCCAAGTAATTCCATTGTGGCAACAATTCACAGCAACTCGGGCTTGCAGCATAGTTTGAAGAAATATGGGATCACTCTTCACTCATCCAGTGTCGGAGATCGATTCGTTGCTCAAAAACTTAAAGAAATAGATACTACTCTTGGTGGAGAATCTTCAGGGCACATTATCGCAAATAATATTGCTCCTTCTGGCGATGGTCTTTTAACAGCACTCTTAATCTCAAGAGTCCTTTACGAATCTGCAGGTTCATTATTTGAATTAGCAGAACAAATTAGTTTATGGCCTTGCAAAGAGGGATCTTTCTTTGTCAAAGAAAAGATTCCCTTGGATAGTTGTTATTCTTTGAAAAAAGGATTGGAAGACGCCAATAGAATATTGAATAAAGATGGTCGAATCCTTTTGCGCTATTCCGGGACTGAGCCTAAGATTAGACTTCTTGTCGAAGCAATAGAATCAACTGTTGTGGAAGAAATATTTACAGAAATAGCTAAAATAATTGAAGACGAACTTTAAACTTTTATAATTATTGATCGTCTTATCACCCTATCACGCACCCTACAAAATAACCGCAGTAAATGATTCAAGAGATTCCAATTTCTCAACTTGATCCACGTCAAATTAAACAGCTAGAAGCGGCAGAAGCGGCAGTTCAAACGGATTTGAACTACTCATTGGAAATTTTTTCATCAATTCTTAAACAATCTCAAGGTTGTTTAGAATTAAGAAAAAAATTACGAGATCTTCAGATCAAAAAAGTGCATGGATCAACAAAAGGTCTTAACAATCTTCTCGGCAAAGTTACTGCTGTTCCATTTATGTTCGGGGGGAAAGGAGATAAAGACCCGGAAGGGACTCTAGTCAAAGCAGAATTATTAATTGAAAAAAATCCTGCAAATGTAATGGCCCATGAAATGCTCGCAGACGCGGCATCTCATCTTGGAATGAATCAAACAGTAGTTTTTGCATACGAAACTATAAAAAAAATTCACCCCAGAAATATTAAAAATTTGAAAGAGTTAGGTAATGCCTACCTTGAAGTTGGGAACACCGAAAAAGCCATTGAAACGGGCAACTTTATTTTAAAAATTAATCCCACGGATGGAGATGCTGTTGAACTCATGAAAAGAGCCTCTGTTGCTGTAGCAATGAATAAAGGAAAATGGGAAGAATCAGAAGATTTCCGCACACAGCTAAAAGATGAATCAGAAGCACAGGCACTTGAGCAACAAGCAAAAGCAGTCACCGATTCAAAGGGCTTGGAAGAACTAATCAGACAAGCTTATCAAAATGTTGAGAAAGAACCCGAAAACCTTAATCACTACAGACAGCTCAGTGACTACTATCATCGATATGGTGATCTTGAAAATTCGATTGCATGGATACAAGAAGCTCGCAAGCAACCTGCGGGGCAAGGCGATGTTTCATTAGAAGAAAAAGAAAGACACTTAACTTTGGAATATTTTGATCATTCGATAGACTCTTGGGAAAAAGCACACTTAGCGGACCCTACTAACGAAGAAACCAAAAAATCATGGGAAGATTCCATCTTTCAAAAAAACCTGTACGAAAAAAACCAGCTCAAATCACTTGTTCAAAGATATCCCAACGACTACAGTTACAGATATGAACTTGGAATTAATCTCTTTGAAAACAAAGAGTACGATGAATGCCTCTCCCATCTTCAGCTTGCTCAGAGAAATGCTAAGGTTAGACTTGACGCAATTCTTTACCTTGGGAGAGCGTACAGCAAAAAGAACTTTTTTGACTTAGCAATCGAACAGTTCAATCTACTTAAAAACGAAATTCAGATTATGGATGAGAGAAAAAAAGATGCCATCTATGAATTGGGTTGTTGCTTGGAGTCAATGGGTGATAATGATAAAGCAATAGAAGAATTTAAATTAGTATATTCTGCTGATATTTCCTACAAGGATGTGGCTGATAAAATAAACTTCTTTTATTCCAACAAAAGTTAATTCTTCTTTTTGGCGGAGAGGGCGGGATTCGAACCCGCGGTACCTTTCGGCACACCCGATTTCGAGTCGGGCACATTCGACCACTCTGCCACCTCTCCAGAATAATAACACATAATGAAATCAATTTTGAAAACTTTTTTGATACAAATCCAAGTTGAATAATTTTGTCAAGTTTTGCTCGATTTTAGGAGGTTCAATATATCTTTATTTACATCTATCATCTTGGCCTGATTTTAAGAACATTTTTATCGAACTCCCGAACAATAAATTTAAAGTAAGATTGATACCTTCACAATTTCATTTAGCTATTAACTTAAAAGCCCGACTTTCTTGGTTGCCCGAAATGAATTTGAAAGATTAAATTAATAGCATGAATCTCTGCTTCCCTATGACTTTGATGATTATGTCATCAGTACTTTTCTTTTCCTGCCAATCCACAAATTATACTACTATTGATTTTTCAGATGGCTCATACACTGGTGAAATTGACAGTAAAGGAAGAAAACACGGAAAAGGGGCATACAAATGGCTGGATGGTTCAACATATGAAGGTGATTTTAAAAAAGATTTAAGGCATGGGAATGGCTTATTTAAATGGAGTAATGGTGAATCTTACAAGGGGGACTATTTAGAAGATGAACGAACTGGACAAGGATTATATACTTGGCCTGATGGTTCTTACTATGAAGGTTCTTTTCTTGTTGGAAAAAGGCATGGTCAGGGTACTTATTATTCTGCAGATGGCACATCATATTTTGGTAACTGGTTTGATGATTTACAGCATGGAGAAGGCACCCTATCTGAACCTGAAAAGGGGGTTGTAAAGTCGATTTGGAAAAATGGAAAAATTATCACAAAACCGTCAATTCTTCCAGAATCTGCATCAAAACCGGCCATTCAGAAATCAGATTTTAGCAATCCTCTAAATAATGCTGTTACTGCTGTTGAATTTAAAGACAACTTTTCAGAAAAAACCGAAAATGAAAGATTAAATACAGGGGGGACCGTAACTAAGGATACAATCACCGCCTACAATGAAACCAATACAATTATTCCTGTAATTACAGAATTAGAACAGAAGGATCCACCTAGTGAAAAGTCTCTCTCGGAAGAAATCGATATCTCAAGTACAGAGGGTGAATCAAACCAAATTAAAGAAAGTGAGTTCGAACAAAAGCCTTCATCCAATTCGGTAAAAAAATCAGACTCCAATATTTGGACAGGGACGGTAGCTGATGCTGAAGAAGAGTTTTTCACTGAACTAATTAATGGTATTGATACTGTAAAATATACAGATTCGAAATTACCCTTCACTGGAAAAATGCAAATTCTAAATTCCGCCGGAACATTAATTGGTGAAGTTAATCTTCTGAACGGGCAATTGCATGGCGAAGAGATCTTCATCAATGAAGCCGGTGTAATTACCGAAAAAAATATTTGGGAAAAAGGCGTCCGAGCGAACTAAAGAAGACAATTTTCTATCGTTTGATAGTTAATTGTTTCAAATTTCAAATTCACAATTTCCAAAAAATCCGGTTTTAAATGCAAAATTTAAATTAGTAATATTTGCACATCTGCATTTCTCATATTGATTGTTATAAACGTTAATTTTTAAAAATTTCTTTTTTGATTCAACAGATTATTTCTTAATATATGAGTTTACCAATTTCGGAGGTTTTAAAAAATCCCAAAAAAAATGATTCTAATTTGCCTTACGATCCGAGCGAATTCCCCCGTGAACTCAAAAGGCATTACATCTCTGCTGGGAATGATGACATTTCGTCAATGCTTGAAATTATTGGATTAAACTCTCTCGACGATTTATATTCTCATATACCAAAAGACTTACACTTTGAAGAATCTCCAAATTTGCCTGATGAATTAGATTACGATGAGGCAATTATAAAACTTTCGGAAATTGCTCACAAAACCAATCATAAAATTTCATTTATTGGAGATGCTCTCCATGTTTGGAAAAGTCATAAAATTGTTGATTTTGTTTCCAATCTTCGCTCCCTGAGTACTTCTTACACTCCTTACCAACCAGAAAGAAGTCAGGGTACTCTGGTCACTCATTGGATTTACCAATGTGCCATGTCCACCCTCACTGGTTTTGAAGCAATTAATACTTCTTTATACGACCGAACTGCAGCTATCTATGAAGCGATTTGTTGTGCTGTACGTACAAATAAAAAAGGATCTAAGATATTCCTTGCAGAGACGCTCTTTGAGAAAGAAGTCGATGTTATACGAACATTGGCTGAAGAAACATCACTTACTTTTGATTTTATTCCTGTAGATCCTAAAACTGGTGTCTTAAATTACGAAATTCTTAAAAACCTTAAAGAAAATGAATTAAGTTTAATCTCAGGTTTTGTTTTTCCTCAGGTTAATTCAATGGGCCTTCTTGAGGATGTCGATCTGCTTGCTGATTTCTGCTCCTCTAATCAAATCAGATCCATTGCATGTATTGATCCAATGCTACTTGGAACAGGTGGACTGAAACCCCCTACAAATTTCGGTGAAAAAGGTGCAGACTTTATTGTGGGTGAAGCACAGCATCTTGCCATCGGTGCAAATTTTGGTGGCCCCGGTCTTGGCCTATTTGGATGTAGGCACAATCAGACAAATACCCGGGATTTACGATCTTCACCAGGGCGCTATATCGGTAAAGCAAAAGACGAAAACGGGAGAGACTGTTTCGTCATGATTCTGTCTACCCGCGAGCAACATATAAGAAAAGAGAAGGCAACATCGAATGTCTGTTCGAATCAAGCTTTTCTTGCCACTCTAGCTGGTGCATCCCTCTTGGCAAAAGGAGAAAATGGATTAAGCAACTCAATTAATGAGGCTTTAAATTTTAAATCTCGTATTATTTCTGCAATCAACAATTTGAATGGTATCAAAATAGCTTTTTCTAAACAGCAAAGCTTCAACGAAATTGTCCTTGAAACAGAAATTTCTATTCCTGAACTATTAAGTCATGCTGATGCACTCGGAATTCAATTGGGAGTCGATGTTTCCAATCGCTATCAAAATATTTCAGATCGAAATCTAATAAAATTAACTTTTACCGATATTCACGATGAGCAATCAATTGATGAATTGATTGGTTTCCTTAATCGTACCTTTGAACTCAAAGAAATGCCTCATACATCTCAACAGGATAAGCTAGATAGTTGTTATCTTCGAAATGAGTCCGTTAATCTACCTTCTTTTTCCTATGATGAGTTATCCCAATATTACAAAAAATTAGCCGAGCTGAATGTTAGTCCTGATAATGGGTGTTATCCATTGGGTTCTTGCACTATGAAATACAACCCTCTCCTCAACGATTGGGCAGCAAGTCTTAGTGGATTTAGCAATGCACATCCACAAGCTCCTGAAACTGATGTACAAGGACCACTTGAAGTTCTTTTTGAAATTCAAGAGTGGTTTAAACAAATTACAGGATTGCCTGGTGTAACTACGCAACCAGTTGCTGGAGCCCAAGGCGAGTTAGTTGGATTAAAACTTTTTCAGGCATATCATCGCTCCAATGGATGTCTCAAACGCGACGTAGTTTTTATTCCAAAATCGGCTCATGGAACAAATTTTGCTACAGCTGCAATGGCTGGATTCACTGGTCAAGACGGTATTGTATATCTTGAGGCTAATGAAAATGGTACTGTTAATATGGACGATTTTCACGAAAAGATTTCTCTTTTTGGAAAAAGACTTTGCGGTGTAATGATTACAAATCCAAATACCTCTGGTTTATTCGAAGAATCGTTTCACGAAATCTCTGAATGTGTTCATAAAGCTGGAGGGTTAGTTTACATGGATGGAGCAAATATGAATGCAATCGCAGCTAAAATAGACCTAGGCAAACTTGGAGTAGATGCAGTTCATAACAATCTTCACAAAACATGGACTATTCCTCACGGAGGTGGTGGACCTGGAGATGCCATCGTAGCAGTTTCCGAGAAATTAATTCCTTTTTTACCAGGTGTTCAAATTATCAAAGATGCAAGTGGAAAATTTAATTCTGTTTTACCTGAGAAAAGTATTGGGTCTTTTCACAGGCATTGGGGTAATTTCAGTCATAAAGTCAGAGCATATTCCTATCTTTTACGCCTAGGCAAAGCTGGTGTTCCTAAAATGTCATCTATCGCAGTACTTGCTTCTCGTTATTTGTTTGAAAGGTTAAAAAGTTACTTCCCTACTCTACCTGAAAAGTCTGAACACACTCCACGAATGCATGAATTTATTTTAACCCTGAGCAACGAGGATTTTCTCAGACTTGAAAAAATTGGTATCCCCAAAAGCAAAGCAATCCCGCAAGTGGGAAAACTTTTTTTAGACTTTGGATTTCACGCCCCTACTGTTGCATTTCCAGAAATTTTTGGTCTCATGATCGAACCAACTGAAAGTTATTCAAAGGAAGAACTTGACAGATTTGCAGATGCGGTAATTGCGATAAAAGAAATCATTATTGAATGTCCTGAAGCTGTCAAATCCGCTCCTCACTTTACGCCCATTGACCGTGTTGATGAGGTTACCGCGAACAGAAACTTGATCCTAAATGAGAAATTATATCATTTGCCATCTTTGCACATGAACCGAATATCTCCCAATGTCCTAAATGAACTCCAAATTTCGGAAATCAAAAACAAAATCATAGAATGTTCAAATCATGAAGGAAATATTTGACGATTTTTTGAAGTTTCTTAGATTAGAATCATGTCTGAAGAATCAAATGACAAACCACTAATTTCAAAAAAAGGATTAGTGATCGATCTATTTTTAACGATCCTCTTCTTTGCTTACATGTTTTTTGTTTTAAAGCCACATGTACCTTCTGAAGATCCAATTGCTGTAACTATAGTTGCAGGAATGACTTCTTTTTGCATGAGTGGCGTTTTTTGGATGGCAGCAAGTATGTTTCGTGTGACTTTAGTAGACTACAACCGAAACAAGGAAAAGTAATATATTACAATTCGAAATTCTTCAAATCTTCGTAAAGCAGATTGCTTGGATAGGCTGTCAATCTGACTCCGTCGTATTCGGCGTACTCATTGACTAAACTTCCCTCCTTCCTAGTGTTAACAACCAATTGGTATTGATCGTGAGGAATTAAAAAAGTTCTTTTCTTTTTGGTAAGACCTAGTTTTCTCTCTATAAATTGTAAGAGTTCTGAGATTCCCTCTCCAGATTCGCAACTTACAAATACATTATCTACACCTTTACAATTTTGACTAAGTTTTAAATTTTCCAAGTCATTGGATTTTAGAAGGTCAATCTTGTTGAATACAGTTAGTATTTCTTTATCTTCGGCACCTAATTCATTTAATACAGCAAGCGTTGTTTCCATGTGTTCTTCGAACTGCGGATTAGATAAGTCAACCACATGTAAAAGCAGATTCGCAACCAAAGTTTCTTCCAAGGTTGCCCTAAATGCATCAACTAAACGATGAGGGAGCTTACGAATAAATCCTACCGTATCGGTAAAAATTATTTTGATTCCATTAGGTAATCTTGCATGTCGACTTGTCGGGTCTAGCGTCGCAAATAATTTATCCTCTGATAAAACATCCGACCGACATACCTTGTTCAAAAAAGTTGATTTACCAGCATTGGTATAACCAACGAGTGCGATCGTGGGTAAGGGGATTTTTAATCTTCTTTTACGAGTCGTTTTACGCGTTTTGGCAATTTGTTTAATTTCTTTTTTTGTAGCTGTAATTTGATCCCTAACTAATCGTTGATCTAGCTCAATTTGAGCTTCCCCCTCTCCTCTTTGCGTTACCCCACCACCTCTCTGTCTTCCAAGATGCGTCCATGCTCTCCTTAGTCTTGGGAGAGAATATTCAAGTCTTGCCAGCTTAACTTGGAGAACAGCTTCCTTAGTTTGAGCCCTAGCCGCAAAAACATCTAATATGATTTCCTGTCGATCAATAACTAAAACCTTGGATTCTTCTTCCCAATTCCGCTGTTGGCTAGGAGACAATTCATTGTCGAAAATAATCACATCACATGCAAGGTCACCAACCTGCTGTATAATTTCATTAAATTTTCCCTTTCCAATAAGATATCCAGGGTAAGTTTTTCGTACCCGTACTACTTTTTTATGAAAGATTTGAATCCCTAAATTAGACACTAGTTCATAGAGTTCATCTAATAACGATTCTGCATTATTTCTCTCTTCTTCTTTGGAAATGACAGCTAAGAGGTAGGCTTTTTCAACCAACCTTGGCTTTTCCTTAACTTCAAACATTCAAAACAAAAGAGGGGTCGGACATAATAGCAGTCCGAACCCCTCTTTAAAGTAATTAATCAAATGATAGGCAATCAACTGACTGCTGCCTGAGCAGCAGCAAGTCGGGCAGTTGGTACACGGAAAGGTGAACAACTGACATAATTCAGTCCAATCTTGTGACAGAATTCTACACTCTTTGGATCTCCACCGTGTTCTCCGCATATTCCTAATTTTATACCGCGACGAGAGGATTTGCCTCTTTTTACTCCAATTTCCATGAGTTGACCAACACCACTCTGGTCTACGCTGGCAAATGGATTCGCATCAACAATATCAAGCTCAGTATAATTTGGAAGGAAACTTCCGGAATCATCTCTGCTCATACCCATGGTAGTTTGAGTTAAATCATTAGTTCCAAAACTGAAGAATTGAGCAGTCTTTGCAATCTCATCGGCAACTAAGGCTGCACGGGGTATTTCAATCATTGTGCCAACTAAGTACTTAACCTTTTCACCTTTCGCAGTAAAAACTTTTTTGGCAGTCTCATGAATAACCTCTACTTGAATTTCTAACTCCCGGGGAAAGCCGACCAATGGAACCATGATTTCAGGATTTACCTCAATACCACTTTTTTGGACTAAAATTGCAGCCTCCAAAATGGCTTGTGCCTGCATCTCAGTGATTTCGGAATAAGAAATTCCTAATCGGCAACCACGGTGACCAAGCATTGGATTGAACTCATGAAGATCCTCTACTCGCTTTTTAATAGAAGCTAACGAAACGCCAAGCTTTTTGGCTAAATCACGTTGAGCAGCCTGATCATGAGGAAGGAATTCATGTAAAGGTGGATCCAACAGACGAATGGTAGCAGGACGACCTTCGAGTGCTTTGAAAATACCCTGAAAGTCTCTTCTTTGATAAGGAAGCAACTTTTTAAGAGCCTTACGGCGATCTACTTCATTATCAGCAAGAATCATTTGTCGCATAGCGTCGATACGATTTCCTTCAAAGAACATATGCTCGGTACGGCAAAGTCCGATTCCAGAAGCACCGAATGCAATCGCATTAGCAACTTGCGAAGGAGAGTCTGCATTAGTGCGGACATTCATCTTCGTAGCTTTCTCACACCAATCCATCAATTGAGAAAAGTTCTTGTAGTCGCGACTTTTCTTAGGATCCAATTTCTTATCAATTAAAACCTGTATAATTTCAGAAGGTGCAGTCTTTAATTCCCCAGCAAAGATTTCTCCCGTTGTTCCATTGATGGAAAGGTAGTCACCTTCTTTGTAAGTTGAACCATTAACTTTTACTGTACGGCTTTTATAGTCGATATCCAAGTCGGCAGCTCCACAAACACACACTTTACCCATTTGTCTGGCGACAAGGGCAGCATGGGATGAAACCCCACCGCGTGCTGTTAAAATACCTTCGGCTGCGATCATTCCTCGCAAATCTTCAGGAGATGTTTCTTGTCTTACCAATAAAACTGGACCTTTCTTAGCAGCTTCAACAGCACGCTCTGCATTCATACAAATTTTTCCAGATGCGGCACCTGGACCTGCAGGTAAACCCTTACACAGTTTTTTAGCAGATTTTTGTGCTGCTGTGTCGAAAACTGGTGCGAGAACTTGATCGAGTTGTTCAGCTGGAACCCGTTTGATAGCGGTTTTCCAATCAATCAACTTTTCTTTTACCATTTCAGTCGCAATGCGTACTGCAGCTAAACCCGTTCTTTTACCATTACGGGTTTGCAACATATACAACTTCTCATCCTCAATCGTGAACTCAAAGTCCTGCATATCTTTAAAGTGTTTTTCTAGCTTTTTCTGCACTGCAACTAGTTCCTTAAAAGGTTTAGGTAAGACCCTCTTAAGTTTGGCAACTGGTTGTGGTGTCCGTACTCCCGCAACAACATCTTCACCTTGTGCATCAGTCAAAAACTCTCCATATAATACTTTTTCCCCAGAAGCGGGATCGCGAGTAAAACCAACTCCAGAACCAGATTTTTTTCCAGTATTTCCAAAAACCATTGCCTGAACATTTACAGCAGTGCCCCACTCTGCAGGAATGCCATATTTGCGTCGGTAAACTATTGCACGATCATTCATCCATGAACTGAAAACCGCGCCAACGGAACCTTCAAGTTGTTCCCATGGGCAGGTAGGAAAATCCTTACCAGACCTTTTTTTAACAAGTGCTTTAAAACGACTTACAAGTTCTTTCATTTGATCGGTGGTAATTCTAGAATCATCCACTTCTCCTTTTTCCTTGGGAAAGATTTCTTTTTTGAAGTCTTCTATTATTGCCTCGAAAGGATCATGGTCCTCGCTAGGCAGTTTTTGCACGCCCATTACAACATCACCATACATTTGTATAAAGCGTCGATAGCAATCCCATGCAAAACGTGAGTTTCCGGAAGCCAAGGCCAAGGCTTCAACCGTTTCATCATTGAGACCTAGATTGAGAATTGTATCCATCATTCCAGGCATCGAGTCTCTTGCACCCGATCGAACAGAAAGAAGTAAAGGTTTTTTGATATCCCCCAGTTTTTTCCCCAATTGTTTTTCCATTATTCCAACAGAATTTCTAATCTGCTGGTCCAGAACCTTAGGGTATTTCTTGTTATTTTTGTAAAAGTAAGTGCACACTTCAGTTGAAATCGTAAAACCAGGAGGAACAGGTAATCCTATTTTTGCCATCTCAGCAAGATTAGCACCTTTACCACCAAGAAGTTCGCGCTGTTTCGCATCTCCGTCGGTTTTTTTACCAAAGTCATATACATATTTATGCACTTTAGATTTGCTTGCCTTATTCATAGTAGAAGAGGCAGACTTGACTGTTGATTTAGTTTTGCTGGTTTTTGACTTCTTTTTTTGGGCCATTTTTATGAAGGTTTTTTGAATTTTGTTTTGCTTACCAACAAATGAAATAATCAAAATTGCAAGTGAGGTAAGCGAGGTGTTTTATCTTATTTTTTCATTCTTTTGTCAATGTATGACTTTTCTTTCCTTTTAAAATGAAAGAATAAAACATTCCTCTTTGACATGGACGAAACGAAGAAAAATGACATTGTATATTCTTTGGAAATTTACCTAAATTAAAAATTTTTAAATGAGCAAACCCACGAAAAAACCAAAGACTTTTGGCGAAAGATTTCAAGAAGAAGGACTTTCGGGATTTATTAAAAAAAAGAACCCGAATGAAAAAACAGACCCGAATGAAATGCATTTCCTCGAACATTTAGAGGAACTAAGGTGGGTTATTTTAAAAGCTGTTTTAGCATTCTTATTCGGCTGTATCGGGGTTGCTGTATTTATGCAGGACTCGGTAAAACTCTTGCAAATGCCTCTTGTTAGTGCGGTAGAAGACTTTGGCGTAATTGATATCGATCTACAAACCATTGGCCTCGAACAATATATAAAAGTCCTTAACGAAAAAAAAGTTGATCTCGGAATGCTCAGAAATTCCGATGAAAAAAACTTGGTTGAGTGGGGTATTAAGGACCCACATCACAGGACCCGCATACTTACTCATTTTTCCAGTGGTAAAAATAGAAATCTTCTTCAGGTCATTCGCTCCTATTCTCCTATTTTCATTGCTATGAAAATTTGCTTTTTAGGAGGTATCGGTATTTCTCTTCCTTTAATTCTCTACTTCGTTGGGACATTTGTTGTTCCCGGTTTAACCAAAGAAGAAAAAAAGGTATTTTTCCCTGGGTGTATTGCCGCGACAATTCTATTTATAACCGGGGCATCCATGACCTATTTCTTTATCCTCCCTTATTCATTAGCTTTCACTATCGAATTTTCATTCAATGTATTGGGACTTGATGTTTACAGACCTGAAGCCGGAAATTACTACAGTACGATTATTTGGATGACCTTTGCAGTCGGAATCGCTTTTCAATTCCCTCTAGTTCTAATTTTACTGATCAAAATTGGTATTTTAAGCGTTTCTAAACTTAGAGAAAATCGCCGACTGGTATTGGTAATTCTGATGGTTTCAGCCGCTCTAATTACTCCAGGTGGAGACCCTGTTAGTTTGTGTATTTTGACGATTCCTTTGTATATTCTTTACGAATTGGCGATAATCACAGGATCCATTGTTGAAATTAGAAAACGAAATAAGGAATGGCGAGAGTGGGATGAGTCTATTCAAGGTCCAAGACCATCAAAACCTCCTGCCCATGAAAAAAAGAGATGGATACTCTATTTTAGCGTCCTTTTCATCCTCTGTACTCTCGGTATTTTTGCTTACAAGAATAAAAATTTCATTACCCCATGGATCGAATCTTTCAATGATTTTAATTTCTTTAAGGATTCAGATAAAAAAATTGATCAAAGCTTAGAGATTCCCTCAGATAAAGTGAATGACCTTGGTAAGGAGCAACTACTCAATTCAGAAGAATTCATAATTGAATTAACACCAATTGATAGCAATTGGTCTGGTGAATCAAATAAAAGTAATCAATTTCGTGCTAAAATTTTAAATACAGAAGGAAAATAATAATCACACAATTTGAATTAAGTATAAATATAAATACCACATAACATGGTTAAAAATATCAAAAAACTCAAAAAGTTTGGCAGAGCCCTTAAATCTTTAAGAAATGAAAAGGGACTAACCCAACCCGAATTAGCATCTGTAAGTGGAGTTACCACTTCAATTGTTAATGATTTAGAAAACGGAATACGTACAGCGGGCTCAAAAACAGTCAATAAAATTGCCAAAGGACTTGAATTAAATGATCAAGATCGATTTCGCCTTTTGCTCAACTCACTTGAACTTTCAAAAAGAGATTTTGTGATTCCTGATTTTGAAAATTATCCACCTGAGCTCATTAATTTTTTACCTTTTATTCTTAGTAAATTTGGTATCACGCCTGAATTAATTAAGGATGTAGATCTCCATACAAAACAAAAGGGGGCTATTGAAATAACAACCAAACAAAACACCAAGTTGAATTTAGAAATCAAATTATCACAGCGCTAATTAAATGAAACAAGAGAAAGATCAGATTCGTTTAGATCGTTTTCTATGGGCAACCAGACAATTTAAAACTAGATCCCTCTCTTCAGATGCTTGCAAAAAAAAATACATTCAGATCAATAATCTACCGGCAAAAGCTTCCAAAATCGTCAAAGAGGGTGATGTTATTACAATAAAAAAACCCTTCATAATTAAAAAAATTAAAATATTGAAGACATTAAAGTCGAGAGTCGCGGCAAAATTGCTTCAAGAATTTATCTTGGATTTAACAGCCAAGGAAGATTATGAAAAAGAAAAAGAATTTTCAAAAAGACACTCAACGCACGGATCTTCTATGATTGGCAGACCAACAAAAAAACAAAGGCGTGATTTGGAAGAGTTTTTTGCAAAATCGTACTAATCTAGATTTACCAATCTGATTCAAATTTGCTTACCTCAACCTTTGAACGTTTCCACTTAATACTTTCAGAGTACACAAATAAATCGACAACTCTACTGTTTTAATAAGCTTAAATAGATATGAAAGTGTTCATGCCTTGAAACTAAAATTCACTTGCAACCAATCTTATGCATAGGCATTAAAAAGAGTGATGATTAAGATTATTATTTCTTTTTTACTTCTCGTTTTTATCTGCCTTCATTCATCTTGCGTTCAATCTGGGAATATTGCACCGGTCAAATCGCCGTCACCCGAAAAAACCGTTATGTTGCATTGGTTAGACTTGGACGAAAAAGGATTAGTTAGATTAACGGGCAATGAAGGTAACTTAACAAAATCAAGTAAACTTTTTACTGGTGAAGCCATCGAAACCTTTGAACAAAGCCCGACCAAATCGGTTTCTCAATGGAAAAACGGAAAGAAAAACGGTCAAACAGTTGAGTTCTTCTACAATGGTCGAAAACGAAGGTTGATAAACTACACAATGGGTATCAAAGATGGAATAGCTGAAGAATATAGAATCACTGGTGAGTTATTAAGAAGGGAAATATACAGAGAAGGTATCCTTCATGGTCCAAAGACCGAGTGGCATCCGAATGGTGCAAAAATATTAGAAGTCCAAATGAAAAATGGAAAACCACACGGTGATGCCTTGGAGTGGTACCCAGACGGAACTGAAAAATCATCCACAATTTATCGCCATGGTCTCCGAGAGGGCCCTGCATCCGAATGGTACCCTAACGGACAGCGTAAATTAGGCCTTTTTTATCAAAAGGATAAACAACATGGACAAAGAACCATTTGGTACTCGGATGGACGCAAAAGATTAACTGCCCAATTTGAAGACGATTTAATGGAAGGAAATTCTCAGGGGTGGTTCCCCAATGGACAACAACAGTTTGATTATAATTTCAAATCTAATTTGGAACATGGAATTTGCACAGAATGGGATTCTGGCGGAAACAAAATTTCTCAAATTCGTTTTGTCGATGGACTTCCTGTTCAAGATTTATTGTCAGGAAAGAAAATTGAACAAAAAGATCTTTCCAAGAAGCCCACTAAACCTGCCGTTGGGGATAAAATTGAAGTCAATTCGGATTCTTTAAACAAAAATGGTTTAAAAAGTGAGCCTCAAACAACCAACTTACCTTCAACTGACAAAAATAAAATTTCTACAACTTCTGATAATTCATCATCTGAAGTTGATTCTCCTAAGGATAAGACAACAGTTCAACCCATTGAAAATTCAAATGAAGAAAACATTCCCTCTGAACTAGACTCTACTACTACTTCCCCTGCACCACCTACTTTCAACCCTTTTGAGGACGAAACACCTCCAGAATCAGTTAATTCGCCAAGCGAAGTAAATTTGCCCGGGGAAAAAGACTCGGTTCCTCCTCCACCGCCCCCGGCATTTAATCCTTTTGGAGATGAACCCCCAGTTCCTCCTACTAACTCTGAAAATGAAATCGGTACGCCGTTCGAAGGGGATTCAATTCCACCGCCCCCGGTTCCTCCTCCACCACCTCCAGAATTTAATCCTTTTGAAAATACCACTCCTAAAAGACCAAATGATTCTTCGGTTGCTCCCCCTCCTTTTCCTTTAGATGGAGAATCCTCCAGTGAATCACTTTCGAAGGAGAATGCCACCTTTGATCCTTTTGCGGCAAATGAACCAAATGCATCCAATGAAAATGTCCCTTTGGGTGATGTTTTTAATACTCCCCCTCCTCCTCCAGTGCCTGCAGAAAACAATTTTAATAATGTGCCGCCACCGCCGCCACCGCCGCCGACTTTCAACCCTTTTGATTTACCTCCGCCACCTCAATGATTTGGGGTCTGTTGTCAAATAAAACAAGGTGGCAGCCCGGCAGGGACTCGAACCCCGACTGAGAGTACCAAAAACTCCTGTGCTACCATTACACCACCAGGCTACTCTATTTAAAATGAATACTACTCACCCAAAGTCAAGATTGTTGCTTTAAATTTACAACCATTATGCCTAAAAAATATAAAAGAATTATCCTTAAAATAAGTGGTGAAATTCTTGGAAACCGTGAAAAGGGTGAACCTATCTATGCTGAGTCACTGGAAAATATTTGCTCAGAAATAAAAGCTGTATCAGATATGGGAATTGAAGTTGGTTTAGTTGTTGGTGGTGGAAACATTTTCAGAGGTTTACAAGGCAGTGAAAAGGGAATTGACCGTACAACCGGTGACTCAATGGGAATGCTTGCAACTGTTATAAACGGTCTTGCTATCATGGACAGACTGGAAAAGATGGGATCTGTAGTTCGTGTGCAAAGTGCAATTCCTATGGATAAACTGGCCGAGCCTTACATACAAAGGCGTGCGATTAGACATCTTGAACGTGGACGTATCGTGATATTTGTATCCGGAACTGGAAATCCATATTTTTCGACTGACACAACAGCTGCTTTAAGGGCAAGTGAGATCTCAGCTGAAGTGATTTTAAAAGCTACTAAAGTGGACGGTATTTACGACAAGGACCCACATAAATTTGATAATGCAATAAAGTTCAATGAGCTTAGCTACATGGATTGTTTGGAGAAAAGACTTTCCGTTATGGACTCAACTGCTTTTTCTCTTTGTATGGATAATGGAATGCCTATATTGGTTTTTGACCTTCAGCAAAAACAATCTATACGAAAAGCCGTATCAGGAGAAAATATAGGTACAATTGTTAAATAATTTTAACTAAATTCAAAACTAAACTTCTATCAAAAATGGATACTTCAGAAATCTTTCAGAAAATGGAACAAGACATGAACAAATCGATTGATCATGTTAACCATGAATTTTCATCTCTCCATACAGGAAAAGCAAATTCCTCCATGGTCGAAAATATATCTGTTGATGTATATGGATCCGCCATGAAACTTCGCGATGTGGCTGCAATTACTACCCCGGATGCTCGAACAATTCAGATTCAACCATGGGATAAGTCAACTTGTGGACCTATCGAAAAAGCACTCATTGATGCAAAAATTGGTATCACGCCTCTTATTACTGGTGAAATTATTCGCCTGCCTATACCTGAATTAAGCGGGGAAAGAAGAGAAGAGTTATGCAAAATGGCTCAAGGGTTTGCTGAAAATGGAAGAATTGGCATTCGGGCTTCAAGAAAAGAAGCCATGGACGCTTTGAAAGATGCACAAAAAAATGGTCTTCCTGAAGACGATTTAAAGAGAGCAGAAAAAGAGGTACAGAAAAAAACTGATGATGCAGTTTCTAAAATCAATGACTCGCTTGCAGGCAAGGAAGGCGATTTAAGACAAGTATAAAGTCTTTTTCCAACCCAGAATTGGTATTTTAAAACCCTATTGAAAAGAATAATTATCAAGCTGGGAACGGGTATCCTATCCCAAGGAGAAGGTAAAATCAGAACAGATAGGATGGATAATCTGGCAAATGATATTGCTAAGTTATCACAAAATGGAATTAAGTTTGTTATTGTAAGCTCTGGTGCAGTAGGTCTTGGAATGGGGAAACTTGGGCTTTCCGAACGACCAAAGGATTTATCGCTTTTAAGAGCATGTGCTTCGATCGGACAATGTCAGTTGATGAACGCTTGGAACCAAGCATTTGAAAAGTCAGGTCTTCTTGCTTCACAAGTCCTTCTTACTCGAGAAGATTTCGAAAATAAAAAAAGGTCTCAAAAAGTTCAAGAAACCCTGGAATCTTTACTTAAGAATAATGTTATTCCAATTGTTAATGAAAATGACTCAGTTTGTGATGAAGAAATCAAATTAGGGGACAATGATGTATTATCAGCCCTTCTTTCTTCAGTAGGTAATGCAGACTTTCTACTAATCTTGTCCACAGTAAAAGGTCTTATGACACATCCTAATGCAGGCTTGCTTATTCCATTTGTTGCTGAAATTACTCCATCTATTGAAATCATGGCAAAAGGGACTCAAAGTGCCACCTCTGTTGGAGGAATGACAACGAAAATAGAGGCTGCAAAAATTGCCACAAAATCCGGCTGTGCAGTATTCATTGCTAGTGGTGAAGAAAAGTCTGAAATTGCACCGATCATAAATGGAGAAGATCTTCAGGGAACTTTTTTTGCACCTATGGGACTTTCTTTAAGTAACAGAAGAAAATGGCTTCCTTTTTACCCTTCTAGTAAAGGAATGATTACATTATCGAAAGAGGCATGTAAAAAGATAATGAAGAAAAACTCTTCCCTTTTTGCCAATGGTATTATAACCGCAAATGGCCCTTTCGAAAAAGCAGATGTCGTTGAAATAAAAGACCCTGAAGGAAAGGCGTTGGCAATTGGCATAATACGCTTCAGTTTATTTGAGCTTCAAGGGATAGTAGGAATGGATAACAATGCAATTCTCAATTTATTCCCAGGTAGGAATCGTCCTGAAGTAATTCACAATGATCATATTATCCTATTAAATGATTAAAAATGAAAATATCTTCTAGATTAGATCATTTACAAAACAGATAATTCTCGTGTACGACTACGAAGATGAAGATGATGATATGTTCGGGGGCACTCCTCAGACGGATAAGAAAGTCAACATTGACTTTAAAGCTGAGCTTAATGCCGACCAATACGCTGCCGTAACTGCACCTTATGGCCCAGCTCTTGTACTTGCTGGAGCTGGTTCCGGTAAAACAAGAACTCTCACATACAGGGTAGCATATCTGTTAACTGAGGGAGTTACCCCAGAGGAAATTCTTTTACTGACATTCACAAATAAAGCATCTAAGCAAATGCTTCAACGAGTCGAGGAATTGACGGGTGTTGGCTCGCATCGTTTTCTTGGTGGTACTTTTCATCATGTCGGTGGACAGATTTTACGCTTATTTGGAGATTCGATAGGCTTGCAAAGGAACTTTACCATTCTTGATGATGGAGATTCAGATTCCCTACTTTCTGAAATTATTCGAGAGCTAGATCCAGATTTTTTTAAGTCAAAAGAAAACCCAAAAGCAAAACCAATAAAAGGTTTAATTAGTTATGCAAGAAATGTAATGGTTCCAGTTGAAGATGTGGCAAAGGGACGCTATCCTTCAAACACTGAACTTCTATCAAAAATTGATGCCTTTACGGTTGAATATCAAAAAGAAAAAATAAATAGAGGGCTTGCAGATTATGATGATCTTTTGGTTCTTTGGTTGAAGGTATTAGAAGAGAACAAAGAAGCGGCTGAATACTACCAAAACAGATTCTCACATATCTTGGTAGATGAGTATCAAGATGTTAATAGCCTGCAATCAAGAATCGTGGATAAAATTGGTTCCAATCATCAAATTATGGCTGTTGGTGACGATGCTCAATGTATTTACACATGGAGAGGAGCTGATATTGACCAAATTATAGGGTTTCCCCAAAGGCATCAAGGAACGAAAATTTTTAAAATTGAAACCAATTACCGTAGCTCACCTGAAATCTTAAAATTTGCCAATGGGATTCTAGAAAATCGTAAAACTAATGAAAATTTTACGAAAACCCTAAAGCCTTCAAAACCTCATCAGGATTTACCGATAGTTGTTCCAACCATAGACACCTACCAGCAAGCTAATTTTATTTTATCCAAAATTGAACAACTATTAGATAACGGTACTAGCTACAATGAAATCGCTATTCTTTATCGTGCTCATTATCATGCTATGGAATTACAAATTGAGTTGTCCCGAAGGGATATACCATTTGTAATTACTAGTGGTCTAAGATTTTTCGAACAAGCACATGTCAAAGATTTAGTTGCTCAACTTAGATTTGTAGTAAATCCAAAAGATGTCACTGCCTTTCAACGATTTGCATGCCTTCTTCCTAAAATCGGAGAAAAAACTGCGAGTAAATTACTTTCCCTTTCGGAAAGGGTTTCTAATGAAAAAAAGATAAATATTTTCAAAGCTTTTACTGAAATTGATGTTTTAAATAAAATACCCAAAGACGCAAAAGAAGATTGGGTCGGACTCGCTGAAACATTGCAAAGCGTTCATCAACTCGCTACAATAGCTATACCGTCAAAAGTAGTGGATGAAGCGATTAATGGTTGGTATCATGAATATCTCCATACTACTTACGAAAACTGGCCCAGAAGGGAAGAGGATCTTGAAAGCCTTGTGGATTTTGCCAGCAAATATGAAAATCTTGCCGAAATGTTAACTCAGTTAATCCTCCTGAGTTCAGAATCTGGCGATAGAGTGGTTAGACCAGGAGAAAGTTGCCTACGCCTTTCTACTATTCATCAATCAAAAGGCCTTGAATATCCACATGTATTTATTATCGGTCTAGCAGACGGATTATTCCCAAACAAAAGAGCAATTGACGGAGAAGGTGATTTAGAGGAAGAAAGAAGACTCTTTTATGTTGCTTCGACTCGTGCTGAAACATCACTGCATTTAATATATCCCATGCTATCCAGTCAGAATGGTACCCAGATCAGGCTCATGCAAAGTAGATTTCTAAAAGAATTACCTCAAACAGGTTATGAAATTTATAATGTTCATTCTCAAAACGCTTTTGGACAGGGTTCCGATTATAGAACAACAAAATGGGATAACTTTGGTAAAAGTAGAAGGAATCAGGGATTTAGAAAATTTTATTGAATTTAATGATTTAAAGATTTTTCTAATGCACGCCAACAAAGAAGACTGCAGTCATGGCGTTCACTAAATCTGATAATTGTTCGATATACTTCCAAATCACCAAATAGGGAAAACTCTGTTCCTTTTAAAACATATTCAGATAGTGAAAAGCACAAATTCTTTACTTCCCTAGTAGCCATTCCTTTTACTTCACAACACATAATTGATCCACAGGCTATAGATAAAGCCGAGCCCTGAGATTTGAAGTAAATATCTCTTACAATTTGATTATTAATGTTTGCGGTTACTTCGCACCGATTACCGGTTTTTTCACTTATCCAATTTGCTGAATGGGTAAATGAATCCAAAAATTTTTGACATCTTGGTGAGCGAGCATGCTCTTCGAGAATTTCACGATGTATCGGATCTTCCAAAGCATTAAAAGCTATTTTTCCACATCATTGATTCGACAGGGCGAGGAGTTCTTTGATTATATTTGGCAGAATCTTTGTTGGAATAATCTACCTCTACTTTTCCTTCCACTTTAAAATAAATCAATTGCCCAATTGGCATACCGGAATAAACACGAACTGACTGTGATACAGAAATTTCAAGAGTCCAATGATTACAAAATCCCACATCGCCCTTACCTGCTGTAGCATGAATATCAATTCCCAAACGTCCAACACTCGATTTTCCCTCTAGAAAGGGAACAAACTCTCGCGTCTCAGTATATTCAATAGTAGATCCTAAGTAGGTCTTACCTGGTTGAAGTACAATACCATCTTCAGGGATTTCAAAATGTTTCACCTCATTGTGCTTTTTTGCATCGATTACTTCATCCGTGTAACATGCTAAATATTTTGATAAATGGACATCATAGCTATTTGTACCCAGACAGGATCGGTCGTAAGGTTCAATCACGATATTATTTTGTTTAATCGCTGCCAATATTGAAAGATCAGTTAAAATCATACCACTGAAAATTTGATCGATTAAACCTATTTATAAGTTACCTGTGAAAAAATGATTCATGCAGAGTTCTTTATCCTTTAAGTGAAAAGAAATTAAAGCATTTAATATATCCCTTCATTTGAGAGAGAAGGGTTTCAAAACCATTGAACTATGCAAAAGGACGATAAACCCCTGGAGCCGGCACAGGATATTCTCCATTTGCCCCAGGTACAACTGGAGGTGTAGTTTCCCAAGTGTAATCATCAATTCCTGGGGCGTAGTCTCTTCCTTTTTTCATAAGTTCATCAGCATTGATTTCCTTACCTGAGTAACAAGCTTCACGACCTAGGATTGCAGTAAAGGTACTCATGGCACCATAGTCTGCTTCATTGTAATATTCACCCTTGTGTAATGCTTCGACAAGATTTTTTTGCTCTTGATAATGACCTCCCCCAGCTCCTGTACAACGAATTGGGTCTCCTTTGAATGGGTAAATTCCTCTGGCAACATCACAGGTTCCTTTATGACCATGGACAGACTCAGAAACATTAGACCAACCGCCTTTCAAATGACGGCCTTGGCTGTACATTTTGGTGCCATCCTCAAAAGTATATTCTACAAAAGTATGGTCAAAAATCTGAGAAAGAGTTCGGTCGCCACCCATGCGCATCTCACTTCCTCCCATACCATTGGCCTTAACTGGATACATTCCCTTTATCCAGCACCCAACATCGAGGTTGTGAATATGCTGTTCACAAATTTGATCACCTGACGCCCAAGTAAAGTGGTACCAATTATTTACCTGGTATTCCATCTCAGTCATTCCGTCCTGTTTAGGACGATGCCAAATACCACCGCCATTCCAATAGACTCTTAGTAAGTTGATATCACCGATTACCCCGTCCTGCAACTGCTTGACACAGTTTATATAACGCTCTTCATGCCTTCTTTGTAAACCAACACCTACATTTAATCCTTTTTCTTTCGCCTTTTTGGAAGCCTCAAGAACCCGGCGAACCCCTGCAACATCACTCGCAACAGGTTTTTCCATAAAAACTTTTTTTCCCTGATTAATTGCATATTCAAATTGCTGAGGCTTAAAGCCAGGAGGTGTGGCAATAACCACCATGTCAACATCTTCACTAATAGCCTGCTTGTAACCGTCCAGACCACCGAAAATTCTACCCTCTACATCAACCCTATCTTCTCCATACTTCTTTTTAAAGGATTCAATTTTGCGAGCACTTTTTTCTGGAAATGCATCAGCGACCGCGACTAACTTGGTATTACAGCGTATACCTTTTTGTTTTTCCAAATCTTTGGGAGCATCTAGAATTTGCCCAACTGCACCAGTTCCACGACCACCAAGACCAATAGCAGCCACTCGAATAGTATCACTTTCTAATGCATCTCCCTTCGCGACATACGGAAAAGAAGCGGCTGCACTAGCTAATGCAGTTGAACCAATAAAATTTCTTCGACTTAGGGTTTCTGAGTTATTCATAAGATAATATATTTTATTTTTTATTTCTGGGATTTAATTCAAATCTTTTTTTGTGTTACAGGTTTACTTGGGCCATTCAAATCACCTAGTGCCCATTGAATTCCATCCATGAAGTGTTGCAACATAAAAGGAGTCCACCAAGTAGCTTTATTGTGACCGAAATTGGAATAAAAAATTCGCCCTTTACCATAGGACCTGATCCAAGAAACAGGGTAATCATTTGTTTTTGAATTACCTTTTTTTCCAGATTTAACTGCATCTAAACCGATTAATATACGAAGTTTGGATCGGTCATAATTCTTGTATTGGTAAATTTCATCTGAAAATTTAAATTCGCTGTTTTTAAAAGCTGCATTGATGGGGTGAGTGGGATCCTCAATAAAAAAGGGCCACATACCCCCAGCATTCCAAGGATGGCCTGCAAAACAACCGCCAATCATTTCAGTATATTCAGGCCACTGGGGAATACCTCCATCAGAAGCTGAATGAAATCCAACAAATGACTTTCCTTCTCTAATAAAATTCAAAATTGCAGTTCGCTGAGCATTTTCAGAAAAGGCCTTTTGTACATGTGTACAATTGTTAAAGATAATTTGGTCATATTTTGCTAATCCTCTTTTGGTGAATTCGTCAGTTTTAACAGTAAATGTGGGATCAAATGCTTTTGTCTTCTGTGCCATAACCCTCAATGCTTTTACACCGGTGGGGATTGACGAATGCTTGAATCCACTGGCATGAGAATAAACTAAGACCTTACTAGTTTTTTTTGGTTTTACTGTAGGTGACGAAGGCATTGAGTTAAAAATTTTAGTTTCATCGTCATCGCCAAATAAAATATTTGATCCTGTTGAAAGAAATAAGGTAAGGAGCAAAAGTTTAATGGTTTTCATGGAAAAACAAATGAACGGGATAACTTAGGCGAGGCAAGGAAGATGTAAAAAATATAAGATTTAATGGTGATAGGTACTGAGGATTACTAACGGCAAATTGGGCAAAGTCCAAACGCCTCCATGACATGAGTAATTTTAGTATAACCATATCCATGTGCAATTTTCTCCAACTCACTCCCTACGCATAGATCAACCCGTTCGGCCCGCCCACATTTTCTGCAAGTTAAATGATGATGATGACCTGTTCCATCACCGTGCCCTAACCAATAAACTTTTGTCCCATTTTCCCTTACTCCCATCTCAACAATACCTTTCTTCACAAATTGTTCCAAGCAACGGTATACGGTGACCAAGTCACATTGCTCTGTAGTCAAATTTACATGATTTTCTTCAGCAGATAGAGGCGTATCTGCGTGTGCCAAGACATTAAGAATAGCTTTTCTTTGCTCGGTTATGCGTAAACCTTCTTTTCTCAAAAGTTTTATTGCACTCTCTACTTTTTCAGAAATATCTCCCATGCATTAAAATTAATCATCCTAAAATTATCAATCAAGTTGATTATAAGTTTTTCAGATTGATCCCGAGTTACTGTACCAATAGCAAAGTGACATGAATATTAAACTTTTTTTGTGCTTCGTGATGACACTTCAGCTTTCTTTACTGACCACTAGCAAAGCAAATGAAAAATTTAAATATTACCAAAAAAAAGTTTGGTTTAATAAGTCAGAATCTTTTTTTTACCGCACTGCAAAACCTCAAACAATGGATGAGGGAAAATCTTATCCTCTTCTCGTTTTCTTTCACGGTGCAGGTGGTCGTGGTGAAGACAATAAAAAACAATTACTCGATGCCGGAGGTCTTGAGAGTTTTGAAAAGAATAAACTTAGAACAAAGCATCAGTCTCATATATTTGCAGGACAGGTTCCACACGGAAAAAAATGGGTAAATGTTTCCTGGTCTATATTTGGACATAAAATGCCGAAGATTTCAGATTCGATGCAAATGGCCTTCGAGGCTTTAGATGCCTATATTCAAGATCCTAAAAATCAGGTCGACTCAAAAAGAATATATGTCATGGGACTTTCAATGGGCGGATATGGAACTTGGGATGCTATTCAAAGAAGGCCAGACTTTTTTGCTGCTGCAGTCCCTATTTGTGGCGGCGGAGATAAATCACTAGCTCCAAAACTTGTTGATATTCCAATATGGGCTTGGCACGGAGATAAAGATTCTGTGATCACACCATCCAGATCAAGAGATATGATTAATGCTATTTCGAATGCTGGAGGTTCCCCTAAATATTCTGAAATTAAAGGACGGGGTCATAATTCTTGGGTGGATTGCTGGAATTCTGATAAGCTTTGGAAATGGCTGTATTCACAATCGAAAGACTAATCGTTAATTTCCAAACCTTGCTCCATATGAAGAAGTCACAAATATTCTTTCAGGTTAGCTTACTCTTAAATTTAATTCCAATAATAGGATCACAAAAACCAAACATAATCATTTTCATGGCAGATGACATGGGAATCGGAGATACAAGTGCTTACCATAACATTAAAATAATGGAAGGAACTAAACCTATCTCTAAAACAGTTAAAACTCCCCATATTGAAAAGTTTGCCGAGAAAGGAATGATTTTCACCGATGCACATGCGCCAGCATCAATGTGCAGCTCCACCCGATATTCACTACTGACAGGTCGGCTTGCACACCGCTCCTACCTAAAAAAACAGGGATGGCTTCCTCACGGTCCTAACCGACCAATGATTCAAAGAGCCCTCACTACTTTGCCCGAAATGCTCCAGAGTAATGATTATTTCACATGTGCAGTAGGAAAGTATCATGTGGGCATGGATTTTGCGGACGATCAGGGAGAGCCTGCAGATGAATTTGATTATAAAGATGTTGATTTTACCAAAAGCATTTTAGATGGGCCGACTCATCACGGTTTCGATGAATTCTTTGGCGTTCCTGGAAATACGGAAGACTCCCTCGATACAGAACCAAGAATTTTTATACGTAATGACAGATGGACTCTTACAGACCGTTCAAAAATGAAATGGACAGGAATGAAATATAGAACTGGCCAAATTTTGAGTGGACCAGACTGGAATTTAAGCCAAATCGGACCCAACTTTCTACGAGAAGGAATGCAATTCATTGATAAAGCATCCAAAAAACAAAAGCCTTTCTTTCTTTACTATGTCCCGGCAGCCAATCATTACCAACGAAATACCTTGGGTGACTACGCTGTTCCTGAAT
>NZKY01000046.1 GCA_002694035.1 Opitutia bacterium
GAAAATGGTGATCCTGTACTTGAACAAACTTACTCGGTGGAAACTGGAAAGGTTCTGACAATTAATACGAAAACAAAGAAATTGTATGAGGGAGAAACCGAGCTCATGGATATCTCCCCTGCCCTCACTCCGCAAAAACTTGAATTTATCCGGGCTGGTGGTTCATACGCGATTGTTTTTGGTAAGAAACTTCAAACTTTTGCCGCTTCTGCACTTGGGATTGACATTCCAACTGTTTTTGCAACTGCCCGTGAAATCTCCCATGAAGCCCAGGGACTCACTGCAGTAGAGAAAATCTTTAACAAAAACATGGTGGGGGTGAAAGAAGGTAGTATTTTACATGCAGGTTCTGATGTCCGAGTGAAAGTAAATATCGTTGGATCTCAAGACACTACAGGCCTAATGACTTCACAAGAATTAGAGGCTATGGCAGCGACCATTATTTCACCCACTGTCGATGGTGCTTACCAGTCAGGCTGTCATACAGCATCGGTTTGGGATAAGAAAGCACAGGTAAACATCCCCAAGTTGATGAGCTTTATGCAAAACTTCGGCCTGATTACCGGACGCGATCCCGATGGTAAATACCACGCGATGACCGATGTTATTCATAAGGTATTAAACGATTTAACTGTCGACGACTGGTCAATAATTATTGGTGGTGATTCCCATACCCGTATGTCCAAAGGTGTTGCATTTGGTGCAGACTCAGGAACCGTTGCTCTTGCACTTGCCACCGGAGAGGCAACCATGCCCATTCCAGAGTCAGTAAAGGTTACATTTAAGGGAAATTTAAAGGACCATATGGACTTTCGTGATGTGGTGCATGCCACTCAGGCACAAATGTTGAAGAAGTTTGGGGATAATGTATTTCAGGGCAGAATTATTGAGGTGCACCTTGGGACTCTACCCTCAGACCAAGCCTTTACATTTACAGACTGGACTGCAGAGATGAAAGCAAAAGCATCCATCTGTATTTCTCAGGATGAAACATTGATCGAATCTCTTGAAATCGCAAAAAGCCGAATTCAGGTAATGATTGATAAGGGGATGGATAATGAAAAGAAAGTTCTACAAGGATTGATCGATACTGCGAATCGGAGAATTAATGAGATTAGATCCGGTGAGAAACCCGCACTCACTCCTGATTCAAATGCGAAATATTTTGAAGAATTTGTAGTCGATCTCGATCAAATTAATGAGCCCATGATCGCCGACCCGGATGTTAATAATGACGATGTTTCCAAGAGATATACCCATGACACCATTCGTCCTGTTTCTTATTATGAGGGAACCAAAGAAGTGGACCTTGGATTTGTTGGTTCCTGCATGGTACACAAGGGTGATTTAAAAATTGTCTCCCACATGCTCCGTAATTTGGAAAAGGAAAGTGGAAAGGTCGAATTTCAGGCACCTCTCGTAGTTACTGCACCAACTTACAACATCATAGACGAATTAAAGGAGGAAGGTGACTGGAACATGCTGGAAAAATATTCCGGTTTTGTATTTAACGACGATGCTCCCAAAAACACTGCCCGTACGGAATATGAAAATATGATGTATTTGGAACGCCCGGGTTGTAACCTCTGCATGGGAAATCAGGAAAAAGCAGAGCGTGGAGATACTGTTATGTCCACCTCCACCCGCTTATTTCAGGGCCGTGTAGTTGAAGATTCAGAGAGAAAAAAAGGAGAGTCTCTTCTTGCATCCACTCCTGTAGTTGTTCTATCGGCTATTCTTGGACGAATTCCAACCATGGAAGAATATGAAACTGCAGTTGAGGGTATTAACCTCACCAAGTTTGCTCCGCCCCTTGAGGCTATGAGTAACTAAATACTCTTCAGCTAAAATCCTTGTTATTATAGAAGATAGCAAAATCTGCTATTTCAATTGAGCAAGTTTTTGCCTTAGGTTCTTTGCGTCTTTTCCATCCAAGACCTGCCAACATGCAAGGCCATTTCCGACCAGTTCAAATTCATTAAATTCCCAGACGACTTTTTTATCACGGGTAATTTCAAAAATCTGTGGATTGTTGGGTCCGGCATGACAATTACCAACGATGAAATTTCCATTCTCTCTTTCCTGTAGGCAGGTCATCCATTTCAATTCAATTTCAGTTCCGGGTACTTTACCTTTGATTTCCCAGACCACTTTTTTTTCCGGAGTTACTTCAACCACACTGTTTCCACTGCCGGATGCGATTAAAGTATTTCCATTCTTCAAACGGATAGCCCCATAAACTCTTGTTTTGATTAAATAGTCCCAGATAATTTTTCCCTTTTTATCATATTCTGTAACCACACCGGGCTGCTCGGAACAGACAAGAAGTGTGCCCTGAGGAGTTGGCCGTGCCCATCGGGTGTTCATAGTACCACCGGGTTTAAGTTTGAAAAAGTTTTTTACTTCACCAGAACGATCTATATCAATAACCCGACCAATCCCACTTTCAACAATTTGGGTATTCCCGTTTGCCAGTCTGGAAAATGCATGAACATGAACCCGTTTTCCCTGGTTACCATTTGAATTTGAACAGTCATATGCCCAGACAATTTTTTTACCCAAAGTAATTTCTTTTACATCCTGCCATGTTTCATGAAACAGAATATTTCCATTTGATAACATGTGTACATCATGATGGCCCGCATGGCCTTTCTCTTTACCTGCCGTCTTATAAGACCAGATCACATCACCATTTGCTTCTGTAATAGCAAGAATGTTTTTCCCGTAGGATGCACTGACTAAAACTAGCCGTTCAGCCTGCAAAAAAGATGAAGTAAGTAAAAAGAGAAAAAGACCAACAATTCGATTTTGCATATATAGATTCAGGTTAGAATAAATTTGAAATATGAAATATGCCCCACATTTCAAAAATGTGTCAATCGAGTAGTTGGCTGCATGCTATGAAACAGAAAAAGACTTATCGTCCTGAAGAACGACGCTGTCCTGAATGGCGTCTGGAATTCCCGCTCTTTTGATTACGATTCCTTGGATTTTTCTTGGGAGAATGGGATGACTTACCAGATTCTTTACTTTTGTAAGGTTTAAATTTAGTGGCAGATGATGATCTTGAAAGATTGAATCCGGAAACTTTTTTCCGATAAATTGTTTTACGAATTTTTCGCTCCAGTAAACGAAGTGGTCCATGATCCTCGGGAGTGATAAAACTTATTGCCTCCCCTTGTGAATTCGCCCGTCCAGTCCGACCAATTCGATGAATGTAATCCTCCGTATTGGGTGGGAAATCAAAATTGATCACATGAGTGATCCCTTCCACATCAATACCACGGGCTGCAATATCAGTGGCCACAAGAACACGGGTCTTACCATCTTTAAAATCCTGCAAAGCACGGGCCCGTTGATTTTGTGATCTATTTGAATGTATGGCGGATGTCGGAATCCTGCTTTTGCTTAATTGGCGGGCCACACGATCGGCACCATGCTTAGTTCGCGTAAAAACAAGAACGGAATAGAGGTCATTGTCATGAAGCAAATGTTTAAGGAGGGAAAGCTTGGCTGATTTTGGAACCTCGTGAATGCACTGCCTTACGGTTTCTGCCGGGTTGATCCTTTTTCCAATCTCAACCGTTTTTGGCCGGTAAAGAAATTCCTTGGTAAGTTTTTCGATATCACGGGATAAGGTGGCAGAAAATAAAAGAGTTTGCCTACCCTTTTTGGGAAGATCTTTAACGATCTTTCGAATATTTGGAAGGAAGCCCATGTCAAGCATCCGATCCGCTTCATCCAGAACAAAAAATTCCAGTCCAGAAAAATCAGCACATCCCTGCCCCATTAAATCCATCAAACGTCCTGGAGTTGCGATGACCAGATCAACACCCCCACGAAGGGCTTTTTTTTGAGGTGCTTCATTCACTCCGCCATATACATTTGCCACCTTAAGTGGCAGGTGCCGAGCGTATGCACTCACATTTTCATGTATCTGAACCACAAGTTCACGAGTGGGAGAAAGAACAAGGGCACGCGTTTTACCTCGACGAGCAGGATCCTTTGTCAACCGTTCAAGAGTTTCAAGCATGGGAAGTGTAAAGGCAGCCGTTTTTCCAGTCCCTGTCTGAGCAATTCCAATCAAATCACTACCTTCGATAATTAAGGGGATGGCAGCTTGCTGAATGGGTGTAGGGTCGGTATAACCGACTTCCTCAATAGAACGTAAAAGATTTGGCCCCAGGCCAAGCGTTTCAAATGACATTATCCTAAAATAAAAACATCTGTTGGGATTGCGATGTTATTCACAGAATATTCACTGATCACTCACAATATTTTTGTGAGCAAGTTGAAATTTAACGACCGTCCGTAAAAAGAGGTTGGGTCCAGGCATAGTATTCCCGCAGCGAACCATTATCCTTTTTAACTCGGTGAATCACTTTTGCCCGCAAATAGGCACCATCAACTTCGCATGACCCAGAAAGTCCTTTTATCTTTTTTAAAACCTCTCCTCCTGGGCCAATAAATTCGATGTATGTACCAGGTTCTCCCTTTTTTACTGGATGGCCGAATAGAAATTTGGATGCCAATTCCTTTTTAGTTTCTTTCTCATTTACAGAAAGTTCAATGCGATCTTTTGCACGAATCACCTGATCCAACATCACTCCCGAAGAAGAATAAAAATCACCCCGAAGCATGGCCTTTGTTAAAGCATCCGAACTTAACTCATCTGAATTTACCATTACCCAACCCCGCCCCGGATTGTTTTCTTTTTCTCCCCATTTTTGTAATTTATGAGCGTCATCGGAAGAAACACCGTAAATAATCATTCCTTTTTCAAGCAGAGCATCCCATAATATCTCGAGGTTTGGACGATGTGCATTTCCAAAGCTATGCACCCCGGGGTGAGAATTATAGAGTTCAAACATGTAGAGCTTTTTAACCGGCAAGATTTCATGAGAGTGCAAACGTCTGCCAAAGTTCGGATGATTAAGAATCATGGCACCATCTGCTTTTCCGATTTCGTCCACATGATTTTGAATGATCCTTGAACGATTTTGATCTTTAAAATGCCAAGGAACAAGGCGACTTATATTCATAGCAGTGCTGTGCACCGGACCCGTCACCTCTTCTCCGGGAACCAATAAAAAATCATCCCTTACTTCTCCTTTAAGGTTAACAGTGGATGGATCGATGAATTTATTATGCTCACTAAGAACAAGAAAATTATATCCACGGTCATGGTACCACTGGGCAACAAAATCTGGAGTGGAATCAGCATGTCCACAAAGCGTGGTATGGACATGTGTGTTCCCCTTATACCATTTAGCAGCAAATCCATAGATGGGGGTAAAGAGGAGAAAGAAATGGAGAGCAAATTTATTCATAAATTTATGAGATTTAAGCTTCAAAGGTTAGTTAAATTTAGCAAACAATAAAAATCGAAAGCTTAAAAATAAACTGATTTTTAAATCCAATAATAATATTTTTATTTCTTTTTAACCTTTCGAACAAAAGCAAAAAGCAAAAATCCTAAAGCTAAAAAAATTGTTCCGGCAGGCCATGCAAACCACCCAAACCCAAGAGAAAGACCACCGACAAAAAATAAGACCCAAATAAGCAAAATTCCGATCAAAAAAAGGACTGGTTTAAATACAGAAGGATCCTTTCTTTCTTCCTTTCCAGAATCTTCATTTTTAAATTCTCCAAATCCTCCGGGGTGAAACATTTGTATATTTTAAATCATTCTAATAATATATTCAAATTTCAGATTTAATTGAGAAGTTTACCTTGCGAAAATAAGTACCTGACGCAGTATAAAAAAATGAAAAAAGCCATTTTCCGTTTATCCATTCTTATTTCATTTTCCATATTGAATTTAGATTTTATTCAAGCGGCTAATCTCAATGTGGCGAAGCCAAATATTCACCCATATGTTGATCCAGCAGGTGGTCGGGAAAAGCATGAATATACGGACAAAAAGGTAAATGAAGCACGGGTTTATGATTTCTATCAAAGACAGGCTGATTACTATATGGCTAACCCCGATAAATTACCTAAGATCATACCATCCTACCCTGGTCTTGATGCCGGTTTACATGGGCACTGGGGAAAATACAATCAAAACAACCATAATGACGGTCGATGGAATGATGGAGATACAGGTGAGCACTTTACCCATGTTGTAAAAGGCAAAGGGCTCAGTGTTTTGAAAGGAATTTGTGTAAAGCTAGGAAATGGTCACACCCTCTCAACCTGTTTTGATCCTATGACACTTTCCTACCGTACCGTTTGGCAAAATGGTTGGATAAAATTTGAACCTTTTCGATGGGGATGTTCTAGAAGTGCAAATATTGTTGGCACTCCTTGGTTTACAATTTCAAAATCAAATATGCCGAGTGAAGGTGAATATTTTGGTCTTCGCAGATTCGGCAAACGAGTGATCTTCGAATACAGGATTGGAGATGTAAAAATTCAGGACGAACCATGGGCATCTGAAAATGCATTCTATCGTAGGATTGATATGACTAACCCGGTTGAAAAGCTTACAATTTCCTGTCGGATTACAAACCCTGAGCTAAAAGTAAAAATAATTGAAGCAAAAGGAGTTGGGCATTCGGAGTGGAAAGACGAACAACTGATTATGAATGATGTTCAATCGAGTGCCTCTATAATCGTTCGAATTTCAAAAGAAAAAGAACCCGATAATGAGGGTGCTGTACTCGCCCACTTAAAAGCCAAAAGGAAATATGAAAAAAGATGGAAAGAAGTCATTAAAGCACCGGGTAAACTGGGTAAGCCAAATGATTCCAGTTATGTGGTCGATACCCTGACTGTACCTTACAAAAATCCTTACAAAACAGTCATGCAATTAACAAGTATGGCTTTTTTACCGAATGGAAATGCTTTGGTTTCGACACTTCCTGGCGATATTTGGTTGATCAAAGGAATTTCAGATGATCTCAAAAATATCACCTGGCAAAGATATGCGACTGGTTTCAATCAACCAATTGGCATACATGTTGATGAGGACGGTATCTTCGTTCTGGATCGTGGCCAAATTTATCTTCTGCATGATCTTAATGGAGATGAAGAAATTGATTATTATGAAAAATATGCAAATGACTTTGGTAGCTACGACCGGAGCCATACCCATACATTCGGTCTTCATAGAACTAAAGATAAATCTTTTCATTTTATTCAACGGACCAGCGTTTACAGAACTGGACCTGACAAAATAACCAGAAAAGTAGCCACTGGTGTTCGTAATTGTATGGCAGTTGGAGGCACGGATGATTATTTTCTGGCGGGTCCTCAGGAAGGCACATGGACACCGACCTCTGCAATTATTGAGGTAAAGGATGGTGAGGAGTATGGACTTGGAGGGAAAGGAATATCCCCTCCCCTGTGTTTTGTACCTCGCGGAATTGATAATTCAACAGGTGGCATGAGAGAAATAACCAGTCATAAATGGGGACCATTCAAGGGATCGCATGTCGGATTAAGTTATGGATCCGCTTCGCATTATTTAATTCTCAGAGATACCACCAGTTCACGACCGCAAGGTGCAGTTGTTCCGATGGAAGGAAATTTCCTAGCGGGTGTAATGAGGGGGGATTTTCATCCAAAAGATGGTCAACTCTATGTCGCCGGTCTGGACGGATGGGGGGATTATTCAATAGAAGACGGATGTGTACACCGGGTTCGCTACACTGGGGGTAAGGTTCGAAAGCCAAGTGGGTTTAAAGTTTACACTAATGGAATTCGAATTGAATTCACCACCGAGCTTGAGAAAAAATCCACTCAGCTTGTTGATCATTACTTTGCTCATGCATGGAATTATGAATATGCGAAAAGATACGGATCGCCTGAATTCTCAGCCAAATTCCCAGAAAGTCTTGGACATGATCGAATAGATATACGATCGGTCAAATTGTTGAACAATAAAAAATCAATTTTTATCGAAATGCCCGACCTCGAACCCATCATGCAGTTGCACATACGCATGCACTTGAAGGATGAAAGCGGCACACAATTCAAAACGGACCTTTTTTGCTCACCCATGTTTCCGGATAAACCCTTTAAAATGAAAGGACTTGAAGAATCAAGAAAAGACAAACTTGCTTTTGTTTCTCTTAGAGTCGCAAATCACCAAACAAAAAAGAAGCCTGAATTTACTGGAAAAGTTATCGAAGGTGAAAGGGAAATTCAAATTGATGCAAACAGTGGACTCGTCTACTCCAAAAAAATAATCGAGGCAAAACCGGATGAAGCACTTGTTTTAACTTTAAGAAATGTTGATGTAATGAATCATAATCTTGTTATTGTTGAACCCGGCTCAACCAAAAAAGTCGGAGAAGCTTCTTTTAAAATGATCAGTGATCCCAAGGCGGGGGAAAAAAATTATGCTCCCGATATGAAAGAAGTTTTATTTGTTGTTCCCGTAATTGAGCCTGGAGAAAATCACTCTCTTCATTTTCGGGCACCCGAAAAACAAGGAGACTATCCATACATTTGTACTTTCCCAGGTCATTGGATGGTCATGCAAGGAGTCTTGAGAATTCGATAATTCATAATCAGTTCAATCTGGCACCCAAACCACCACCGTATCCCGCAAGTTCAAGGTAAGCTTTCCCGATAGGTACGCCCTCATTATTAAGCACTTCACAAGCACCTTCCCAGTAAGCATTATCTGATCGAGTACCGGTAAATTCCTGAGAATCAAGTAAGGGACGAATTCGATATACCCGTTTTCCATAATCCGGATGAAATGCAGTGATCCGAACTGTGTTAGGATAGATCAATCCGGTTTTTGGACTTTTCCATTGATCTTCAGATTCCCATTTAAATTGATCAGCATAAACCTCTACCGTTTTTCCATTGGTGTCGATCCAATAGACTGCAGACCAAGGGTCGCTTCCACCATCTTTTGTCCGCAAGCGATATGCTTTTACCTCTGTACCGTCCTTCAACTGCATGCATGTCCAATCCCATCCTTCCAATCCATCCCCTAATTGACTTGATGAAATTTCGTGATCCATCCATGCAATTCCTTTAACCGAAACTTCCTTGCCGTTTTGAAATAATTTTCCAGTTGCCTGTAATCTGGTATAGGACCAGTACCAACTAACTGCAGGGGGGCTTTCTCCTTTCCGACTAAGGCCTCGATCCCCAAAAACTATTAATGGCTTTAGGGGAGAAAAAGTTAGCTCCAAACGATCACCATTTTGATAACGGGTAATAACCTGTTGCTGATTCTTTTCCGTAAGTAATTTAGCCTCTATTCCTCCGACACTTAAATCAAGGTTATCAAGCGATGCCTTTGCCTGCCATCCTTCACGATATACTCTTTCATGATGAATATATTTTTTATTCCCGAGGTCGCTTAGAGCGGAATGCACTAGAAACAAATTTTGATTCCCAAAGGAACGGATTGAATTGTAAATTTTACCTTCGGGTGATCCTGCAATCCGAAAGACTGTGGATTGAAATCCAAAATTCCTTTTTTCATTAACAGATTTCAAATGACCAACCCAATACCACCATTCAATCCCGTATTTCGGGTGTGAACCATGATCTCTGGGAAAGTTTGGTGTATAATCAGGACTTGGAACCAAGTAACCTTTCGGGGAACGATCAGGCGGTTGAATCCACTCAGCTGATAATATTTGAAAAATAAAAAAATAGTTAAAAAAAAGAAATCTCATTTTTGTTTACGAATCCACAAAGCGGCAGAAAGTACACCGGATAAAAAGCCAATCGCAAAAAGCAATAGACCGAAAATTACAAAATCTGTCCAAGGTAAGTGCCATTGTAATGTCCAGCCAAAGCTCTGCACATTGATCACATTGATTAACAACCAGCCAAGAGCTACTCCAACAAGTGACCCACTTATCCACGCTCCCATTCCAATGGCAGCACCTTCAAGTCCGGCAGTTAATAAAAACTGTTTTCTAGAAAAACCGAGATAATCAAGAGTAAACCAAGTACGGGATGATTCGTCAAAAATAGCAAACAGTCCAAGCAACAAGCCAGCAAATGCGACCATTAAACCAATTCCATTAAGTGCTGAAGTTGCTTTAAATGTCTGTTCGAAAATTCCTAAAGCCACATCCCTCAATTCTGAAGCATTTCTTACATCAAGTCCAGGATATGAAAGACGTAGTTGATCTCTTATTTCATTCACATTTGACCCTTTCCCAAGATAGAGACTAACATTGATTGGTCGCTCGGACTGGGTCCATTCTTTCCAAATTGGAATATCCACAGCAGCGGTTCCAAATTCATTTCCATAATCTGAAAAAATTCCAATGGGAGAAATTTTCTTTTTTCCAGTCATCGTATCAAGTTCAATAAAGCCACCATCAATCAAGTCAAAACGGCGGGCAAAAGTTTCACTAATTAAAGCCGGTTCACATCCTTCCACAGGTTTTAAGGACCCAGGCTTTTTTAACCAAAGCTGTCGAATCTGCGTACTCCATGCTTTCATATCCACACCGGATAGAATAGTAATACCTTCTGGCGGCTTGGCATATGAAATATATACAATATCGGCATATGAAACCATATTTTCATGGACCAATTTATCCATAACCAAAGGGTCGATTCCGTTTATGGTTCCTGCACCCGTTACACCTCGCTCAGAGACATAAAGGTCAGCCTGAAAACGAACATCGAACCATTCTTCAATTGTAATTCTAAAACTATCCACCATCTGAAACATGCCAGTCACCATACCCACAGCTACTACTAGACCGGCAACCGAAAGCCGGTGCCTGCTCGATCCGTCCTGTAATCTGCTAAATACCAAACGGGTGATCGGACCTGCACAGTACGGTTTAATTAAACCAGCTAGCCTAACGAGTACATGACCGGAGAGTAAAGCGGCTCCCAAGATCCAACACCCTGAAGCTAAAAAACCACCGATTGCCATTTTCCCACCACCTGCAAGGGGAAAAGGAGGGAAGACCAAAAATATTAAGCCAGACAAAATAAGGACAATACCTACGCGACTTTTACGCAACCAGGAGAAACCGGGAGACCAATCACCCCGTGAAAGAATTTGGGCAGGTGGAGTTTGCATTGCATCACGGGCCGGTAACCAACCAGCTAAAAGCGTAAATAAAAAGCCCAGACAAAGACCAAAAAGACAATCCTGCAAAGTGAGAGAAATTGCTTCAATTGTAGTTGCAAAATAAAGAGCATTTACGGTATCAGCCAACATTTGCGCTGAAAGAAAAGCAAAGAACCACCCCACTCCTATTCCCAATATTGATCCGAGTACTCCTATTACCGCGGACTCAAACAAGAAAGTTATAAACAGAACACCCCTGTTTACTCCGAGAGATATTAAAGTTGCCACTTCGGCACGACGCCTAACCACTGCAGCATCAAGGGCCTGAAGAATTAAATAAGCACCGACTAAAATAGCGATGAGTGAAAGGATTGTCAGATTTAGACGAAAAGCCGCTGTCATCGAAGCACGATCAGCAGCCCGGTTTTGAGTAGCTTTTAATGTCAGATTTTTGGGCAGGTTTTTTGATATTCTATCTTTTATTCCCTGTAAAAAATTGAGATTTTCACGCATTTCGATTTGATCAACTATAACCTCAATCCGATTCAATTCACCCTTCCGACTGAGTAGATTCTGAACAGTAGGCAAATCGCCAATAACCAAATCATCTGGAAAAGAGACCGAACTGGCATCAATAAATTTCCTCACCACCATTTCCCGCACACGACCACTGGCAAAGAAGCTAATTTCATCCCCTTCTTCAATTCCAAGTTTCCTTCCCGCTTCACTTCCAATCCAGACAAAATTTTCGCTTCCCAGCCATTCGTACCAGTTGGGTTCCTCCTTACCAAAATCAAATTTTGACTCCATTAAACTTGGAAGATTAGCGAGGCTTAAAAGATCAAGCCCTACTAATCTTAGCTGTTGATCCGGGGAACCATTGCTATCCAATGAAGTAACGGAACCTTCGATTACCGGAAGAAGATGCCAATCTGGCTCCTTGGATATTTGGGCAAGATCTTGAAGAATATTTGAATTTAATCTTTGGGTTGAAGATTCAATCAAAAAATCGCTTTGGCCAGAAACTGCCTGATTAAAAAGTCCAAAATTTGCGGATGCCGACCTACTTGCCTGTCTAATCCCATTAAACGCACCCACACCCACAGCAACTATGCCAACGAGTAAAAAATAACTTCCTAAATTTTTCCTCCAATGCCTGAAGGTAGTTCGAAAAAGGAGCAAAATTGCCAGCCGAAAGGAGAGCATAAAAAATAGTATTATTTTAAACCAAGCACCCGTCCTGTATCGAAATCACCCGATTACAAATTCGGGTTGAAGTACGGTCATGAGTAACCATGAGAAGAGCGACTCCTTGCTCAATAGATAATTCTTCAAGCAGAGAAAGAACATCATCACCACTTTTTGAATCCAAACTACCCGTTGGTTCATCAGCAAGAACAAGGTGTGGATTATGGATCAAGGCACGGGCAATGGCTACTCTTTGCCTTTCACCTCCACTTAATTCATCAGGTTTATGCTGGGAGCGACTGGAAAGTCCGACAAGTTTTAAAATTTTACGAACCTTTTCAATTCTTTCGTCCTTAGGCATATCGATTAATTGAGCAGGTAATTCAATATTCTCGAAAGCAGTTAGTGTAGGCAGTAGATGAAAAGACTGAAAAATATAACCTATTGATTCCCTTCTCAATGCTTCAACTCCAGAACGGTTAAGCTCGCGAATGGATGAGTTGTTTAAAAAAATATCTCCTGAATCCAAATTCTCAACACCAGAAATACAATTAAGAAGGGTTGATTTCCCACTTCCACTTGGCCCCATTAGTGCAATCCGTTCACCCTTTTTAATGATTAAATTAACCCCCTTTAGAACTCCAAGCTGACCAAATGATTTACATGCCGACGAAATTTCGAGAACATGCTCAGGGTGGTTTTCTTTTAAGGATGCCATCTCTACATCCTAGATAATTTGATTAAAAAGTCCAAAATGGATCTTAATTCATCAAAAAAGAAGCACTTTTAGGAAAGATTCTTCTTCAACCAATCAGTGACTGCTCGAATCATGGGATCCAATCCCTGATCTGAAAAAACATGGTTTGCCCCTTCAATCTCAATTAATTGCTTAGGTTCATTTGCCAAAGAATACGCCTCGCGTGAATCATCAATCAAAACAACATCGTCAGTTGTCCCGTGCACTAAAAGCCAGGGAACCTGAATCTTCGAAGCAAAAGGTGCAGTTGAATGAATTGCCTTCAAGTCGTGCTTTAATTTGGATGAAAGTGGACAATCCTCATCTTCCCACATACAACCCTCGTCCGGTTTTTCTTCACCGAATTCAGCATCATAAAACTTTTCTGTATTTACCATACCAGCTAATGAAATCAAAAACTGAATTCTAGGATCTTGTGCAGCTGCAAGCACCCCTACTGCTCCACCCATACTATGTCCGGCATATGATACCCGAAAACCATTCTGCTCAGCCGCAGTGATTACAGATCTGAGATCCTCGACCTCCTTGGAAATCGTACAATCGCGAAAATCTCCATCCGAATTCCCATTACCAGCAAAAGAAAAACGAAGAACATTGATCCCGGCAGTGGAAACAGCTTCAGCCAAAGCGACCAAAAAAGGCCTATCCTTATTTCCTGTTACCCCATGACCAATGATCAAAAGATCACTCGACTCATTATTTGAAGCGTGAAATGAATGATCCAAGTTTTCTCCTTGGGGATTTGTGATAGTTTGGTTCATAATTTTCGATTATCCTTTGTATGGAAACCTAGCAAGATTGGAATCCTTTTAATTATAGACAAAAAAGAAAGCCGGTTAATCACCGGCTTTCTTAAAAATTTCAATTACAATTTTAAATAAAAAATAATTTTTAAATAAAATATGACCGACAAAATCATCACATCATTCATCAAAGGTAAAATCCTTTTTACCTTAATCACAGAAATGGTCTAAATTTACAAGATACGTACTCATTTATCCTGTAAATATTACTTTTCATTATAAGTTTTTTATCGTTCGTTAAAAAGTTCTATTGTAAAGATTATAAAACAAGAAACTATTCCTCACTATGAATTCTAAAGAGAAAAAAATTGGATTTGTCGGCGTTGGGCGCATGGGTGCTAATATGGCACGAAATCTTAAAGAAAAAGGCTACTCACTCAGTTGTGTTAATGATGTAAACGAGGACGCAGCCAACTCCCTTGCCGAAGAATTGGGATGTGCTCACGCAAGCACACTAGCAGAAGTGACTTCCAAGTCCGATATCGTACTCACTGTGGTCACAAATGATGCGGCAATGGAGTCCATCTTTTTCAATTCAGATGATAATTTGTTTCAAGATTCGGCAAATACACTTTTTATAAATTGTGCAACCCTATCCCCCGAGATGCATGTTAAACTTGAAAAGGAGGCTTCCGAAAATAATGCTACCACCCTTGAAGGATGCATGGCATCAAGTATCACCCAGGCACGCGAAGGCACTCTTTATTTGATGATTGGGGGGAATAAGGAAGTATTTGAAAAGGTTAAGGACCTTCTTGATGACCTTAGCATTAACCTACGCTTTGTAGGTGAGGCTGGCAGGGCTGCACAAGTTAAGGCTCTCGTTAATATGGTTATGAATATTAACACAGCTGCTCTGGCAGAAGGTCTCGGAATTGGAGATGCCCTTGGTCTTGACCTCAAAATGCTCTGTGAGATTTTTTCTCAGACCGGTGCAAATTCAAGGGTTTTAGAAACTGATGCAGAAGATATGCTTGAACGAGATCACGAGTGTTATTTCTCAGCTGAACATGCAGCAAAGGATTCAGGTATTGCGATCGATGTTGCCGAAAATGCAGGTATCCATGTGCCTTTGGCCAAAGCTACTCTATCTCAGTTTCAAAAAATGGTTGAACTTGGACTCGGGGAACTGGACAAGTCAGGAATTGCTGAACTTACCTTTCGGGGAAGAGGCAAAACGAGTTAATCTTCTTTATACTTTTTAGAAGAACCCTTTGATTTTTCCACAGGGTACTTTTTCCCATTCTTAACAATTTTTTCCTTCACGATCTCTGCCACGGAAAGATTATTCTTTTCAGCAAGCATGAGAGCGTAGGCAAATACATCTGCGAGTTCTTCTTTTAAACGAATTTTATCAATCTTCTCGGATTCAGATTCCTTTTTCCAAAGGTATAATTCATTCAACTCGGCAGCCTCTATGGAAAGGGCAAGAGCAAGATTTTTGGAATCATGGAATTGACCCCAATCCCGTTCATCCCTGAATTGAACGAGTAATTCAGTAAGATCTTGAATATCACTCACAGGGAAACATTCACCTTGGAAACCACTTGATTAGCTTTTTCGCGTGCACTTTCAATCGAATCTGCACGTGCAAGAGCAACTCCCATCCTTCTTTGTCCATTGACCATGGGTTTTCCAAATAACCTAAGTTGTGTATCGGGAGTCAGTAAAGCCTCGTCCAAGTTAGTAAAAGAAACATTCTCAGACTTTCCTTCCACTAAAATAACACTGGAAGCAGAATGGCCAAACTGACGGATAACCGGAATAGGAAGCCCGAGGATTGCTCGGGCATGAAGGGCAAACTGCGAAAGATCCTGAGATATCATGGTAACCATTCCAGTATCATGTGGACGGGGAGAAACCTCACTGAATAAAACTTCATCCCCCTTTATAAATAGCTCAACACCAAACACCCCATATCCCCCAAGAGCTTCCGTTATTGCCCTTGCGTATTGCCTAGCCTCCTGTTGAGCGGTTTCAGGCATTGGATGAGGTTGCCATGATTCCCTGTAATCTCCACTCACCTGGACATGGCCAATTGGTTCACAAAAGGTTGTCCCTCCGGAATGACGAACCGTGAGTTGAGTAATTTCATAATCAAAATCAACAAATCCTTCCACAATTACCTTCCCCTGCCCAGCTCGACCACCCTCCTGAGCATAATTCCATGCTTTTTTAATATCTTCCTCTGATCGAATAGTACTCTGCCCTTTACCCGATGAGCTCATAATCGGTTTTACCACGCATGGCATTCCAATTCTTTGAATTGCCTGATTAAATTCTTCCTCGGTAGATGCAAAAACAAAAGGTGATGTTCTTAAATCAAGTTCTTCCGCTGCTAACCGACGAATTCCTTCTCGGTTCATGGTTAACTGAGTTGCCCTAGCAGTTGGAATAACGGTAACCAACCCACTCCCCTCAAGATCAGCTAGAGTATCTGTGGCAATTGCCTCTACTTCAGGTACAATCAAATCAGGTCGTTCGGATTCAATAATTTTCCGTAACGCATCCCCATCGAGCATAGAAATAACATGCGATCTGTCAGCCACTTGCATAGCCGGAGCATCCGAGTAAGAATCAACTGCAATCACTTCCACCCCATACCGCTGAAGTTCAATAACCACTTCCTTTCCTAGCTCACCAGAACCACAAAGGAGGACTTTTTTCGCTAATTTTTTAAAAGGAGTACCAATACAAACAGACATGGATTAATTTAGATGATTTGAAATCAAAGGGGTCGAGAAAAAAATTATTTCTCAGGATCTTGAAGCACCGCTCCTTTGATCAATCGACAAAATTCTTTTTTAGAAACTTCAATTACTTCAGACTCCTCGCAATCAGGATCTTTAGCATATTTGTACTTAATGGTCATTCGTGCCCATTCAGTTATCCGATAACTTTCAGTTCCTTTCATCCAAATCTGACCCTGTTTTAATTTCATAAAATTTAAATAATCATTATACGAAATACTACGATTTAATAAATTTTTTTCGATTTTAAATTATAAATTTTCATTATTATTATAATAGTATCGGACAATAAAATATTTTACTATCAGCCGACAAAACTAAACACATAAAAGTAACATATGACTGAAGAAAATAAAGATTTAGCTGGAAGATTCCCAAGATTTTGTGCTGCCATGATTGATGGTGTAATATTAATGGTTCTTTTATTCGCTATCGCAAAGATCACTGGGTTTTGGGAACAAATAATGCCAAGATTAGCACAAAATATTCCTTTAACGATGGAGGAAAGCATTATTGCTTTTGTTGTAGGGCAAGCTCTATTTCTGATTCTAAATGGAATGCTTTTAGCAAAACATGGTCAAACCATTGGTAAAGCAATAATCGGAGTAAAAATAGTTGATACTCAACAAAATGCTGTTGGCTTTGCAAAATTATATTTACTGAGGTATTTAACAATTGTTTTTATCTCCATGATACCAGTAGTCGGGTCCTTGTTAAATTTGCTAAATATATTATTTATTTTTGGTAAAGAAAGAAGATGCTTGCATGATCGAATTGCTGGAACAATCGTGATCGTAGCGAAATAAATAATTTTTAAATGGTAGAATAAAATCTAGCTAAATTCTGAATTTTTTATTGAAGAATGGATTAATTACAGGCTTTCTTAGTCTTTTGCCTTTAAAATTAAACCATTCTTTTCGTGAAAAATAATTGTGTTATCAAATTCTCTGGTGTTCTGTTAGCTTTTTTTGTGTATGGTAATGCTGAAGTTCAGGCCAATGTTGAACAAAGCTTAAAGGTTTCAGACTATGCGGAGAAGGGTTATCTGACTTTTGATAACAAACCGCTGGGAAGTTTAAACCGGCCTCTCGTATTACGCACTTTTGTTCCAACTCTAGAACTTTCAAAAGAATCTGTTCTTTCTAATCATTCCTCGGGGTCAACTTCTCCAAAATATAGTCCGAGTAGTGGAAAAGAATCGGACAATAAGAACTATCAACCCATTGATGGAATCCCGGCTGCAATCGCAGTAAATCTTGGAAAAACACTATCCTATGTTTGGGACACTACTGAATGTCGTCTTCTTTACGCATGGACAGATGGCTTTCTTGATATGCTAAATTATTGGGGAGATCGGGCTAGTGGAAGAAGAAAAGGGTTTGGATATGTTCCAAGATTGTATGGTTTTGTTTTTTACAAGGCAGTTGGAAAACACCCACTCAAAATAGATGGGGTTTCAGTCTCAGAACTTGGAACGCCTAAGTACAATGGATATTCGATCGGAGAAGATCGATTACCCGTGTATGATTATAGAATTGGAAAACATAATTTATCCCTAAAAATTAATTCCGGCCCTTCTGCCCAGACTTTAAAGTTAGACTTCTCATCTAAAGATAATGAAAAACTTGAGTTTTCATCACCTAATACACAGGTCGAAATAAAAAATAAAAACTCAGGAAAACTCAGTATAATTATTCGTCCGAATGCCGGCGAACGGTTCTCTACAGATGAACCGAAAGAAGTCATCAAAAAACCTTCACGCGAAATTGGAGAAAGACTTTACACATCTTTAGGATGTATTGCCTGCCATTCTTTGGATGGTGGGAAAAACCACGGACCTACTCTAAAAGGTTCCTATGGTTCCAAGAGAGAATTTTTAAAAGCATCTCCTATGGTTATAGACGAAGCGTACATAAGAGAATCAATCGAAAAACCCATGGCTAAGACTGTCAAGGGATACCTTACTGGAATGATGCCCCCCTATAAACTCCAAGAAGCTGAGTATAATTCATTGATATTATTTATTAAATCAGTCCGTTAAAGTTTTTTATAATCTACCATGAAGTTTTTTATTTTAGTTATTCTTTCCCTCGCATCATCATTAAGTGCATCTGTTTCGAGTTATCCTATTGAAAACATTAATTTCCCTGATGACATGCCCCCCGAAATTGGTGGCTTGGCCTTTGATCAAAATGGTAACCTTTATGCCTGTTTACGCCGGGGAGATGTTGTGATTACAAAACCCGGTAATAATCCAAACTTAACCCAATGGAAAGTGTTTGCCACCGGTTTACATAACCCGATGGGGATGCTCTTGGTTGGACCAGGTCATATCATTGTCTCACAAATGGCAGAGTTGACTGAGATCATTGATACCGATATGGACGGGATCGCGGATCGATACAATAACTTATCAACTGATTTCGGAATCAGCGGGAATTATCATGAAACGAATGCGATTTGTAGGGATGGGAATGGAGGATTCTATATTGCCCTTGGTACTGCATCACATAATGGACCCACTTTTTTTTCTCCTCGTGGAGAATATTCAAAGGATGGAAGAAGGGGGCGTAATTTTTCGTCCAATCAACTACGCGGATGGGTCGTTCACTACGATAAAAATGGAAAGCTTTCTCCATTTGCGAGCGGATTCCGTATGCATAACGGAATAACCAGATCTCCTGATGGAGAAATTTGGTGTGGTGACAACCAAGGAGACTGGCGGGGTGGTTCTCCAATATACAATGTTCGCCCTGGCTCTTTTAATGGTCATCCATCCAGTCTTGTATGGGATAATGATCTTAAAAACTTTGGAACTCCAATTTTCCTACCCCGTAAGATGCTTGATGATCTTCATAATCAGCCATCGGTCCAGTTAACTAGAAAAAGTATGAATTCTTGCGGAGAACCTTTTATTATTCAAAGTAAAAACTTTGGTCCTTTTAATGGTCAGATGTTAGTACCCGACGAAAACGGTCGAAGAATAAACAGAATAATGATGGAAAAAGTTGACGGTGCTTGGCAAGGTGCTTCAGCTCTTTTCCTCAACACAAAACAATTGAGAGCAGGCGGTGTCAGAATAGCCATGGATGATACAGGTAAAACGATTTACTACGGGTCTACAACCCGCGGATGGCAAAGCCCGGATGAAGGTCTTCAAAGGATTACTTATAATGGAAAAATACCATTCCATGTGCAAAATCTAAAATTAACGACAAAAGGTTTTAAACTTTGGTTCACTAAACCAATTAAAAAGAAAAGTTTTGATTCCAAAAAAATTAAAATTCGAAGCTTTCGATACGAATATGGATATCGTTATGGTTCCAGTGAAAAAGATAAAAAAGAACATCAGATAGTAGCGGTTAATGGGACAGGACCATTTGAAATTATAATTGATGAACTGGTTGCTGGAAGGATCTACATGATCGAAATAAACCCTGAACTAACATCGGAAGACAATCAAAAGATACATGACCCATTCGTTCAATACACTGTTAACCGGCTTAAAAGACCTGAAACTAAATTTCCTGCAAAATTAAATCTTCAGGAAGATGGGATAGAAGTCTCGGTGGGTGGAGAATTTTTCGCTAAATATAATTTTTCAAAATTTTCACAGCCCATCATCTGGCCCGTTCAGGGACCGGGCAATATACGTATGCTTAGGGATTACCCTTTAAAGAATGGGACGGAAGGAGAGGCTAATGATCACCCTCATCACCGAGCAATTTTTATAGGGCATCAGGGGGTAAGCGGCGTAAATTACTGGCATAATCAGAATAAAAATGCAGGCGTCGTTGAACACCTTAAGCTAATTGAAAGCAGATCTGGCGAAGACCGTGCCATTATCAAAACGCTCAATGCCTGGAAGGATAATGAAGGAAAAACCATAGGTGCTGACACTCGTACAATTTCTTTTGGTGGAGATGCTGCTGCCCGCTTCATTGATTTGGAAATTAATATCCACGCGACTAATCAAGATTTAGTTTTTGAAGAATTTAAAGACGGGTTTGTGGGAATTAGAACACACCCTGACTTACGCCTTAATCCAAATCCCAAGCACGGTGTAAAGGAAGTATTTGGCAAAGCAAGAAACAGTGAGGGAATTGAAGGAAAAAGTATTTGGGGAAAACGGGCGGACTGGGTTCATTATCATGGAAAAATTGAAGGTAAAGACGCTGGAATCGGCTTTTTTAGCCATCCTTCAAATATAACCAAAAAAGGAGAAAAGTCTTGGTGGCATGCAAGGGATTATGGTCTTATCTCAGCCAACCCTTTTGCCCCAGTCAAAATTGGTGGTGATGGAGAGCACAAAATTGAGAAAGGACAAACCCTTACTTTACGCTATCGGTTCATCTTTCATAAGGGTCCAGCAAAAGATGCTAAAATTGGTCAAATGTTTACAGAATACGCAAAAGATGATGGTCATCCAACTTCCTTGATGCCTGATCATCCCGGTTATCCCGAAGATTATCTTTCCCAAAAAAAGAAATAAGATATAGATTTTCAACTTTATGAAATTTGCACTTTGCAACGAAGTTTTTCAGGACTTTTCAATTGAGGAAGGATTTTCTAAAATCGCTGAAATTGGATACAAGGGAGTAGAAATTGCCCCATTCACTCTAAAAGAAGACCCTCTGGAGATAAATGAGGAAGATGCAATTCGTTGTGCAAACGCAGCAAAATCTGCCGGTTTAGAAATTGTCGGCTTGCACTGGCTAATGGCTAAGACAGAAGGTTTACATCTTACACATTCCGATCAAAGTATGCGCTTAGCAGCATCTAATTACTTAAAAAAACTTACCGAACTTACCGCTCAAATGGGGGGAGACATTATGGTTCTTGGAAGTCCCCACCAACGTAACCTTGAACATGGAACCGTATATGAAGACGCATTTGCAAGGGCAGTCGAAATCATTCGCGAAGTCTGCCAACTTGCTGGTAAACTTGGTGTCACTCTTGCGGTGGAACCACTATCACCTGTGGAGACCAGTTTTTTATCATCCTGTGCGGAGGCACGCCGTTTTATTACTGCCGTCAACATGCCTTCCTGTCGATTGCATTTGGATATGAAAGCAATGGCTCATGAACCTGCTGGAACTATTGCCACTATTTATGATCATCGTTGGGAAGTTGCTCACTTTCACGGGAACGATGTTAACCACAGGGGACCGGGACAGGGTCCAACAAATTTAGATGAAGTGGCTAAAGCATTAAGGGAAATTGACTATCAGGGTTGGGTATCGGTTGAACCATTCGACTACCACCCTACCCCAGAGGAATGTGCCCGTATAAGTCTGAAAAATCTAAAAACTAGTTTTACTTTTTAAAATCTAATTTTTGGAAATAGATACTTTTAATGCCCTACTTCTGGGAACCTCCGTTTTTTTCTCCTTTGAATAGTATGCTAAACTAATTCCCTGAAATGGAAAAACAGAGGCATAACCCTTCCCATACTCAAGGTTCATGTCCTTTGTGTTGTTGGGTGAAATATTAAATTTAAACTGATAGTATGGAGTTCCCATCGCCTCAACTCCTTTAAGGGAAGATAAAGCACCCCTTGGCAATTTTAGATCAACCCACTTCTTTTCGAAAGGAAGTTTTATTCTTTTTCCTTCCGTCGGAGTCATGTAAAAAGCACCATCTCCGATTTGCGGTTTTATCTTGCTCATGGGAAGATTCTTCACATTGGGAATAATACCATGCATACTAACCCCGACTCTTGTGGATGTTGGCCATTTTTCACCTGCAGGATCTTTGATTCTTGACCAGAATTGCATACTGTTACGATTTATTTCCATGTTGTATTCAAATGTTCCTCCATTCTCATACTTACCAGTGAGTGTAATTTTATCGCGATCAAGAGAGGGTTCGGGAGATGAATCAAAACTTGTTATTTTTCTACTCCTTTTTCTAGTCCGCTTTGGATTAGTTCTGTCAGTAAAAATTGAACTGAAACCTATTGTCATTCTTCTCAAACCTACCGGATTAGCCTTGGCAGATTCTGGCAGTTTATCAGCACCTGGATTAATCCATACATGTAAACCACTTCCACTGGACGGTAAAGCAATGGTATAGGAATCACCTTCAAAAATTGTGTTATAATCCTTATATTTCCCAGTCCCGTAGTGGGACAAGCGATTTCCTTTGGCAGGTATAATTTTAGGCTTCATGGAAGCCATTGAACTTTTCTTCCTTCTTAATGCTTCCAATTTTGCAATAGATGAAGAATCAAATTTACTCCATGGCAGGGAAAGTGGATTGGATTTCGATTTTAATAGAACAGAAACCTCTAGATCATTTGCATCAACAAATTTTGCCATAATTGTTCTACCTTCAATATCTTTTAATTCGTGTTCAATCTCGAGATCCTGCTCGGAGATTAATGGCACTTTCATTGCTTTTCTCTTTTTGGCTAATGCTGCCGCTTTTTTTTCAAGAGCAGAAAGATTGGACTTCAATTTTTTTGCTAATGCTTGTGAATCTTTGGACAAAGAATTTAAAGGTACTGAAACTTCTCTGGCACCACCACCGATAGACAAAACAATATTTTGATCATTTAAATCTAAGAATCTTCCAACAATTGTTTGATTTTGGGAATTTTGCCAGGGATACTCTTTTTGCAAATCGAGTTCCCCATTCAAATCCACCTTTTGAACTGGCTGTTTAATTACCGGGATAGGTGATTTTTGTTTTTGCAAACGGAAAGCCATTTCCTGAGATTCCTGGCTAAACATAGAAAGAGGTAAAACGGTTGTCTTTCCATTCCAAATCAAAGTTACGGTTTTATTATCCGACTTTACAAACTCGGCAGATATTGTCCTACCTGACTGATCCTTCCATTCTCTTACTTTTTTATTGTTTTTAACATTAATTGAATCGGGCTTTACCCTCAATTTATTAACCAAAGATTTTGTTATAGAATTTAAGGTGCTTATGGGTAATGGAAAACGTTTCCCATTCCATTCGATTGTTACAGTAGTACTATCAGCTTTAATAAATTTGGCTTGTAATGTTCTACCATTTAAATCTGTCCAAGAATGTAATTCATTGGAATCTTCTGCATTTAAAAAATGCATCAAAAAAAATACAATTAAGAAAATAAATTTCATGGTTTCGGGAGTGTTAAAATTGAGCTTTATCGAAATGTATAGCTAAAGTTTAAAGTATTACTTAATCTAGTAAAGGTACCAATATAAGAAGATATTAATCGAAATTTCATTTTTAATAAAAAGCAAATGTAAGTTCTGAAGTTATTAAATAATGATACAAATGAAAAATTAGTTACTAAAAAATATTCATTTTAAATTTTCTTCTACTGGCATTTAATGCTAAGCAAAAGTAAAATTTAAGCAAAGCCACAGACATTGACTATAACGGTAGGTCAAAAAGGTTAATGTGATTGCGCCTCCAAAACAAAGACCCACCATCCAATTTGTCTGAATCAGATCAAAAAACCATAGGGATAAAAGCATAACCAATGGAAATTCCGCCGATAAAAAATTCAATTCGTCCTCCCTGCTGTATTCAAAATTACACTTCGAACATTTTTCGTTTAAGTAAATTTCTTAATACAGCACCTTGGTTGCAGCTGGGACAACGATTTCGAAGCGTCCTGTAAAAGTATGTTATTTTCATTTCGACTGTGCTTCTTTCGGAATCGCATCGAGATCGACATCTTCCAATAAACTTGAATTCGTTTCAAATCGCTCGGTTACAGATTGAATTCTTAAGTGTCGTCTTATACCAAGAGCCAAAATTATGAGGAGTAAAAAAAATAAGAAACCAAGTTTTTCCAGAGAAAAACTTTTATTATCTATCGAAAACTGGAGGCTTCCAATTTTCGGGCAATTTACCCTGTGGGCGGACACCTCTTGCTCCTTTTGGGATGATACTGTCTGCCCTGGTAAGAAGAGATAAGTTATCGGGCAAATGCTTGATTCGCATTTCCTTAAACTCAACGGTCATCGGGGGACCTTTGTGAACCTGCATAGCCAATACTCCCTCCATTTTTCTGCCCGATTCATGCAAATCAATTAAATCAGCGGTAGGATGACCATTGATCCAGTGACGGTGTCTATTTCCTTCAACTAAAATTCGGAACTCATGCCACTCTCCAGATTTAAATTCCTTCACCGGAAAATTACCGATAATCCATGGCTGACCGGTGTTATCAACAATTACCTTCTCTCCTGTATGGGATAGAATTCGCCTACCCCTTTCTTCATATAACATTCCGTTATATTTTGTTTGATTGGCAACCACATCACATTGGTATCCTGTTACAATATCGAGCCCAATATCTGCCCGGGATTTCCCCCGATATTGAATACCACTATTCCCTCCATTGCTTATCCGCACTTTTACCCTGAGGTCAAAATTTCGAACTGTAGCTCCTTTCCAAGTAATAAATCGATTCATCTTTAATGTACCGTCCGTTTTGCCTATGAGTACTCCATCCTTCTTCGACCAAAACTTAGAATCGCCAGACCAATTACGTATTCGGTTACCTGCTGCGATAAGATTGGAAAATCCATCAGAACCAGGTTTATTAGCAACCTGTGCTGCTGACCTTGGATAAGGAACTGTAGAGAGTGAAAGATCTCCATTCATTGGGGAAAGTGGACCACCCAACTCCTTTACTTTTTTATCAGTGAGTGCACGCATATTTTTTAAGACATCATTATAATTTGAATTTCCTGCCAAATTTTCTATTTCGTTAGGATCCTCGCTTAAATCGTGCAAAAATTCATAATTTCCTTCATCCACATAACGTACATATTTATATCTTTCTCCACGCAAACCTTCAAAGGCAGGGATTCTTGAACGAACTGCAAAATGCTCATGAAAAGTGTGTTTTCGCCAAGAAAAAGGTTTGGTTTCAGAAACTAGTTCATCAAAAGTCCTCCCTTGATATCGATCAGGAATTTGAACTCCCGCCCATGAGAGAAAGGTCGAAGGTAGATCAAGATTGAGAACTGGTTCTTTTCGAACCTGTCCCTTTGCTTTATTCTTTACTCTGGGATCAAATACAATCATGGGAACTCGTAAAGATTCTTCATAATGTGACCATTTACCCGCAAATCCTCGATTTCCCATATGGAATCCATTATCGGCTGTATAAACAATGATCGTATTTTCTGCCAAACCCTTTGCTTTCAAGGCACTAATAAATCGTCCTATTGCATTATCTATTCCGCTAACCATTCGCAAATAAGCACGCATATTTATCCGATATCTTTCGTCTGTATTCCATCTCCAATAAAACCGCTCACGATTAATAGTGGTCTTGAGAAAATCGGGTTGTGAGTCAAAGATTTTAGGATCATTTAATTTGGGTGGAGCAATTTTGTCATCTTCGTACATTTCATCCATTGCTCGGGGCCAGGGAAAATGACCAATTCCAGGGCGTCGATCACCATCTTCCGCATGACAAGCATTAAACCACATATTAATGGCAAATGGTTTTCCGTCAGGCTGAGTATCCAAAAATTCAATCCCTCGATCAACTATCAATTCGGTTTCATGACGAAGGCTTCCATCCGGTTGTTTTTTATAAAATGGATTTCTTCCAATTGGATGGAATTCATCAAAATGATCCTGTGCTTTCCATCCCTTAGGCATTTTAGCATGCCATTTTCCTGCAAAGCCTGTGCGGTATCCAGCATCCCTTAAATAATCTACATAAAGCTTTTCGACTGCCTCTGGTTTTGCCATATCATGATTGCCAGGCACACCATAACTTCTTCCTGTTAAACCTGTAAGAATCGTTGTTCGGCTAACCCAGCAGATTGACTGACTAACAAATGCATTTTCAAAACGAGTACCCTCTTTTGCCAATCGGTCAATGTTTGGAGTTTTGACCAATGGATGCCCATAACAGCCAAGAATACTGGAAGTTTGATCATCGGTAAAAAAGAATACGATATTTGGCTTTTTAGCCCAAATTGTGGCAGTACTAAATACCAAAGAAATGAGGAGGAATAATAATTTCATAATTATTTAATTACTTTTTAAAAAAGAAGTTATTTTGCCGACAAAAAAATAAAAAATATTCACTGGTTCGAATTTTCAAGATCGCTCTGATATTTTTTAGCAAGGAGGGCAAGAGCTTCTACTTTATTTGGATTGTCTTTAGCCCAGTTTTTTCTTTCTCCAGGATCTTTAATTAGATTAACAAGAAAGAACTTTTTATCTTCTTTGCTCATTTCCTTAATTCCAGAAGGGCGGATATTTTCACGTGCTCTGGAATAAAGTTTCCAGTCACTCTCACGAACGACCCACTGTCCATTTTTATTCCCAAGTTGCCAATAATAATGATCATGCGGTGATTTCACTTTTTTGAATAAAGTATACTGGTAATTGATTTACCAAACAGTTTGCCCTTTTGGAATACTTACATTCACCGGCACCCCTGCTATAGGACAATCATAGATTAAAAATAATTACAGATACCTTAAAAAAAAGGATGGAAATTTTTCAACATTCCATATGGGAGAAAATTTAAACCTTCCGAATCATACAATCGCACTTCACATTCCAAACTACAAAATAAGTTAGAATTTATAATATCCCTGAAATGGATAGATGGGTATAATTTGAAATTTAAATTTATAGAATTCAGCCACTTTAATTATGAAAGGAAAATCTTTATTTTTAGCTCCTTTTTATGCCTTCTATTCGAAGGATTTCTACAATCACACAACATTAAAAAGTAAAGAGACAGGATTCTTATACCTTTTCGTACTCTTGAGCGTTTGCTTATTGGGTACTACAATAAAAGCTCATTATTCAATCAAAGATTTTATTGAAAATGATGCACCAGATTTCGTTAAACAAATTCCTAAATTTGAAATTAAAAATGGTTTTGCATATGCGGATGCTCAACAACCATACGAAATCGTTAATCGTTCAAATGGTGAACCGGGTATTATAATAGATACGACAAATTCAATTACCTCACTCGAGGGATTAAAGGCACAGGTTTTAATCAATAAAGAGGGAGTTTACACTCGTAAAAACGATTTAGAAACTCGGTTTCTCAGTTTCAGGGATATTGATTCATTTAGAATTGATCAGCCAATTATAAATCACTGGTTGGGATTAATAAAATCATATGGCAGTACGGTCCTTTTTATTATCTGCATCATTTTCGATTTCATAATCACCCTATTTCAAATTCTATTCTTTTGTCTGATAAGTCTTATTTTTTCTTCAATCTTAAAGATATCACTATCATTCAAAGCATTATTAAGAGTTTCAATCATTGCTATAACTCCATATATCGTAGCAAAGACCATATTTGGATACTTCGGAGCTTCTTTTGATTTTATTAATAAATGGGATTTTATCATCGGTTTGATTTATCTTTTTATTATTTTAAAATCGGCATCTAAAGATAAAGAAATAGAGACAAAACCGTCTCAAACTAAATAGCCTCTTGACCTTGAAACATGATTCCAACTATTTTTACATAAATTTTTAATCAATATCTTATCATGCTTATAACCTCACTCATAATAGTCGGTGTCTTGATCATTCTGGTGATGATAGTTGTAGGAATCTACAATAAATTAGTCACATTAAAGAATCGTTTTGAAAATGCCTTTTCACAAATCGAAGTTCAGTTACAAAGAAGGTATGACTTGATTCCCAACTTGATTGAAACGGTCAAGGGGTACATGGCTCATGAAAAAGAAACACTAGAGGCGGTTATTCAAGCAAGGAATCAAGCTCAAAGTAGTTTACAGGCAGCATCGCAAAATCCTGGTGATGCCGGTGCAATTGCGGGTCTAGCCGGTGCAGAAGGACTTCTCGGTGGTGCTCTTGGTCGAATTTTTGCACTATCTGAGAGTTATCCAGATTTGAAAGCCAACCAAAATATGGCAAACTTACAGGAAGAATTGAGTTCAACTGAGAATAAAGTTGCTTTCTCAAGACAAGCTTTTAACGACTCGGTGACGGAATATAACACCTATAAGCAAACTTTCCCCCCTGTTTTTTTTGCCGGAATGTTTGGGCACGGACAAGATGCCACTTTGCTTGAATTCGAAAGTAAGAAAATTAAGGAAGCACCTAAAGTACAATTCTAGGGTAATAAACTTTCTGCTCATCGAGAGATGGACTTTTTTGAGCATCAATCACGAGCAAAATCAAAATCTGTAAAACTATATATTCTATTTGGTTTTGTAGTTTTACTTATCTCCTTCCTAGTTTTTTCTCTACTTTCTTGGTTTTTTGAAAGAAGCGATAGACTTGGAGACTTAGCTTGGTCTCCTTTTTTCTTAATCTCCACTCTTTGGGTAGTTTGTTTTTTAATAATAGGTATTAGTTTATCAAAGATAAAAGAACTTTCAGGAGGCGGTTGGGTGGTTGCAAACGCACTGGGAGGAGAGCTCATTACATCAAGTTCGCAAAATCCGTTAAAAAGAAGAATTCTAAATATTGTTGAAGAAATGGCTATCGCATCTGGAGTTCAGGTCCCTCATGTTTATCTATTGAAAGAAAACGGTATAAATGCCTTTGCAGCAGGGTATTCTACTGAAGATGCAGTAATTGGAGTGACAATTGGATGTCTAGAAAAATTAAACCGCGAACAGTTACAGGGGGTAATAGCTCATGAATTCAGTCATATTTTAAACGGAGATATGCGTATTAATATTCGAATGACTGGAATAATCTTTGGGATTGTTTTCATTGCACGAGCCGGACAAGCGATCATGGACTCACATGATGATCCTTTTTATCCAGAGGAAGAGGGTAAGTCTAGGTGGTATCTACTCGGTATTGGGTTATACATAATTGGAATTTTGGGAGCTTATCTTGGTGCCATTATTCGTTCATCAGTAAGCAGGCAAAGAGAATTTTTAGCTGATGCATCTGCAGTTCAATTTACTCGAAATGCTGAAGGTATCATGGGAGCACTCGAATGCATTGGTGGATATTCTAAAGGTTCGAGAATTTGGAATCCAAGATCCAGACAATTCTGCCATATGTTCTTTGGCCCCTGCATGAAAAACCTAATGGCAACCCACCCTCCCATCGAAAAAAGAATTAGAAGAATTATACCAAGCTGGAATACGGCTTTTCCAAACACAAATCAAATAAGCGAAGGTAAGATCTTTGAGAAAAATAACTTTAAAAGGACCTCATTTACCGGAAATCAATTCGAAAGAAGAAAACCTTCAAAGTTCGAGCATACATCTGTTGAAGGTGATAAGAGTAGAGCCTCTAGTCAAAAATCAATCATGCATGCACAGGATTTACTCAAAAAAATCCCAAGAGAGCTTACTGTTCAAACACATGATAGCTTTGGATCAAATTGTCTTCTTTTTGCAATGTTACTTGACCCTCATCACTCAATTCAAAAAAAACAAATATCCCTAATAAATCAGTGCACAGATTCAAAAATCTCTCAACATACTCAGAAAATTTTTCCTTATCTCACTTTAATTAGCTGTGAGGAGAAACTCGTACTTATTGAAATGGCCGCTTCTAAACTTTCGTTTTTATCTCCTGAGCAGGTAAAAAATTTTGAATCTGTCATCAATATGCTAATTAAAGAAGATAAAAAATTTCAACTTTTTGAATGGAGCCTCTTAAAATTGGTTAATCATAAAATTAAACACATAAGAACCCCAAACAGACAAATTCACGGACGTAAACAGATTCTTTCCCGCCTTAATGAATGTAACATAATTCTGAGCACCTTAGCTCATTATGGTAAGGATAATGAAGACCCAAATCTCGCTTTTAATATGGGGTTTAAACATTTAAACTCAAACAAAAAAAGAAAATTGATTTATAAAAAAGACTGCACATTTTCTAAACTTGATTTAGCCATCGACCGACTCAATGATTTAAATCTACGAGCCAAAAAAAAATTCCTTGAAGCATGTGAAATTACTGCCCTACACGATAAAAATATATGCGAAACTGAAACTCAAATCATCAGAACCGTAGCATCCTCCCTTGGTTACCCGCTATACCTCCTTGCGAAAATGAACTAAATTCAAAATTTAACATAGAATATGAATTTCTTTGAACAACAAGATAAATCCCGCCGTTTAAGTGGGTACCTGTATTTACTTTTTGCTGCTGCAGTAGTCTGTATCATTATTTCAGTGTTTTGCCTAGCCTCGATAGCATTTAGTTATGAAAACAGTCTTGCCTCGTCAGCGTGGACTTTTGAATTGGCTATCATAAGCACAGTTATAACAATCATTGTCGTATTTCTTGCCAGTGCAGTACGAATCGGATGGCTTTCGCAAGGCGGGAAAGTAATTGCAGAGTCCATGGGTGGTAAAAAAATAAACCAAAACACTAAAGATCCGATGTCTCGACAAATCCTAAATGTTGTGGAAGAAATGGCAATTGCCTCAGGCACTCCCGTGCCTCCCGTCTATTTGATGGAGGAAGAAGGAATCAATGCTTTTGCAGCAGGTTATTCACCAAGAGATGCAGTAATCGGAGTAACCAGGGGATGTGCAACAAAACTGAACCGCGATCAATTACAGGGCGTTATGGCTCATGAATTTAGCCATATTCTAAATGGAGATATGCGCATAAACATTCGTCTTACAGGAATCATATTTGGAATCGTATTTTTAGCCAGTATTGGTCGTATACTTTTTAACATGGGATTTTATTCAGGTGCAGGAAGAAGAAGAAATGACAAGAATAACAGTGGTGGAATAATCATAATTCTTGGACTCGGGTTACTTTTAATCGGTTGGATCGGTGGTTTTTTTGGATCGATTATTCGAGCTTCCATTAGCCGCCAGAGAGAATTTCTTGCCGATGCATCTGCTGTTCAGTTCACCCGTAATCCAGATGGGATTGCCGGAGCACTCAAGAGAATTGGTGGATATAAGGAAGGTTCGAAAATTAATTCTGCAGGTGCACAGGAGTTTTCTCATATGTTTTTCTGTTCAGGAATAAGCAGTCTTTTTTCAACCCACCCCCCACTCCCAATTCGAATCAAGCGCATTGAACCAAACTGGAATAATAAATATCCGCAAACAGATAAGATATCCAATAATTTTTCTACTGCACCAAATTTAAATAATATTTCCGGATTTACTAATTCAGTTCAAAATGACTCTTCAAATTTTAATCACAAAAAAGGAAACATCTCCGAGCCTTCTTCATCCTCAGCTAGTTCGTTCCTCAAAACAGAAGGCCAAATAACTGAGGAAAAGCTAGCTGAAGTTAGATCATTAATTTCCTCCATACCCGAATCTTTAATGCGGGAAGTAAAAGACCCTTTCGGTAGCAGATGCATTATCTTTGCTCTTTTGCTAGATCAAAAAAATATGGAAGCAAGAGAAAGACAGATGAAACTAATTCTCCAACTTGCAGAAGAAGGTACGAACTTACAAACTGAGAAAATTCAAAAAGAAATTGTAACTTTATCCAGCGAGCAAAAATTAGTTCTTATTGAAGAAACACGTCCTGCTATAACTGAACTTTCGGAAAATCAATTTTCTCGTTTTCAATCAATTATTTTAAAATTAATTCATGCAGATGAAAGCATCGATCTTTTCGAATGGTGCTTGCACAAAGTAATTGAATTTGATTTTGGCAAAAAACACTACCCACGGCAACTTCATGGAAGAAGCTCCGTTATAAAATGCCTTGAGGAGTGTGCCGTCATTTTGGGTGCTCTTGCTCACTATGGACAAGAGGGTGCAGATCCAAAGCCTGCTTATGAAGCTGGTTTTCGATCTTTAGACAGAAACTGTGTAATCCCTATCCCAAAGATTCAAAACTGCGGACTTTCTTCAATTGATCAGGCACTTAAAAAATTAAACCGGATGACGGCTTCCGCCAAACGATCGCTTATCGATGCATGTGCCAAAACCATTGATTTTGATGGTAAGACCACCGAAACGGAAATTCAAATCCTGCGGGGTATTGCCAGTTCTTTGTCCAGTCCTCTGGGTCCCAATCTCTAATTTAGATTTTTTTTATCTTATATTTGTGGAGAAGTTTTAGAGGGATGTGGCAATTCTCATTAGGATATTTTTGTAATCTGTCCTGATGCTCATCACTGCTTCTGAGGTAATTTGTAAGAGGCCGAATTTCAACAACTACAGAATCTGCATCATTAAGCTTCAAAATAAATTTTTGAGCACTGTAAAGATGTTTAGGATTTTCACTGTATATTCCAGTTCTGTATTTTTCTCCAATATCTCCTCCCTGCTTGTTCCATGAAAATGGATCAATAATTTCAAAGAAATACCCGAGTAATCTATTAATTGAGAGCTTTTCTGAATCAAATACAACCTTAACACATTCCGCGTATCCGTCGTACTCTGTATTTATTGAATTGGATATACCATTTGCCCGACCCGCTTCCGTTCTATGAATGCCAGGTAAATGCCTGAGAAACTCCTGGACTCCCCACAAACATCCTCCAGCAAGAAAAATTTCATCGAATTGAGAATCATTTTGTCCCTGTTTAACTTTCATAATTTATTTATCCAATTCAAAACAAGTCGTAAAATAAAATAAGTTTCTATAACTTTTTAATTAATTGTTAACTAAAGAATTAATATCAATTAACGTTTGTAGATACCATGTAAATTATCTATCAATAACTAAATGTTAACCAACAAATTTATTAATCCTAACATTTTATTCATTACCTTTTTTTGGGTGGCTACTTTAATTGCACAAGAAAATAATCAACCCATTGCGGAAAGCCTCCCCACTCTTACTGTCCTAGGACAAGAAACTGCTAATCAAAGACCAGTTACCACATATGAAACTCCCATTTCAAATTTGGACTTTGATCCTCGAATTGATATGCAATCGCGAAACATGGCTGAAGCACAAGGAGATGTTAGTATAAGAGGAGGCACATTTGAAAATACTGGTGTAATGGTCGGAAGTGCGACCCTTCTTGACCCACAAACTGGTCACTACACCACAGAACTTCCCATCGCTCCTGAAATGCTCGGGGAGCCTAAAATCTTAACTGGTGCCGACAACGCCCTTCGAGGATTTAATAGTAATGCTGGCACTATTTCATATTCATGGAAAGAGATTACTNGCGGAGGAAGCTTAACCTTGGGTGCAGGAGATCATGCTCTTAACTTTCAACGTTTACACCATGCACTGACTGGACAATATGCAAATTCCGAAAATTGGACATGGGGTGCTGAAATNGAGGGCTCAAGATCAGAAAGCGATGGTACTATCCCATTCGGTGATCACTCTTTTAAGCGAACCTCAGGTCGTGTTCAATTGCTCGGCCCAGATTCACAAACGGATTTTTTTGCAGGATATCAAGACAAGTTTTATGGATGGCCAGGCATGTATACCGCAAACCCCGATAGAAAAGAGACAGAGGACTACCAAACACAGCTNTTTTTCTTCAATCACAAGCAGACTTACAAACAAGACAGTTCTTGGGAGACCAGTCTTTTTCAGAGGATAAATACGGATCATTATATTTTGAAGAGAGATGCTCCTCTTTGGGTTGCTGGATCCACTCAATGGGCTGGGTACCATGAAACTAAGATTTCTGGTATCTCTATTTCAGGTAATCATGTTGTGAATCAGAACTTTGCTATTACGCATTATGCTCAGTACTCGAGCGATCAAATTGATACATATACTGAATATGACGGCACACGATACAAAGGTTTGGACCGAGGTAAGTTTACATCGCGAGACTACATTAAGCTAAGCCTTTTGCCAGAGTACAGGATGGAACTTGGTGCTGATGAAAACCTAATTATTAATGCAGGTGCGTCATGGGATGATACCAATAGAAACAGTTCAAAAGCTTCTCCAATCTTCAGAATTACTAGAACAAAAACCCATGATAATAACTCTTTTTCTGAAACTCATTTTGGTTATTCTCAAACTTCTCAAGTTGTTGGATATACTGCTATTGGAGGAAATGATACAGGTGGTCTTTTCAGGAGTAACCATAGTTTGGACAGGGAAACTTCAAAAACTATTGAGCTTGGACATTATATAAAGACAGATGATTGGAAAATTGATACGAGTATTTTCTATCGTTGGGACGATGATCTAACTGACTGGACTTACTTTGTTGGTGATGTAAACCGTACTGCTAATCCTGTAGATACTAAAACTTTTGGATTTGAAGTAGTCGCATCAAGACAGTGGGAAAACTTTGAATTTATCTCAAGCTACGCCTACTTAAAGAAAAAGGAAGATTACAAGAAACCTGATTTCGTGGGTAGCTTTTACGCTCTCAACTATCCTGAACAAAGGATAACTCTTGGTTTTGTCTGGGACCCAATTGATATAATTCAAATTCGAATGGATAATGAATGGAGACAGCAAAGAGAAAACCAAATTAGGACCGGACCTGATAGCACAATAAATTCTTACTTTGCTGCCAGTTACTACCCCTCTCAAATCAATGACTTAGAGATTTTCATCGCCTTCGATAAACCGTGGGACGAAGACTTTCAGGATATTCCNGGTACTCAGGGTCGAGGAGACCAGTTTTCCCTTGGAGCCACTTACAGGTGGTAGGTTTTATGTAATAGGGTTTTAACCCTTAAAGAAATTAGCCAAAGCAGCTCGTAANCCNNTCGCACCTATGATTTATCTGGGTATAGTTTCAGTCATCTGGGCTTTTTCCTTCGGTCTGATTGGCAATTCATTGGNTGGAGTTGATTCATTCTTTNCTTCTTCNATNCGATTGGCTTGTGCAACCCTCATCTTCCTTCCTTGGCTTCGTTTAAAGTCCATAAATCGAAAAGAATCTATTAAATTAATTAGATTAGGATTTATTCAATTTGGTATCATGTATGTATCCTACATGAAAGCATTCTTTTACCTTCCATCCCACTTGGTCGCACTCTTTTCCATATTTACCCCACTGTATGTGGTTTTCATTCATGACATTCAAAGGCACATGCTTTCAAAAANGTTTTTGTTCGCGGCAATTTTATCTGTTATGGGAGCTTATTTAATAAAAGCTAAGGAAATCCCGTCAGGCGATTTTTTGATTGGGTTTTTATTAATGCAACTTGCAGGTGCTTCATTTGCTTATGGACAAGTCGCATACAAGGATTGGAAAATAAGAAACTCACGAGTTAAAGATCGTGAAGTATTTTCCATGCTTGTATTTGGAGGTTTTCTTTGTGCTATGCTTTTTTCTTTTTTCTGGACAGATTGGACCAGTCTAGAAATTAGCCCTAATCAGTGGAAATCACTTATATATTTAGGCTGTATTGCTTCCGGACTTGGGTTCTTTCTTTGGAATAAAGGAGCAACTCAAACAAATCATGGTATATTAGCCGCATTTAACAATGCAGTCGTTCCGCTCGCAGTCCTTTGCTCGCTNTTTATTTTTGGAGAAGCCAGGGAACTAACNACTGATACATCGATCCGCTTATCCATGGGCTCATTTTTAATCTTCAGTTCTATCCTAATTTGTAAAAAAAATCTTTGGCTTAGAAGTAAAAATCAAGGATAAGAGTAGAATAAAATCATGCATACATCAATTTGGCATCGACCAAAAACTTTGCATTTTTTGATTTTGGTGTATTCAGGAGGCTTAAAAGTTCAGCAATCATGGATTGTATTGGCACCTCAATTGTAGGTAAACTATGCTTAAAATAGGGTCGGTCGTCTATATTATCAAAGCCTAGAATATTGATTTCATCCGGAATTAAAAAACCTGATCNTTTCAAAGCCTTAGCCATACCCTGTGCAATACGATCAGATGAAGTAAGGACAAAATTATACCTTTTTTCATTTATGATTGAAAGCAGATGCCCAGCTAATTTTTCTCCGATTATAAAAGGATTTTTATCTAAACTATTCACTTGAGGATTAGGATAAGTATCAATACATCCGAACTTTTTGAAAAGTTTTTCCACCTGACTATCCAGTTTAAAAAGAGAAAATATTTTATCATCGATCAGGATTCGGCTCTCTTGAGGGTCTTGAAACGATTTGAAAAATTCTCTGTAGGCTTTTTCCTTTGAAAATCCTATTAATCGTGAACCCCCTCTAACAAGTTCATCTTCCAAAGATTGATCATGTACTCCAAATGGAAAATTGTATATTATACANGGNACCGCACGAATNAGATTTAAAAGAGTTGGATCTTTCAAATCCACTTCTCCAAAATTAAGAGTCATTGGACTTAAAAGTATAATAATNCTTTCAACGCGTTGCCCCATCAAATCTCGAAAGCCATCTGCCAGCCCACCTTCCGAACTCATATTCATCTCTACTGATATATGTTGCTCTAAAAAGTGATGATTAAGTTTTTCAATTGCTGTAAGAATATGAGAATAAAGAGGCCCGTGACATATGACCCCCACTTTTTTTCTTCGATCTTTTTTAAGGGATATTGCTGTCCTGTCTGGAACAAAACCGAGATCATCCATTGCTTCCCTTACACGATCATATGTTGCTTGCGATATTCTTTTCTCTTTCCATTTCTCATTGATAATTGCAGATATTACCTGCCTCGAAGTCCCAGTTTTTTGGGCTAGTTCAGAAGTCGAGTAATACTTTGCCTTCATCATAAGATGATAAAAGAAAGAATTAAACTCCGCAAAAACTAGAAAAACCACCATCTACCGGAGCAACTGTCCCGGTTACAAATGATGCTGCATCAGATATCAGATAATGAATCGCCCCGTAAATTTCTTCCTGCTTTCCAAATCTTTTGAATGGGGTTTTGTTTATAACCTGCTGTCCTCGTTCCGTATATGAACCATCCTCATTAACAAGTAAGGCACGATTTTGATCAGAAATAAAAAACCCTGGAGCAACTGCATTAACCCGTATTCCATCACCATACTTTATCGCCATCTCAGTGGCCATCCACCTAGTAAAATTATCTATTGCTGCCTTGGCATTAGAATAACCAAGCACTCGGGTAAGGGCTTGAGTCGAGGACATCGAGGAAAAATTGATTACCGAACCATGCTTTTGTTCCTTAAAAGCTTTTCCAAAAGTAAGAGTGGGTAGTACAGTACCTTTTAAATTTAAATCCATCACTTTACTGTAGTCTTCGATATCAAGATCGAAAATTTCTTTATCCGGACCAATTGTCGCACCAGGCATATTACCTCCAGCACCGTTTATGAGCGAGTCGACCTTGCCAAATTTTTCAATCACTCTTTCGAATCCATAATTCAAGCCTTCCTCATCTAATACATCGGTGGTAACCCCAAAGTAATGATCTGAAATTTTGGATGCTTCTGAAAGTACATCATCTACTTTTTTCTGATTCCTTCCAACATAAACAACTTTCGCACCCTGTTGTTGAAGGTATTTTGCAGTGCCTCCCGCAAGAACACCCGTTGCCCCGGTTACTACGATTACTTTTTCTCTGATATNAAATAAGTTTTTCATAATTGCCTTACCTTACAACCCGGGCTCCTCCCCCACTCATTACTTTTTCTACATCTGAAACTGTGACCATTGAAGTATCACCGGGTGTAGTCATAGCAAGAGCACCGTGTGCAGCTCCATAATTCACCGCTTTATCAGCGTTTTGCCCCGTCAGAAAACCATAAATTAAACCAGATGCAAAACTGTCTCCTCCTCCAACACGATCGAGGATTTCCAAATCAGGACGATGAATTGCCTCGTAAAAATTTCCATCCTGCCAGCATATCGCACCCCAGTCATTAAGAGTTGCAGTTTTTACAGTTCTTAGCGTAGTTGCAGTTGCNTTAAAATTTGGAAATTCTTCCACAACTTGATTAATCATTTTTTTAAAATTTTCTACTTCAATAGAAGATATAGCCTCATCTACTCCCTCAACTTCAAAACCTAGACAGGCGGTGAAATCTTCTTCATTCCCGATCATAACATCGACATTTCTGGCTATCGAACGATTCACTTCCTGTGCTTTCTTTATTCCTCCAATCGACTTCCAAAGTGATGGTCTATAATTGAGGTCATAAGATACAATGGTGCCATGCTTTTGTGCAGATTGAACCGCTTCCTCTGTTACTTCAGCGGTGGATTCAGACAGGGCCGCAAAAATTCCTCCGGTATGAAACCAGCGAACACCTAGTCTACCGAANAGATCATCCCAATCTATATCCCCGACTTTTAACTGTGANGAGGCAGTTAAACCGCGGTCGGGAACACCCACAGCACCACGAATCCCAAAACCTCTTTCCGTAAAATTTAAACCATTCCTAACATCTCGACCCAAACCATCATAGGGAACCCATTTAATAAGTGATGTGTCCACACCACCTTGAAAAATGAAGTCCTCAATTAAACGACCAATTTCATTATCCGCAAATGCAGTNACTACTCCTGTTTCCATTCCGAAACATCGACGTAAACCACGGGCAACATTGTACTCGCCCCCACCCTCCCAAGCAGCAAAATTACGAGTTGTACGAATTCTTCCCTCTCCTGGGTCCAACCGNANCATAATTTCTCCAAGTGAGACGAGATCATAGCGACATTCAGATTTTGATTTAATTTGGAGGCTCATAATATCCTATTTATTTGGTTGAAAATCACTCATTTGCCAAGGTTCTGCACCGCATTCATCAGCAATTTGATTAAATTCTAAAATTTCTTTTTCGGAAAAAAGCAACCCGCCCGCTTTTTCCGTCAATGCAGCAAATTTTGCTTCAATCTGTCCGGGAATAATACAATTCTCGTTACCTTCTCCAAGAATATCATCCAGAACAACCTTTATATTTTCCGTTTGATTTCTTCCCTTTGCAAATGCTCCACTGCTCAAGGCTTCCGGGTGAATAACTTGGAAATAAAAATTAGGAGTATGTTTATCTTCATCATCCAGATGTCTACTCCTTAAAGTAGGCTTTGATGCACCTATAAATGCGGCCACCAATTCGTTAATNAACGATAGACCATATCCTTTGTGNGCACCAAAAGGCTTAAGAGCGGCAACCTCNTCCGGATTGGTAGTCTCATTTCCNTTGTTNTCNACNGCAGCACCCGGAGGAAGAGATTTNCCCTCCCTCTTAAGTTGCTGAACCCTTCCCATGGCAATAACCGAAGTTGCCCAATCAATAACAATAGGGAAACCAAGAGCCTCTGTAGTCGGAAAACCCCAGGAGTGTGGATTNGTCCCCAAAGTGGGCTTGCTACCCATAAAGGGAACCACCTCAGTTATGGCAGCCGTACAATTCGTATAAGCTATGTAGCCTCTCTTGGCTGCATCCATCACATATCCCCCACCCCATAAATAATGAAAAGCCTGATCCACTGAAATTTGTCCAATCCCATATTTATCAGCCAATTCAATACAAGCATCCATTGCCTCATAGGCAGTGGCTTGCCCAAGCTTATATTGACAATCCCAAACCTGAGAAGCTGCAAACTGGGATTCTTTTTTGATAATCTTTGCAGCGGGCTTACAACCCCCGGCTTTTGAACCAAAAAGATCATCAAGATGAAGAGCCTTTAAAGCGTTGTGAGTACGTATACCATGCTGCGTGGCATATGCTGAAAANCGAGCGGCTGCNTCACACTCCTCATCGTTAAAACCTCTACTTGAATAAGCTTTTCTAACAAGCTCATTATGTTGTTCTTTNGGAACGATATAAAAAATTTCCTCTGTATCACTCATAATAAAACTGAATATTATTTGATTGAAGATTGGGGAATCGGAACATCATTAGCCTGGGCAAGTGGCTTTTTACCTGACAAAGCAAGAATAAGATTATCTGCCGCCATACCAGCTTGTCTTTGGACAGATTCATATGTTCTGGATCCAATATGAGGCGTAATGATGGTATTTTTAGCTTTCAGAAGAGGATGGTCAACCGGGGGAGGTTCCTGATCAAGTACATCCGAGCCGTAACCACCAACCAATTCGTTATTCAGGGCATATGCTAATTCATTTGAATTTACAATTTCTCCCCGGGCACAATTTAAGATGATAACTCCTTTTTTCATTTTGGAAATGCTATCCTCATCTATTAAGTTCCTCGTTTCCTCTGTTAAATTTACATGTAAGCTGATGATATCACCGGCACTAAGTGCCTGATCAATATTCTCAGCTCTTTGTACCTCATACTGATCAGCAAATGCATCGTCCCAAAATAGATCGTAACCAATAACTTTCATGCCAAAAGCTTTGGCACGTGTGGTAACTTCCTTTCCAATTCTCCCCATTCCGATTACTGAAATTGTTTTCCCCATAATTTCATTTCCGGTCAAACGAACCCATTCACCTCCTGAACAATGATTAGCCTCAGTGACTAATTTTCGGGAAAGGGCAAGAAGGAGTGCAAAAGTATGTTCAGCTACAGTAGTATGATTTACACCCGGACAAAAGGTTAACGGAATCCCATTTTCAGAAACATAATCAACATCGATTTTATCTAGGCCAATACCATATTTTGAAATAACTTTAAGTNTGGGAATAGCCTTGTCTATTACACTCTTCGTAATTTCATCATCACCACAAAGAAAGGCGTCAACATCTCCAACTAATTGCAACATTTTTGATTCTGGCAAAGGACCTCTCTCGCAAATGAGTTCGAAACCAGCATCAAGCAATTTATCATGATGTGGTCCAGGTGTATCTTGAAAAGATGTGGTTGTGAGTAAAACTTTCATAGGATTTTCTTTCGCAAAGGCTTAAGGCTTTACACGAGTTAACCCGAACGTCAATTTAGTTCATCGAATCAAATATGATCTTAAATCGTTTGATAAAAAAATGTCAGAAAAACAATTTAAAATAGGAATCATTGGAGCGGGTGTAATTGCAGATTTTCATGCTCAGGCTATTCAGGCAATGAATGGAGCGGAATTAGTAGCAGCTTATGCAAGAAAAGAAAGTAAGGCAGCTGATTTTTCTTCCAAATACGGATGTCACGCATATTCAAATCTAGACAATTTTCTTGCNCATCCCGAATTAGATATNGTTACCATATGCTCAGTTAGTGGAGTCCATCTCGACCACACACTGGCTGCTGCAAAAGCTGGAAANCACATAATTTGTGAAAAACCACTGGAGATTAACACCGATCGGATTGATCAGATGATTCAGATTTGCGAAGAAAACGAAGTTTTTCTATCCGGGATTTTCCCTCGTCGTTTTAATGAATCGACTCGTATCTTCCAGGAAGCAATCCAACAGGGNCGGCTCGGAAAAATCGTTCTATGTGATACTCAGATCAAATGGTGGCGGACTCAGGAATATTACGATAGTGGAGCCTGGAGAGGCACATGGGATTTAGATGGCGGTGGTGCACTCATGAATCAATCGATCCATACTATTGATTTAATGTTACACCTAATGGGTGATGTCTCTTCTGTTTCCGCATCGGGTGGATTGGAAGCCCATGAGGGAATCGAAGTGGAGGATATTGCTGTTGCAATCCTTGAATTCAAATCAGGTGCCAGGGGGGTTATCCAAGCCTCAACAGCCTGTTATTCAAATGATGGATTGCCCGCCTCCATTCATATATGCGGAGACCAGGGGTCTATCATGATGGTGGATGACAAATTTAGCATATGGGACTTAAAAGATACTCATAAAGAAGATGACGAAATACTTTCTAAATATGGGCTTGGTCAAAAATNCTCAGGTGCAGGAGCTGCCGACCCAAAAGCGATAGACTTTCAGTGGCATCAACGAAATTTTGAAAATGCACTGGAAGCTCTTCGAAAAAATACAAAACCAGAAATCGATGGCAAAGAAGGACGACGAGCAGTCGAATTAATCACAGCGATTTACAAATCAATCAACAGCAACGGTGCTCGAATATCACTCTAACTCTTAAAATTTTATTATGTATTTATCAGGTATTGCGGACGAGGCATCTCAAAATCTTGAAACCCAGATTGAGGTTACAAAAAAACTGGGGTGGAATGCCATTGAATCCAGGTTTATAGACGGCAAGAATATACACGACATTAGTGATGAAGCCTTTGAGANAGTTTGTGAANCCCTCGATGGAAGCGGGGTTTACATAAATGCTTTTGGTTCTGCGATTGCCAACTGGGGGAAAGATGTCAGGGATGANTTTTCTATAACAGAAGCTGAGATTAATCGAGCCATCCCCCGAATGAAAAGACTTGGTGCAAAATATGTGCGCATCATGAGTTACAAAGTTTTGGACGGCGATGACCAAATGGTGAAGGAGAGAATTCGTAGATTAGGATTAATTCTCGAAGCTTTTCAAGCGGAAGGTATTACTGTTCTGCATGAAAATTGCATGAATTACGGGGGTATGAGTTCGCAGCATACACTAGAACTCATAGAATCCCTTCCCGGATTAAAATTAGTTTATGATACTGGTAATCCGGTATTTACCCGGGATCATTCGAAGGAAGAAAAGCCATGGCAAGATCCATGGGAATTTTATCAGAATGTAAAAAAGCACATTGCTTATGTTCATATAAAAGACTGCATAGAGCCTTCTGAAAATACAAAAGGGAAAGAAGTTTACACCTATCCTGGTGAGGGCGAGGGACAGATTACAAAAATCATGACAGATCTCATGCAAGATGGTTTCGACGGTGGAATTTCAATCGAACCCCACCTCGCAGCAGTATTTCATGATGCTGATGCAAATACTGGATCGAATGAAGACCCAATAGAAATNTACTTAAAATACGGGAAACAACTGATGAATATTCTTGATTCGATTGGGTATTCTTACGGATTATATCAACCTTAAATCTTTATAGTACANCTTAGTCTCAGGTTAAGTTGAATTTAAAAAACCTTATAAAATTCAACTTTGGTAAATTTATTTACCTTACTTAATCTACACTTCAATTCCCCATTCCGGACTATAGATTGGCGTATATCAACTTTATACAAATCTTGATCGCTTCCGTCTTTTCTACTCAGATTTTTTGTTTCAATTCTTGCCTTATATTTTGTTCCGTTTCGAAAACCTTCACCCCGAAAATCGATCTTGGAATCATCATTATTGAACTTTTTACCTTCCTGAATTGTAGATGGAATTGAAATATCCATAAAACCNTTTCCGTTCGCACCACTTGAATAAATGAGCACTGTAAAAGTTTTTTTACTCCGATTATAGGATGATATTTTATATTGTTCATTTCCGGTTATTCCAGTTCCTGACACAAGAATATCATTTCCTTTTTCCCCTTTAATTGCATGTCGTATAACTTCATCAGAACCCCCTGCTATTTCCGAAAACCAACGCCAGGCATAATAATGAAGATGATTTGGATCACCCGGATTAATATAATTTTTTTCAGTGAATGGTAATCCACTTTCTGACATTTCAACCGGATTAAATGTATCATCTGAAGAACCTCTCAAACCAATTTTCCGAGTAACAATATCAGGTCCTCCATCATTTGATGGAATGACCCATTCTGGTTTTAATTCTTTTATCCTTCCATTGTAATCAACCCTTTTAACTAAACCCATAGACCATCTGCTTGAGTTATCACACCAAGGCATATTAACCGTGTTTAAGCCACGTTCTAGAACTTTACCAAATATGGTGATTGTTTTATCAAAGGCATCCAATTCATTTCTTAATCCATCCCCATTTACATCATGATTGTTGTTGGAATCATCCCACACAATCCATGACTCAGAAGAAAGAATTTTTTTTGATTGATAATCGGCCTCATCAAGTTTGCTTCTGGCCATGTCATATTGAGTCCAACAATTCGGAATAAGTTCCCCATCCATCATCCCATATCCATTAAAATGATCTGAGATATTAAGATTTAAAGCATCCACAACCTTCATCAGTTCTGAATTTCTTATTAATTGATCATAATAATCATCTACTGCTTCCGCACCATTTCCTTTTAAACCCTCACGGGCTGGACAAGGTTGACAGGGAGATGTTCCGGAGGTTGATATAACGACCGGAACTTTAGGCTCTGCATCATAAACATCCCGTATTGCTTGTCCTCCATTTGTAAAAATTTCACTCATTATAAAATTCATATCCGCNTCATTCATCATTCCCTGNAGGTTTACTTCGTGATATAACTGATAAGCATCAACNCTACCNTTNAAATGGTTGGCAATCCGCTTNGTGAATGCTGGATATTCGCCAACTTTTGGCTTCCATCCACCCGACTTTCCGGATTCAGATGCCCACCCTGGACAATGCCACATAACAAATTCAGTTTTTACTCCGCGGGCTACACATGCATCCACTGCTCGTTCTATCGCATCGAGGTATCCAGACATATTTTTTTTGTAATCTGTATGAGCTNTTGTTGGTTCAACTGCACTCCAACTNACCCAAAACTGTGCGTAACTACTATGTTTAGAAATTAATGGCCTATTTGCATCATAAAGATCACAACCCTTTAGACCGAAAGGCTGCCATCTTACTCCGACATGCATATGATCCGTTGTCCATGTGTAGGATTTAACCGGTTTAGAATTTAACCGATTTGCAAAGGAATTGGATTGGAAAAAGAATAAAACTATAACCGAAACATGAACGAAAATGAAATATGTACGAAGGATCATTTTAATAAGTTTTAAGTTGGGAGAAATAAAATTCAAAGTAATGAATTAAAAAATGGAAAATCACACTATCATAAAGAAACAAGCCAGTGAAGAAGAATCAAAATTTATTAAAGAACTGCTAGCTNAAAGCCGTNAAATTTGGGTTTACCTATTTTCCTATTAANATTNATNNNATGAAATATATTCCATTCNTCTTCGTTGGGTTATTATTTACCTCATCCCTTCAGGCTTTAACGAAAGTTTCCATTTCTGGTAACGACCTTATGAAGTTCAGTCTGCAAGAATTTGAAGTGCAAGCTGGAAAACCGGTGGAATTAAAATTCACAAACGAAGGAAAATTACCCAAAATTGCTATGGGTCACAATCTGGTTATCCTCAAGGAAGGTATTTCAGCCATCGCATTTGGAGGAAAAGCTATGCAGGCCGGCGCTAATGCGACCAATGCTCTACCTGATTCTGTCAAAGATGATGTTATTGCTTACACTCAATTGCTTGGGCCTGGAGAATCGGAGGTATTAAAATTTAAAGCACCTTCCAAGCCTGGCATGTATCAATTCGTGTGCACATTCCCCGGTCATTATGCAATGATGAGGGGAATTATGGTAGTAAAGTAATTTCAGAACGATTATTTTAGTCCGAGGATACTTTCCGCAGAATTATTCCACTTTTTGTATCGCTGGATATCATCTTCATTCTTTAGTGAACTAATATTTTTCCCGTAGACTGGGATCATCTCTTCAATCATATCTCTGGTCTTTTCTTTATTCATTTCCTCAGGGAAGCATTTTTGGATTACTTCCAAAACAATGTGCACACATACTGACGCTCCGGGTGATGCACCAAGCAAAGCGGATACACTCTTATCTTCCGTGGTTACAACTTCTGTTCCAAAATGAACAATACCTGCATCTCCATCTTCCTTCTTAATAGCTTGCACCCGGATTCCCGCATCTATCAACTTCCAGTCTTCTGTTTTTGCCTCCGGATAAAAATTTGTTAATTCTTTCATCCTAGTACTCATGCTTTGTAAACCTTGCTGAATCAAATAACCTACCAGGGGTATATTACTCACACCAACTTTGATTAGAGTTAAAACATTATGTAATTTGATTGATTGAAAAAGATCCAAGAAACTTCCACCACGATGAAGAAATTTTGTTGTCCATGCAGCATATGGACCAAATAAAAGGGTCTTTTTTCCCTCCAACCACCGACTATCCAAGTGCGGAACAGCCATAGTTGGAGCGGCTCCCGGAGATAATCCATAAACTTTCGCATTATGCCGTTTAACAATTTCAGGCTTATCACACACTAACCATTGCCCTCCTATTGGAAATCCTCCATATCCTCGAATCTCTGGCACCCCCGCCTTTTGTAATAATGGAAGGGACCCTCCTCCGGCACCAATAAAAATGAATTTGGTTTTAACCTTACGAATTTGATTGGTTGCAAGATCTTTAATGGTAACTTCCCAACCTTCCTTACAACGATTCAAATCAGTCACCCGGTTTTCTGTGTAAACCGAACAATATTTTTGATTACCTAGCCAAGAAATCAATTTTCTCGAAAGCTCTCCAAAATTTACATCTGTACCAGCTCGCATTCGAGTTGCTGCGACAGGCATATTTTCCCTCTCCTCCATCAAAAGCGGTGCCCAATCACGAATTATTTCAGGGTCCTCACTGTATTCCATTTCCGAGAAAAAGGGATGTTTGGACATCTGTTCAAAACGGGACTTTAAAAAATCAACCTGTTCCTGACCATATACAAAAGAGATGTGCGGCACGGCATTTATGAAAGAAGATGGATCATCAATCATTCCTGAATTTACAGCATAAGCCCAAAATTGTTTGGTTAGCTCAAATTGTTCAAATATTTCAATTGCCTTTTCAACTCTTACCTTTCCATCCGGACCACGGTCAGGTGTATAACTCAGCTCGCAAATTCCTGCATGTCCAGTTCCTGCATTGTTCCACCCGTTTGAACTCTCAAAGGAAAGTTCTTTAGTCACCTCATAAAGCTCAATCTTCAAAGAAGAATTTATTGATTTCAAAAGTGCTCCCAGATTGGCAGACATCACTCCACTACCAATGAGGACAACATCAAGTATTTGATCAGATTTTTGTAAATCCATAAAAATCAGTTTTTAGTTCCAAACATTCGATCCCCAGCATCACCAAGTCCAGGAACAATATATCCCTTTTCGTCCAATCTCTGATCTAGAGAAGCAGTAAAAACCTTAACATCCGGATGAGCGTCTTTCATACAGGCAACTCCTTCAGGTGCGGCAAGTAAACTAAGGAGACGAATATCTTTAGCTCCTGCTTCTTTCAAGCGTGTAATAGCAGCGACGGAAGAATTACCTGTGGCAAGCATCGGATCAACCGCAATTACCAACCGATCCTCCAACTGATCGGGTACTTTGCAGTAATATTCAACAGGTTCGAGGGACTCCTCGTCCCGGTACAAGCCAACAAACCCAACCCGTGCAGCGGGTATCAATTCAAGTATACCATCGAGCAATCCATTGCCTGCACGCATAATAGAAACAAGGGCTAGCTTCTTACCCGAAAGTTGAAAAGCTTTAGTCCGACAAAGAGGGGTTTCAACCGAGACTTCCTGGAGAGGAAGGTCACGGGTAACTTCATAGGCAAGAAGTATTGATATCTCCCAGAGGAGTTGACGAAAGGAGGAACTTGGCGTTTCCTTTCTTCTCATCANGGTTAATTTGTGCTGAACAAGTGGGTGATCAATGATAGTAAGATTTTCGTTCATANTTCGTGAGTTATGGATTCCANAATCAATGAATTTGATTCTACCGGATTTTCNGAAAACTGAAAAGCTTCCGAAAGCAAATTTTTTGCANGCTCNATGTCCNGATAATCAGAAGCATGNATCCGTAAAAGAGGATCTCCATGCTCAACTTTGTCGCCAATCCGGACAAACTGATCAAGACCAACGGAAAGATTAAGAATGTCATCAGCCTTTTTTCTACCGCCACCCAGTTCAATGACCGTAAGTCCCAAAATCCTTCCATTGACTGCTTTCAAATAGCCTGAGCGTGGAGATGGGAAATCTAAAATATTTCTTGCTACTGGAAGATAATCATTGGAGTTCTCAATAAAATCATTGGGACCACCCAAAGCAGCGACCATACTTCCGAAAATTTCCGCAGCTTTTCCTGAACTTAAGGACTCCTCCATGCTTTGTCTTGCATTGTTTTCGTTAGAAAATATTCCAGCATTGATCAACAGGCGTGAACCAAGTGCTAGGGTTAACTCAAGTAATCGTTCCTCACCCGGTTTATTCTGAAGTACCGTAAGAGCAGACTTTACTTCAAGAGCATTGCCAGCTGAGGATGCAAGGGATTGATTCATATCAGTAAGCAGGGCGGATGTTCGACAACCTGCTCCATTGGCCACCGATACCAATGAGCGGGCAAGTTCCCTTGCCTGATCAATTTCCTCCATAAATGCACCACTTCCCACTTTTACATCCAAAATTAAACCCTCTAATCCGGCAGCCAATTTTTTGGAAAGAATAGAAGAGGTAATAAGATCGATGCTCTCCACAGTACCTGTTAAATCACGAATCGCGTAGAGCCTCTTATCAGCCGGAGCAATTCCATCTCCTGCTCCCACGATAGCACAGCCCACATCAGAAACAACTCGCTCAAATTCATCTCCTGAAACCTTGGTTCGGTATCCTGATATTGATTCCAGTTTGTCCAGAGTTCCTCCAGTATGTCCGAGTCCCCGACCAGAAATCATTGGGACATAAGCACCACTTGCAGCCAATATTGGAGCAATGATCAAAGAAACATTATCCCCTATTCCACCGGTTGAGTGTTTATCAATTACAGGACCGGACAAATCCCACTCCCTGATATTGCCTGTATCTCGCATGGCTAAGGTAAGATCCACCCGTTCTCGTTCGCTCAATCCCTTAAGGCAAACTGCCATGGCAAAGGCTGCAGCCTGAGCATCACTTACAGATTCATCGGCGAGACCGGATGAAAACTCCTGAATCTCTTTTTTATCAAGCGGAACACGATCCCGCACCTTGGCAAGAATGATAGGAATGCTCATTCGTTCGGCAGATGATCCGAAGAAAAAGAATTGGGAAGCAACTCCGCCATAGTATGACTTTCAAGAATCCCATCCAGGTTTGCCAGGTGGACTGGAACGGAAGGTTGGCAAAATTCGGCAAGTTTTTGTCGGCAACCACCACAGGGAGAGATCGGGTTTGGGCTATCAGCCACTATGCAAATTTCAGATATCTCATTTTCCCCTTCGGCAATCATTGAGGCTATTGCACCCGCTTCTGCACAAGTTCCCTCGGGATAAGCCGAGTTTTCTACATTGCATCCGAAATAAACCTTTCCCGACACAGAACGAAGGGCCGCCCCGACCTTAAAAGAAGAATATGGAGCATAAGCATGCTCACGAACTCTCAAGGCTTGTTCAAAAAGTGTCATAATTACTACGAAAATTGCATTCTGACTCGAAGGAATAAATCTTGCAAGCGAATGCTGAAAACAAGAAACTTGTATCAACCTACCCTAAAAAATGATAACTGATTCCCCTTCTTAACCAAACATGTCATCGTCTAAATCTACTTCTTCTTCAAAAGTTCAAACCCTGAATAGAAATCCAGGTACCAAGCTTGATCTAGATTGGGCACTGTCCTGCCGGGCAAACACCTCAGCGATTGAAAGAAGATGTAGAACACTAACAGGTAGACGTTCGATAAAAAAAGCAAACCAGGCTGCCTGGTTACTCAAGGCAATCACCTGTATTGATCTAACCACTTTATCCGGTGATGATACTGAGAGACGTGTCCGCCGGCTTTGCCAAAAAGCAAAATTTCCTGTACGAAAAGATATTCTTGCAGCTTTGGAAATCGAATCGGGCACAATCACAACAGGGGCAATCTGTGTTTATCATGATATGGTAAAAGCAGCAGTATCTGCACTTGAAGGCACAACAATTCCTGTGGCAGCCGTATCCACCGGTTTCCCAGCAGGACTTTCCCCCTTTTCATTACGGCTCGCGGAAATTGGTGAATCTGTAAAAGACGGAGCCAAGGAAATTGATATTGTCATATCAAGAAGGCATGTACTCTCACAGGACTGGCAGGCACTTTACGATGAAATGAAAGCTTTTCGTGAGGCTTGTGGAGATGCTCATGTTAAAGCAATTCTGGCCACCGGGGAATTGGGCACCCAGCGAAATGTAGCCCGTGCATCCCGGATCTGTATGATGGCAGGTGCGGATTTCATTAAAACTTCAACCGGTAAGGAAAGTGTCAATGCCACTCTTCCGGTCAGCCTGACCATGATTCGTCAAATCCGCGATTATTACGATCGAACAGGATATCATGTTGGATATAAACCAGCAGGTGGAATTTCCAAAGCCAAGGATGCTCTCACTTACCTAACTTTAATCAAGGAAGAATTAGGAAACCGTTGGCTTCAACCTGATCTTTTCCGATTCGGTGCTTCCAGCCTACTTGGAGATATCGAAAGACAACTTGAACATTTTGTATCAGGACACTACTCAGCCAACTACAGGCATGCCATGGGATAAACTATGAAAGTAAGAGAAATTTTAGAAACAATGGATTACGGAAAAGCACCCGAAGACCCGAAGCCAGCCATTGAATGGATTGAAAAAAACGGAGCGAAGTTTGGACTCTATATTAATGGAGAATCCAATATTCCTGAAGGTCGGGAATCTTTCGAGACCCGTAACCCAGCGACAGGTGAACTCCTTGCCACGATTTGCCAGGCACAGGCAGATGATGTGGATCGTGCTATGCAAAGCGCCAGGTCGGCACAGGCAGACTGGGAAGGAATTGGTGGCCCTGCCAGGGCAAAATTTCTCTATGCAATTGCACGCTTGGTACAGAAACATTCCCGCCTCTTCGCGGTTATTGAAACACTCGACAATGGTAAACCCATTCGGGAAAGCCGGGATATTGATATTCCATTGGTTGCCCGGCATTTCTATTTTCATGCCGGTGCCGCTCAATTGATGGAAAAAGAGATGCCCGATCATCGAGCACACGGTGTCGTCGGACAAGTCATTCCGTGGAACTTTCCTTTACTCATGATGGCATGGAAAATCGCTCCTGCTCTGGCCATGGGAAACACCGTGGTGATTAAGCCCGCTGAATACACATCTCTGTCCGCCTTACTCTTTGCCGAAATTTGCACGGAAGCGGGACTACCTGCGGGAGTCGTCAATATCCTTACCGGAGACGGCAAGGTGGGCGAAATGATCGTGACCCATAATGATGCGGATAAGGTTGCATTCACAGGTTCCACTGATGTGGGACGTAAAATCCGGGAGGCCACCGCAGGACAGGGAAAGGAACTGACTCTCGAACTGGGAGGAAAATCTCCCTACATCGTATTCGATGATGCCGATTTGGATAGTGCGGTGGAAGGATTGGTAGATGCAATCTGGTTTAACCAGGGACAGGTCTGTTGTGCAGGATCCCGGCTTTTTGTACAGGAAGGTGTAGCCGAAACATTTCATAAAAAATTAAAAGCCCGCATGGATAAATTACGGATTGGCAACCCAATGGACAAATCTGTGGATCTGGGTGCCATCGTCGATCCGAAGCAACTGGAATCTATTTCGCAAAATGTGGAAGAAGGACTAAAAGAGGGAGGAAAAAAATATGTTGGAACCTGCGAACTACCGAAGAATGGATGTTTCTATCCACCCACCTTGATTACGGAAGTCGATCCAGCCTGCCGATTAATGCAGGAGGAAATTTTCGGACCCGTGCTTGTCGCTACCACTTTTCGCACACCTGCAGAAGCAGTAGCCCTTGCAAATAATACCCGTTACGGACTGGCAGCATCGATCTGGACCGAGAATATTAACCTAGCCCTTGATCTTGCACCCAAGATCATTTGCGGGGTTGCTTGGATTAACTCGACCAACCAATTCGATGCATCCGCCGGATTTGGAGGCAGACGGGAAAGCGGGTTTGGGCGTGAAGGTGGATGGGAAGGACTTTATGCCTATGCAAGATCCATCCACCAATCCAACGAACCCCT
>NZKY01000047.1 GCA_002694035.1 Opitutia bacterium
TTGAAATATAAACAATGATTCTTTTGAAATCTTCACTAGTTTTAAATAGCCCATTAATTTCTTTTTGAATGATTTCTTTTTCACTGTCCAATAAAGTTGCCTTAGTCACAGGTAGTAGTCGTGGTCTAGGTTACGGAATTGCCAAATCTCTCGGGAAAGCCGGAGCAAAGGTAGTTATCAATTATCTTAACGACCGTGAATCCGGCGAGAATGCTTTGGAAAACCTCAGGAATGAAGGGATTCATTCCATGCTTGTACGTGCTGATGTATCGGACCCTGAACAAATTAAATCACTCGTTGAAGCGGTCGAAGAAAAGTTTGGCTCTTTGGATATTTTAGTTCCTAATGCAACCCCGGACCAGCCTCAAAAACCAATCGAACAGTATGATGCTGAATTTTACCGGCAAATGTATGATTTTTTTGTCCTTAGTCCTTTTCATTTGGCCCAAGCTGTATTACCCGGGATGAAACAAAGAGGTTACGGTCGGATAATCAATGTAACCAGTGAAGTTTTTCATTGTTCTGTTCCTGAATTTAGTGCGTATGTTGCTGCAAAAGGGGGTCAAATTGGATGGAGTAGAAGTATGGCCAGTGAATTGGCCCCGTTTGGAATTACAGTTAATACTGTTGCCCCCGGGTGGATTCCTACAGAGAGGCATGCGGATGATCCGNTAGAAGAAAAAAANGAATATTTAAAAACCATTCCANTGGGAAGATGGGGCACACCAGAGGATGTTGGAAATGCAGTNTCGTACTTCTCTTCTGATGAAGCTTCCTTTATAACAGGACAGACATTGTGTGTGAATGGTGGACGTACACCCTGGTAAACATTTTAATCGTTAAAAAAATCACTATGAAGATACATTCTAAAATATTATGCTTTTTACTCATTCCAATTNTTGGATCTTTTTTCGGTTGCGGTGAAAGATCTGCTGATGAAGGAACTGATTCGAGTGCTTCCTTTGCTTATGTAACCAATGGAGTGGATCCTTTTTGGGATTTATGTGCTGCCGGAGTACGAATCGCAGAAAAAGAATTTGGTGTAAGTTGTGAAGTTCTCATGCCCCCTAAAGGAGTAGTTGATCAAAAAAGAATGATGGAGACTTTGTTAGCCAAAGGGATAAAAGGTATTGCAGTTAGCCCAGTGGATGCTGAAAACCAAACACCCTTTTTGAATGAGGTGGCAGAAAATACTATTCTTATTACCAATGACTCGGATGCACCCAAAAGTAATCGTATCGTGTTTATTGGTACGAATAATTACAAGGCTGGTCGGGCTTTGGGAGGTTTGGTGAAGAAGGCATTGCCTGAGGGTGGGGAAGTCATGCTTTTTGTGGGACGTCTAGAACAACTTAATGCCCGCCAAAGAAGGCAAGGAGTGATCGATGAATTATTAGACCGTCCTGTTCAAAGTCTCCAGCAGATAGAATTCGATCCAGTTGATGCGACCAATTTGACTTCTGATACTTCAAAATATGTCATTTTAGATACTCGAACTGATAATTTTGATAAAGCGAGAGCTAAAAGTAACGCTGAAGATGCGATCGCAAAATATAAGGATCTCAAATGTATGGTCGGACTTTTTGCCTACAATCCTCCTGCCTGTATTGATGCGATTCAGGAGGCTGGAAAGTTGGGGTCCATAAAAATTTGTGGTTTTGATGAGCAGGATGCTCTGTTACAGGCGATTACTGATGGTCATGCCTATGGCACCATAAGTCAGCAACCCTGGGAATACGGATATGAATCCATTAAAATGCTCAAGAAAATATCGGATGGTACTCAACCTGAGACCACTTATCAGGAAGTTTCTTTTCTTGAGGTGACTCAAGAAAATATCGAGGAGTTTTGGGCCAAAAAGAAAGAAATGGCTGAACTTGGAAAATCCGAATAAATGGCTTTTGATTCAGGGTTCCTTCTTGAAGTAAAAGACTTAAAGAAGAGTTTTCCCGGCGTTCTTGCTTTGAAGGGCGTATCCCTTACCTTGGGAAAAGGCGAAGTAATCTCGTTAATCGGGGAAAATGGAGCCGGGAAAAGTACCCTTATGAAAATTCTTGCCGGTGTACAACCAGCGGATTCCGGCGATTATTTTATAGATGGAAAAAAAGTAGAGTTTAAAAATGTTCGAGATGCTATGGATCTTGGTATTGCTTTGATTCATCAGGAGCTCAACCTTGCTTCCAATCTCGACTTAGCTTCCAATATTTTCTTGGGTCGTGAGCCTAGAAAAAAAGGATTTATTGATGAGCAAGAGTTACACTCAGAAGCAACCAGACATTTGCAAAGAGTCGGTCTGAATTTACCCTCTGATACAATTGCAGGATCTCTCCCAATAGGAAAGCAACAATTGGTTGAGATCGCAAAGGCGTTGTCATGTGACGCTCGTGTTTTAATTATGGATGAACCCACGAGCAGCTTGTCTCAGAAGGAAACTGAAACTTTATTCGATGTGGTTAAAGGTTTACGCGATGAGGGTATAAGTGTTATTTATATTTCCCATCGATTGGGTGAGGTTAAGGAACTTTCTGACAGGGTGACTGTGTTTCGTGATGGTGAAAACGCCGGTGATTTGGCTAAGGATGAAATTACTCATGATAATATGGTTCGTCTAATGGTAGGTCGTGAATTGAGTGAATTTTATGACCGGGATATTCATCAAGCTGGAGAATGTGTGCTAAAAGCGATAAATGTTGTTTCACCGACCTATCCTGATACACCAGTTTCTATTGAAGTGCGTGCTGGTGAAATCGTAGGAATTGCCGGTCTTGTAGGAGCTGGTCGTACAGAATTACTTCAGACTTTTTTTGGCGTTACTCCGTCTCTTGGTGGAGAGTTGGAAGTACAGGGTGTAAGTTTTTCTCCCCGGTCCCCGGCAGATGCGGTACAAGCCGGTTTAGCCCTTGCTCCCGAAGATCGAAAACTTCACGGCTTAGTTCTTCCTATGACCGTACGCGAAAATGCCAGCCTTCCAAGTCTCGAAAGAGATCAGAAATTGGGACTTCTTGATCATTCCAAAGAAAAAATGATTGCAGACGAAGCGGTGGCTCAAATGAAGATTAAAACACCAAGTATTGAGCAGGCAGCTCGCTTTCTTTCCGGGGGTAATCAACAAAAAATAGTATTGGGAAAATGGTTGGCAATGAACCCGAAACTTTTGATGCTGGATGAACCTACTCGTGGTATTGACATAGGAGCGAAAAGAGAGATCTATAAATTAATGGAGCAACTTGCTGGGAAGGGGATAGCAATTCTATTTGTTTCCAGTGAAATGGAGGAAGTACTGGGAATGGCAGACCGATTTTATGTGATGCATGAAGGAAAAATTTCGGGTGAATTAAAAAAGAATGAAATGTCAGAGGAATCAATAATGCAATTGGCCACGGGAGGTTCTCTGGCTGCATAAAATTATGAAAAAGAATGTTTTTGGAATTTTTGGCCTTTTGGTCGCAGTTTTTGTAATAACAGCAATTGCAGATCCAAATTTTCTATCCGCTTATAACATGCAAAACACGGTCAAGTGGTCGAGTCTGTACGGCGTAATGAGTATTGGAGTAGCATTTGTAATCATAACGGGTGGGATTGATTTATCAATTGGATCAGTAGTTGGCTTGGTTGCCGTTGTTCTCTCTTTTTTAACTAAAATTCATGGACTTGATCCGATTGCTGCCATTGGCTTAACATTACTTATGTCTGTAGGGATAGGCTTGATCCATGGTTTATTAATAACCAAGGCGAAGCTACAACCTTTTGTAGTGACATTATGCGGGCTTTTGATTTATCGGAGTCTGAGCCGATGGTTGACCGATAATCAGTCCTTGGGCCCGGTACCTTTGGAAGGTGATCCTGGCTTTGAGAATTTGGAGCAGATTTTGATGCTCGATTTTATTTTTAGTGGTCAAATTGCGATAGGAGGTTTTTTCAAACTGCCAACACCAGCACTTTTCCTTTTGGTTCTTGCGATAGCCGGTTCTATTTTTTTACGCAAGACAATCTGGGGAAGATATTTATACGCTTTGGGTAATAATGAAGAGGGTGCCCGATATAGCGGAATTGATACTGACCGGATGAAAATTATAGCCTATGTGCTCTGTTCCTTTTTTGCTGGTATCGCTGGGATTTTATTCGCTTTTGAACTAGGTTCGGTCCAGCCAGCACAAACTGGTGAATTTTATGAACTTTTTGCGATCGCCGCAGCTGTTCTCGGAGGTTGTAGTTTAAGGGGTGGAGAAGGCTCTGTGTTAGGGGTCATAATTGCAGCCGCAGTAATTAGGATAATTTTCAATTCCATCAACATCGTAGGAATTTCAACTCATTTGGAGTTCGGAATTTTAGGACTAGTCATCCTATTAGGTGTAATTGGTGATGAGATATTAAAGAAGAAAATGGCTCAGCGACAGGTGGCTGCAAGTGAGAAACTGGCTGTAGAATTGAGCGAGAAATCAAAGAGTAACGAAAAGTTGGAATAATAAGAGTTTTAATTATTCGCTGACTTTGGATTAAATTTTGTTTTGAATGAGAGATATGACTCCAAATGATGATAAATTCTTTGATTATTGTTCGATTAATGCCTTTCTTTCTGAAAATTCGCTTTGGATAAAAAATAATCCCTGTGTGAGTCCCGATTTTTGTCTTGATTGGGCTCGCTTTAAAGAAGGTTTAAAAAATGCTGCTACTCTTTGTGAATATTCTAAAAGTTCTTTCTCCTCGGGTCATGGAGAATGGTTATTGGTTGAAGACGAATGGGGAGACCATGCATGGAGATTAAAATATTCAAATGATCCAGAAAATAATACAAGTGGACCACTATTAAACGGGTTTAAAACTACTGAATTTACTTATTTTCCTGCATCGTTTGAAAATCTTGTTTGTTTAAAAAATTTGATTCAGGAGTATGATCCTCAAAATAATGCGTTTCCAACATCCCGTGGAAATCTTGGAAAATCGACATTAGGGATCGGTGCCCGATTTACCACTTTGCATTGGGATGGAGTNGACTGGGCAATGTCTAGGATNGGTATNGGNTTGACTGCCAATCAGAACAGTATTCCNCGTGANTTGGTCTATGATGTNNATGAAATGCTTGCGGGTAATTTGGATACTGTCCCCTTTCCCTTTATTGGTTGTGATGTGCCGGAGGGGCATCAGGGGCANNGNGTTGAAGGTATGACTCATGGNTGTATTNTGACAAAATTTAAAAATGGTTTTCATAAGCTTGGAATACCATGGAGTTTTAATGCCGATCATCAGCCAATTGGTGGAAAGTTTGATAAAAGAGAAGACCAATTAGTGGCTGGTTGTATGTTTGCCAGCTATATAACTTTTGATTTGTCTCCCGAACTTGCTATTACAAGAACTCCAGAAACTTCTGAACAAAAGGCGGCCTTTGTTAAAACAGAGATACCCGATGAATTGGTTAAAACTACTAGGGAAAGAGTAGAAAGAACCGGTCTTTCGCCCACAGAAGATGAATTTAATGGATTGCTTGCTTATGTGTGGCCTGCAATGCAAAAAATGAAGATTCGTGATGAAAAGTATCGTGCTGTTAGAGAGAAGTATTTTCAAACTGAAGTGGGACGAAGTTTTCTTCGTGAATTGTCCATTGATGAACTACCTGGTTTGACCACCCCTGAGACCACGGCTGTGATGTTAGCCTTGTCTTTTGAAATGGATATGCCAATCCATTTTATTGCCCCAGCTTTTGGTTTTCAAAAGAATATACCATACCCAAATAATGAAGAATTAAAGAAAATGGTGGAACCAATATGGAGCGTATGTGAAAGCTTTGGAGTCTCTATTGGTTTCCACTCAGGTTCTGGTAAGTCAGCAGAAAATTATCAGGTGGTTGGAAGTGTGACTGGGGGGAATTTAGAAATAAAAACAAGCGGGCGATATACTTACGAAATGGGAGTAGCCTTGCATAAATCAACAAACTCCTTTGATCAGGCATTATGGAAAGACTGGTATGCGTTTACGGTGGAGCTTGCGTCAAAAAGTTGTTTTTCAACTGATGAAACCGAGCAAAAGATGGCCCGTGAATTTGTTCAGTTAACTATTGGAGCGGAGAAAATGGAGGAAGCAGCAAAAAGCGAAGAGAGTTGCAAAAATATTCTGCTTAATTTGGAGCCTAGTCCTGAGCATTTCTTTTGGTTTGAATATAATTTTCTCTATGTGCTCGCCGCAGACGGTTCACCCGAAAAAAAGGCACTTGGAGACCATTCACCAAAGGGTTACCAGCAAAGAAAAAGATTCTATTCAATAAGTGATGAGGGCCGTTTGCTTTATTCAAAACAGGTGGTTGAGTATATTCTCTTTTTAGCTGAAAATACCGGTATACAATCGAATGATTCGTGTGCAAAGGCGAGAGATGAACTTTCAAAAATAAATTCATTCCCTGAATTTATTGATAGCATATTATTTTAATTTTTAAGAATTAATTTAAATTTCCCCGCGGAACTTATGCATGAGTACATCATGTTTTCAAAATAAGCTCATAGATTGGGTATAAATTGGATACCCAACTTTCCAAAAATTTATTAGTCCGATTTCTTAGAACAAATCGATAGTCATCTGAGATTTTGGGCCGAACTAGGGCGAAGCATCCTTTTAAATCAAAACAGTTGCTTTATTATTCTCGAAAAGAGGGGAGGGGAGAGAATTTTTAAGTCACGCGATTTAGCCCTGCAAAACCTCAATCAATCCAAAGTTATGGAAGATCGAGGTGACCAAGTTTTTTTTGAGGAGAAACATAATCCCTGATTCTTTTTTTTAATTCTTTTATATCAGGGAAACCATTGTCTCTTTTCCTGCACCAAATTAATTCTTGATTGCATGAAATTTGAAAGACCCCGCTAATGTCTTTGCTGGGTTTAAGGGTGACTTCATCGACTTCTTTTTCAAATGTCGTGAGAATTTCCTGTGCCATCCAACTTGATCTGAGCAACCAACGGCATCCAGGACAATATTCGATAAGAATTTTAAAGTTCATTTTTAGAAAAGTGATATATTTAGTCGTTTTTTTGTAAAAAGTTTTCGGGAGATGAGCCATACACTGATTTGAATGTACGGGAAAAGTGAAATTGATTTTCAAAGCCTAATTCAAAAGCAATATCTTTTACTAATCTTCTTGTGGAAAGAAGAAGAGATGCCGCATGTCCCATTTTAAGCCGAATAAGAAAACGGTAAGGCGATTCATTGTGAAACCGCTTAAAGACCCGAGAAAGGTAGGCTGCATCAATATTTACTTCAGAGGCAAGTTCATCGATCGTTTTAAGTCGAAAATAATTATTTCTTAAGTGTTGAAGAATTCTATTGTATGTATCCCATGCACGTACCTGCTTTTGTTCTGAAGATTTCATTGTATCAGAAATTTTGAGGATTAATGCGTTGGCCAAGTGGTTGCATACACTTTGAGAATGATTTGACCCTGAGTTTGCATTACTTAAAAGTAATTCGAATAATTCAATTATTTCACCAAGGTTGCTTATCTTAGGGTAGAATGGTTTGAGCGAAATTTGCCTAATCGATTCAAAATCAGGTTTATGTGCAACTACCAGAAAGTATTTGACCATAGGATGTGAAGTAGATGAGGAGATTCTGTGATATGTCCCTGCCCCATAATTAAAAAAGGAACCAGCACCTAGTTTATGTTTATTTTGCTGGAGAATTAATTCACCTCTTCCTCCAGTAATAATTTCTAGAGTTGTAAAATCTTTTTTGGAGCTACTTTTGCTGATTTCAGGATAAGAATCTCGTTCGACCAAGAATTCTGGTAAGCATTTCTCAAACCCCAAACTTACCACTTCAAGGGATTGTGTTTCGTTGTGAGGAATGCCAAGAAAAACTTGGCGTGATTCAGTTACTTGCTGTGAGAAATGCTCTTGTGTGGACTGCATAAAAAAAAGTCAAAAAAAGATATGGCATAGTCAAGGATATGTATTCCAAATTTTTGTTCTTAAAGCTATATATATGTAGGTTGTATAAAGAAAACTTCTCTGGGTAAGTTCAATTGTTTGCTTCAATGTAAAAAAAATTATAAATCAATATTAGTAATTCAAGATTTAACACATATTTCTCTTTCAGAATGCCTCCCTGTTGACAGGTTTTAATAATTTATTTTCAATTTCTTCATGCGAATCGCACCGCTATTTATACTCCTCTTTTTTGTCCTTAATTTTACTTGGGGTATGGATTTAACTTTTTTTGAATCTAAAATTCGACCTGTATTATCTGAAAAATGCTATGAGTGTCACTCCGCTCGAGCAGAAAAGATAAAGGGTGGGTTACGATTGGATCACATTGATCTGATTTTGGAAGGTGGCGATACAGGACCTGCATTGGTCAGGGGAAACCCTGACGATTCTTTGATTGTTGAAGCAATACGCTACCAGGAGTCGGATTTTCAGATGCCTCCAAAAGGTAAACTCAATGACTCGCAGATCAATGATATCGAAACATGGATCAAAAACGGTGCATTTTGGCCAGATGAGCCAGTGCCCGAATTGTCATCCGCTAAAAAGAGGTCTGTCTTCAATATTGAAAAGAGGAGAAAAGAGCATTGGTGCTGGCAACCTATCACTTCTCCAAGCCTCCCTGTTGCTGAATCTGTAGAAAACCTGCACCCAATCGATCAACTAATACGTGAAAAAGTTGCTCAGGTTGGACTTACTCCCTCTAAACCAGTGGATAAAAGAACTTGGTTAAGACGGGTTACTTATGATCTCACGGGGCTTCCTCCAAGTTTGTCAGACATCGAGAATTTTCTATCGGATAATTCCGTTAATTCATACGAAATCGTGGTGAATCGCCTGCTTGCTTCACCTCATTTTGGGGAGAAATGGTCGAGACATTGGATGGACTTAGTTAGGTATGCAGAGACATGTGGTCATGAATTTGATTATCCTTTGGAACATCCTCATGAGTATCGAGATTATTTGATTAGAGCATTTAATCAGGATGTTCCTTATGACCAATTTTTAAGAGAGCATGTTGCCGGTGATCTGATTGAAGATCCCCGTTTACATCCCGATGCAAAATTTAACGAATCTATTATCGGTACTGGATTTTGGTATTTTCATGAAGCCGTTCATGCACCAACTGATCCAAAGGTTGACAATGCGGACCGAATGGAAAATCAACTCGATGTTTTTGGAAAAACCTTTCTTGGGTTGACCATCGGTTGTGCTAGGTGTCATGACCATAAATTTGATGCGATCTCAGAAAAAGATTACTATTCCTTAGCTGCTTACATGCAGGGTAGTACAAGACAGGAGTACCCCTTGGACGAGGGTGGAAAAAGAAAAGAAATTGCCGATGAATTAACGAAATTAGCAAAAGATGCTTTTTCCAGTCTAAAAAACGCAAAACTTGCAAAGGGTAAACCCAGTAAATACTGGCAAGTCACTGAACAAATCTTTAATTCCAATAATACTCAAAACACTGAGGGTAACCCATGGGAAGGAGATTCAATTGCCAATTTTGATCAAAATCTTGAAGGATGGAAACCCGTTGGAAAGGCATTTGGAACTATTCCTCAGACAAAAACTTCAGGCAAGAATGCGGTGGCCAACTTCCATGGTAAAGGATGGGCAGGTTCTTTAGTAACGGGCGGCGATAAATTAACCGGTGAACTTCATTCACCGAATTTTAAGATTACCAAGCGTTTTCTAAACTTTTTGATAGCAGGAGGTTCGCGTTTAAAAGTAGGCGTAGAATTGTGGGTAAATGATAAAAAGAAGTTAGTTAGCCGTGGCTCTAACAATGAGAACTTTACTCCCAGGTCTTGGGATTTGAATAGCTATATCGGATACGATGCTCAAATTCGATTGGTTGATTATGAAACGGGTGGGTGGGGGCACATTCATGCAGACAGATTTCTTCTTTCTTCAGTGCCTTCCGTTAAAAATCAGGAAGTTCCCGTTCCGCCTTTTAGAGAAATTGAAAAGCTTGCTGATTTAAATGATCTTTCACCGAAATTGTTACAGTCNTGGTGTAATCATTTTAANGATGAAAAAAATTTATTTNCCACCTCAAGGAATTTTGAAAAAGAAAAAGGCCAANTNAANGGCCTNTTANCAGGCGAAGAGAACTTTCTGAAAAACAGCATTTTATTTGCTGATTTCGAATCNAATAAAATTCCTGANGGNTGGAATATTTCTGGCGAGGCTTTTAAACCAAGAGGTCACCATTTGATTTCATTGAATAATGCTCATGCTATGCCTGCACGAAATGTCCTTTCCTCCAATATTCTAGGTAGTAAAAGGGTCGGGAATTTGCGGTCTCCAATTTTCAAAATTGAGTATGATCAGATTTTAATTAGGGCAAAGTCGAAGAAAATTTTTATGCGATTAGTCATCGATAATTACCACATGGGTAAATATTCTGGATTGCTTTTTGGCGGGACTGTTATCAAGGAAGCCAATTCTGAGGGTGAATTTAAATGGTTTAGTTTATCAGCTAAAAAATATAGTGGACATTGGGCTTATCTTGAAATTGTAGATAAAGGACCGGATGCTTTCATCGAGATTGATCAGGTAAGGTTTGCTAATGGTGGTGTCGGAAGAACACCCAGTTCTGAACTATCATTTGTCTACAATCAATCTAACTTAGAGTCAGAAAATATAAGTCAATTACTTGATAAATTTTATGACCTTTTGCCTGAGAAGTTAAAAAAAGGGAATCTGTCCGTTGAGGAGGTTTCTTTTTTTAATTACCTAAAAAGAAGAGGTCTTATCGAGTTTGATGATACTGGTATACAAAAGTATCTAACCCATGCATCTGAGCTCGATTCCAAAACACCTCGGGAGAGATATGTTTTAGCCATGGGCAAGGGATCGCCATATCAAGGAAATGTATATGTTAGGGGAAGTCCTCATTCTCTTGGTGATCCAGTAACAAGCCGTAATCTTACCGCATTAGGTGGGAAGAAAGGGGATAGGCTGGATTTAGCAAATCAATTGACTGGCAAGGACAATCCATTAGTGGCAAGAGTAATGGCCAATCGAATATGGCTACAGTTTTTTGGGCGTGGAATTGTTCCGACACCAGATGATTTTGGTCCCATGGGGCAGGAACCCAGTCATCCTAAATTACTGGATTGGTTGGCTACAGATTTTCGCAAAAATAATTGGTCGGTTAAGAATTTGATTCGGCAAATCGTGCTTACTCATACCTATCGTCAATCGAGTGTTACTCATCCGGATAACAGTAACGAAAAAATAGAACTGACTGATCCTCAAAACATCCTTCTTTACAAAATGCCTGTACGTCGATTGCAGGCTGAATTCATTCGTGACTCGATTTTGTCATTTTCCGGGAGATTGGATTCTAAAATGTTTGGCAAATCGATACCTATCCATCGTACGCCCTTCATGACAGGTAGGGGAGGAAGAGGAAGCGGACCTTTGGATGGAGCAGGTAGGCGAAGTGTTTATGGGTCGGTTTATCGTAATTTCATTTCACCTTTCATGCTCGCCTTTGATCAACCTGCACCGTTTGGAACGAAAGGGAGAAGATCCGTTTCAAATGTACCCGCTCAATCTTTGGCGTTGCTGAATGATCCATTTATCATCGAGCAATGTAAATTGATGGGAAAGAAGATATTTGAGCTAGAAGCAGATGAATCATCTTCATTAAACGATCTTTACAGTACCATCACTGGTAAACGGTTAACTTCTGACACTGAAAAAAAACTAATAGCATTTCTTGAAAGTCAATCCACTGATCTTGGAAAGAAAGATCAACAAGTATGGGCAGATCTGGCTCATGTGTTGATAAATTCCAAGAGTTTTCTATTCTTAAATTAATCTTTAATCTGCCATGCATTGCAATCAATTTAATCGTCCCGTTACTCGAAGATCCATGCTTCAATCCTGTGCAATGGGTTTCGGTGGTCTTGCTTTTTCCGCGTTGTCCAATGGAATAAGTGCTGCTCCTTTATTACCAAAGAAACCTCACTTCACGCCTCGTGCAAAAAATGTAATTTTCTTATATATGGATGGCGGTCCTTCTCATGTTGATATTTTTGACTATAAGCCGGCACTTGAAAAATATAATGGGAAAGATCCACGCGAGGTTATTGGCAAGTTAGCCCCAACTCAGTTTGATAAGATTGGAAAAATCCTAAAAAGTCCATGGGAGTTTAAACAAAGGGGGGAGAGTGGGCACTGGGTTTCTGATCTTTTTCCACATATCGCACAGGATGATGTGATTGATGAGATTTCCATGGTTAAATCCATGACATCCAACTTTTCAGAACATACATCAGCTAACTATTTTCTTCATACAGGCAGTGGCTTTCAGGGAAGGCCCAGCATGGGTGCATGGTTTGGCTATGGCCTTGGTACGGAAAATCAAAACCTTCCTGGTTTTGTGGTGTTGAATGGTGGTCTGATACCTCCCGGTGGGCTAGATTGTTTCGGTTCAGGCTTTTTACCTGCCAGTTATCAGGGCTCTGTCTTTCTTCCCCAATCTGAACCTGTAGCCAATATTAAACCCAAGGAAAGAACCGCACAGCTCCAGCAAAATAAACTTTCTTTGCTTTCGGAATTGGATAAAGATTCTTTAACCGAATCAGAATTTGATCCGCAGGTTGAAGCTGCGATTCAAAATTACGAAACTGCCTATCAAATGCAGACATCAGTTCCTGAACTTATGGACCTGAGTGGGGAATCGGAAGCAGTTAAAAAATCCTACGGAATGGATTCAGATTTCAAGAATACCCGGACCTTTGGTTTGCAGTGTCTGCTTGCCCGAAGATTGGTGGAGCGCGGGGTTCGTTTTATTGAACTTACCTGTCCCGGTGGGAATGGTGACCGCTGGGATCAGCATGGGGGCCTAGTTGATGGACATGGGAAAAATTGTAAATCAGTGGATCAACCAATTGCCGGTTTGATTCGCGATCTCCGAAAGCTTGGTATGTTAGACGAAACTCTGGTAGTATGGAGCGGAGAGTTTGGAAGAACTCCATTTGCACAGGGTACAAATGGTCGTGATCATAATCCTTTTGGTTTTACCACTTGGTTTGCCGGAGGCGGAATAAAACCCGGAGTTTCTGTTGGAGCTACTGACGAATTTGGTTACAAAGCAGTGGAAAATAAATATGAAATCCATGATTTACATGCGACTATGCTCCATTTGCTTGGAATTGAGCATACCGAAAGTACATTTCGATTTGGTGGTCGGGATATGAGACTAACTGAGGTCTATGGTCATTTGATAAAGGAAATTATACAAGCTTAGTTTAATTTTAATTGCTTTAAGTCATTCAATTGTTGCATATTTATGTAGATAACAATGGATGAACAATTACATGTATCGGAAACAGTTCCGCTAGAAGGGGCATTTTCTAAATATCTTCGTACTTACAGGTTACTGAACAGCCTTTTATTGGCTTTGTTTTTTTTGGTTATTACTTTTTCAGTTATATGGAATATCATGATGGGAATTCCTTTGAGTGATGATGCTGGCTCTGACTTTGCAGATGCTGGGCAACCAAGCACTGCACCCAAAAAACAAGAGCAAAAAGTCAGATTGATGCAAAGACAAAAGCAGGCAAAACCATCCCAGACCTTTACATTTCAGGCTCAGGCAATTTCTGAAATCGCCGCACCTGTTGTAGATATAGAAACGAAATCACTAAACCCTGCAATAGCGATTAGTCCAATGGGTAATGTCGGTGATGTCAGCGTGAATGTTGATATGTCCGTACTCAATAAGGCTTTTGCATCAAATTTCATGGGAGTGAAATCAAAAGCCAATAAAATTTTGTTCATAATCGATTATTCTGCCTCAATGAAGGGGCGAGATAAAGTTATGAGAAGTGAATTGAGTAAAGCTATCGAAAAGCTTCCAGCGGTGGGTTCGGTTGCAGTAATATTTTTTAGTGGGCCTACATGGGTAGCCGGCGAAGATGCGAATGCATTACATAAAAATTGGAGTGGTACGAATAATGGTGGTTGGAAGCCAAATGATGGTTACAAACCTATTAGACCGAAATGGCTTCCGGTAACTCCTTCTAATAAAAAGAAGCTAATCAAGGCAGTCTACGATACACCGCTTACATTCGGCACGGTTTGGGACAACTCTTTTGACTGGGCTTTTTACATGAACCCAAAACCAGATGTGATTTATTTTATGACTGATGGAAATGCAAATAAGAATTTGCAGGGAATGGAAATAATTAAACAGAAAAAAGGCAGAACTAAAATTTATACAATTGGATACGGTGCTCCAGCTGGTGCAAAAGCTCCACTTGAAGAGATTGCGGCAATGACTGGAGGGAAAAGTAAATTTGTAGATATGGATGAAATTAAAATGATGGAAAAAGAGATTGATGGTAATAACAAGCAGGCTATGAACTAAAAAATATCTTCCTTCTTTTCTTTTTTCTCAAAAATTTAAAACAAAATTATGAAATACTTATCCTAATTTCTATTGTTGTATGGTTTAATTACTGACCAAATCCTTCAGGCTAAGCCTATCAAGGTGCTTCTTTTGGATGGTCAAAATAACCACAATTGGAAAGCAACAACAACGGTCATGGTTGATGCCCTGGAAAAACAAGGTCACATCAAGGTAACAGTGGCCACTTCACCTCCCAAAAAATCCAATCCGTCTGATTGGGAAAAATGGAATCCAAAATTTAGTTCATTTGATTTTACATTAAGTAATTATAGTGGAGAGCTCTGGCCCGAGAGACATCAAAAAAGTTTGGTCAGTTATGTGAAGTCTGGTGGTGCCTTTGTCGTTGTTCATGCTGCCAATAATGCATTTGGCAAATGGTTAGAATATAATGAAATGATTGGCCTAGGAGGATGGGGAGGTCGAAATGAAGATTCTGGACCGAATTTATTTTTTGATAATTCTGGAAAATTAATCAGAGACCCGCGACTTGGCCGAGGAGGCAGTCATGGCCCACAGCACGAATTTGTTGTAGAGATTCGCGATTCTAAAGATCCAATTACTGACGGAATGCCTATCAAGTGGTTGCATAGTAAAGATGAACTTTATGATTCTCTTCGTGGGCCAGCCAAAAATGTTAATGTTTTGGCTACTGCTTTTAGTGATAAAAGTAAAAAACATGAACCCATGATCGTGACTATTAAATATGGTAAGGGGCGAGTATTCCATACCCCAATGGGATGCTGATTATTCAATGAAGTACGTAGGTTTTCAAGATGTACTGCTGAGGGGGACAGAATTGGCGGCTATTGGAAAGGTAAGCATCAAATTGTCAAAGAACTTTCCTTCAGAATCAAAGATTTCCTCAAATTAAAATTTAGAAAATCAAAAGAATTTTATGAAATATTACCTATTATTTTTTCAAAAAGTTGAGAATAGATAGATACTCTTTCTTTTTCGGGAAAGATTAATTGTCTGTAACTTAAAGATATGAATTTTGCATGCTCTTATGAAGAGAAGAGTTTATGGGACTTACTTTTGAAGGTTCATTCTAATTGCAAAACATTTAATATTTTTGTTGGCTAAAGCTATGAATTTCATTGGAATTGATGTAGGAACTTCTTCTGTAAAAGCTCTCCTAGTGGATGAATCTGGCGTGGTGATCAAAAAAGCGACGCCTGAATATGATTTTTCAACTCCAAAGTCTCTTTGGGCAGAGGCAAATCCTTCTGATTGGTGGGAAGCCACGCAAAATGCGATCAAGACCTTGCTTGGGAATATGGATTCATCCCAAATCGGTGGAATTGGTCTTACTGGTCAAATGCATGGTATGGTCGCACTAGATCAAGGTGGAAATGTTTTGAGGCCTTGTATAATGTGGAACGATCAGAGGTCTCATGTCGAATGTAACGAAATTACCAATAGAATTGGCCGTGAAAAGATTTTAGAAATCACTGGAAATCCTGTTCTTCCAGGGTTTACTGCGCCTAAGATCTTATGGACCCAAAAAAATGAGCCAGAGGTTTTTTCAGCCATAAAGAAAATTCTCTTACCCAAAGATTATATCAGATTTAAACTGACAGGTGAGTTCTTCTCTGATGTATCAGATGCCTCGGGGACCTCCTTGTTAGATATTGAAAAAAGAAGCTGGGCCAAGGAAATTTTTCAAGCAATGGAATGGCCTCTTTCATGGATGCCGGAGGTTACGGAGTCCACTGAACCATCCAGTAAAATTTCACAGGAAGCCGCCCAATTGACTGGTCTTCAGGCAGGTACTCCGGTGGTTGGAGGTGGAGGAGATTGTGCAGCTCAAGCAGTTGGTTCAGGGATTGTCGAAGAGGGGAAAATTTCAGTTACTTTAGGTACAAGTGGAGTAGTATTTGCCCAAAGTGATAGTTACAAAGTTGAGCCTAATGGAAAGTTGCACGCTTTTTGTCATGCAGTTCCAGGTAAGTGGCACTTGATGGGAGTTATGCTATCAGCTGCCGGTTCTTTTCAATGGTACAAGAATGAATTTGGGCAAGATGAGCAAAGAATTGAAGACGGGGGAGGACCAAATGCGTATGAGCTTCTGACGGATGGTGCCAGTGAAATAAAGGCAGGTTCAGAAGGACTCTTTTTCCTTCCTTATCTTTCAGGAGAAAGAACTCCACATCCTGATCCTTATGCCAAGGGCTGTTTTATAGGTATGAGTTTAAGACACACGAAAAAACATTTAACCCGTTCCGTTTTAGAAGGAGTATCCTATGGGTTGAATGACTCTCTTTCTTTGATGAAGGGTTTAGGGATTAACCCTAATGAAACTATTCTTACTGGGGGAGGTGCTCAGTCAGTTTTGTGGAAGCAAATGCTCGCTGATATTTTCTCTACCGAGTGTTCTCTTGTTAACGCAGTAGAAGGTGCAGCATACGGAGCAGCCATATTAGCTTCCGTTGGGGTAGGAGGGTATTCGAGTGTTCCTGAGGCATGTAACTCGTGGATCCAAAAAACAGAATCGATAAACCCTGGGCCAGAACAGGATATTTATAGAAAATACTATCCTGTTTTTCAGTCGTTGTACCAGAGCTTAAAAGCACAATTTTCCGAAATTTCCAAAATCAGTTCTTAAATAGATTTTATTAATGGAAAATCCATATGAAACGGATAAGTTATTAGGAGAGTACTTACATTTTCATTATGGAAATGAAAATGAAGTCATGCCTTGGAGTTTTGGCCCTAAAAATGGATTAAATTTTGCAATTCGTTCAGTTAGTGAATTGTTGGATAATGCATCATTAAATGTTTCTCAAAAAACAAGTGCCTTGGATGTAGGTTGCGCAGTTGGCCGTTCCACTTTTGAGTTGGCGAAGCATTGTGACGAGGTTAGGGGTTGTGATTTATCTAATGCTTTTATTAAGGCAGCTGAATTAATTCTTTCGGGTGGTGCTCTATCATACGATTATTTAGAGGAAGGGGATTCTTATAATAATTCCACAATTACTTTTAATAACCAGAATGAAAATATAAGTTTTTTTGTGGCAGATGCTTGCGATCTTCCAACAGATCTACCGGCTTTCGATGTAGTTCATGCTGCAAATTTGATTTGTCGTCTTCCAAATCCTTTGGATTTTATTAATCGATTGCCAGAATTAGTCATTAAGGGTGGTCAGTTATTACTTGCCACACCTTTTACATGGTTGGAGGAGTTCACGCCCAGGGAAAACTGGATTGGGTCGGGAAATTCAGAGGAAAAACTAGCTGAATTATTGCATCCCTATTTCAAATTAGAGAGAAAAGTGGAATTACCTTTTCTCATTCGCGAACATAGACGAAAATATCAATATAGTGTGTCTTTTGGTTCACGCTGGCGAAGGGTGTAGATCTATTCACATCTCTCTTATTCTTTTTCTTATGATAAGCTCTAAAATAGTGTAATAATTTTTGTAAATGAAAAATGTAGGAGAATTCTTGTCAAATATTCATGCAAATTCAAAACCAACTGAAGAATTATCTGTTTGCCTAAAGGCCCTTTGGTGGGTGAAAAAAGGAAATTGGGAAAAAGCTCATGATTTAGCGCAAGATGAAGGGAGTTCAAAAGGAGACTGGATACATGCTTATCTCCATAGGGTGGAAGGAGATCTGGGAAATGCTGCCTATTGGTACAATCGTGCATCCAAACCGGTAAAAAGAGACGAAAATTTAGAAAAAGAATGGGAAGAATTAGTTGAATTTTTTTTAACTCAAAGCGGTGTAGTTAATGGATGAAAGGGAAAACAGAATTTTTTCCTTCAAAAAGGAAAAATCAGAAACCATAACCGAGGAGGGAAGGTGGGAGATTTTCACTCCTATTAGTATCATTATTCTATCTGTAATGAGTGTGGTCTTTATCCATTCTGCACAGGTTTACACTGGAGGGAATAAATGGGAGATGCAGGCAGTGTGGGTTTTGTGCGGTATAATCATTTATGTAATAGTCTCTTTTGTTGATTATCATTTTTGGATGCGTTTTGCTCATATTAGCTATGTAATCGGGATTGCATCTCTCTTTTTAGTTTTTATCTGGCCTGAAAGGTATGGTGCTCAGCGCTGGATTGATCTTCATTTTTTTAAAATTCAACCTTCAGAATTTGCAAAAATTGTGACGCTGATTTTGGGTGCAAGTATTCTATCCCGATCCGAAATTGGTGATTTACGAGAATCACTCAAAGGAATTTTGAAATTAGCTTTTTGTTTCTTCTGTCCAATGTTCTTGATTTTCATGCAACCTGACTTAGGATCAACTCTTGTTTTTCCACCAATTGCTTTTTCAATTTTGTACGTCGCTCGCATACCGAATCGTTTTTTCATCGCCATAAGTATTCTTTTTGTGGTGATGGTTGGTGTGCTGAGTTATGACGTTTTTCGTTATTATCAATATAAATCCGAGAATCCGTACCCTACAGAAGCAACTGTTGCTTATGAGGATACATCTCTCATACCACTCAAAGACTATCAACGTAAACGCATCCTGACTTTTGTTGCACCAGAGGTTATGGACCCGAACGGAATTGGGGCTAACTGGAATCGAATCCAAGCATTAATTGCAGTTGCCACTGGTGGAATTTCTGGAAAGGGTCTTGGGAATGGAATGCAGGCAAAATTAGGTTATCTACCTTCAGCAGTCGCTCACAACGACTTTATATTTGCGGTTTTGGCTGAAGAATCAGGTTTTATCGGGGGAATGATTGCCATAACTGCTTTCATGTTTCTGATATTTGGCTGTTTAAAAGTTGCTTCAAAATCTAATGATCAATTTGGGGCAATGTTAGCCGTTGGCGTTTCTGTGTTATTCATGACTCACATATTTATAAACATTGGCATGACATTAGGTATTACCCCTATAACTGGGTTACCTTTGCCTTTTTTAAGCTATGGTGGGTCATTCATTATATCCTGTTTTATTTTGCTTGGGTTGGTTCAGAGTGTGTATCGACACAGAAAGGAATTTAGATGACAAAAAATTATTTTCTGTCCTTTATTTTCCTGTCCTGTGTAAACGGGTTCTCCTACCATCATACCAATGGCCAGAAAAACCAAACGCAGACCCAATTATTCAAAGCATAGAAGTTCTAGAAAAAAGGCATCTGAATCTGATTCAAAAAAAAATAAAAATGATTTAACACGACCTCCAGTTGAGCCTTCTCCAATATCTATAGATAAAGGAGAGCTAAGAGAGCAGGCATTGGAGCGTGCAAAAAAAAGACCTATTCGAGAAAGAATTAAAGCTTTTTTCAGAAGAGAAACGAATAAGGATTACAAAGAACTAATCATCAATACAGAAGCTCTCGAACGAAGAGTTGCGTTGATTGAAAACGGAATCCTTCAGGCTTTTGATGTGGAAAGATTGGGAGAAGACCGGATGGTAGGTGCAATCTTCAAAGGTAAGGTTCAAAATTTAGAGCCAGGATTAAAGGCAGCCTTTGTTGATATAGGCCAAGAAAAGAATGCATTTTTACACTATTGGGATATGCTTCCGGGCGCGAACAATGATCCATCTATCGAAATTGTTCGGGAGAATAAAAGAAAAACGCCAAATAATCGAGTCGAAGCAAAATCAATAAAGGAAATTCCAAAAGTTTTTCCCGTTGGTTCTGAAATTGTGGTTCAAATTACAAAAGCACAAATTGGAAGCAAGGGTCCCCGTACGACTACAAATCTTTCTTTGCCCGGACGTTTTCTTGTGCTTATGCCTTATGCAGGACAGTGTGGAATATCAAGAAAAATAGACGATAAAGCCGAAAGAAGCCGATTAAAAAGAATTATTTCAAACCTAAGCTTGAGAGAGGGGATGGGAGTTATAATTCGAACTGCCGGGCAGAATAAGCCCGAAAGATTCTTTGATCATGATTTAAGAATCTTACTTCAATGCTGGGATGATATTGAGGCAAAAATGAGGACGCAGGATAGTCCATGTTTTCTACATGAGGAGCCGGACTTGATTGGATTGACAGCCAGAGATTTTCTTACCGACGATATTGATCGGGTACAGGTTGATCATAAGGACGATTATAATCGATTAATTGAAAATATTGAGAAGATAACCAAGAAATCAAAAAAGAAAATTTCCTTTTTTGATGAAGAAATTCCAATTTTCGAAAGATTCAATGTAGAGCGGCAAATTGAACAGACTTTTATGAGAAGAGTCCTTCTCCCTTCGGGCGGGGAAATTGTGATGGAGGAAACGGAGGCCCTTGTTTCAATTGATGTGAATACAGGAAGTCATAGGGGCGACAGAAAAGATGGAAAAAACTTTATTTTACAAGCTAATATAGAGGCTGCTGCTGAGGTGTGTCGTCAGATGAGGCTGAGAAACTTAGGTGGATTGGTCATCATTGACTTCATTGATATGAAAAACAAGAACGATCAAAGGAAAGTTTTTCAAAAAATGAAGTCGAGCATGGCTACTGATAAGGCTAAGCACAATATCTTACCGATTTCACAACTTGGCATCATGCAGATTACGCGACAACGTCATGATGAAAGTAATTCAAGTGGTGTTTATGAACCCTGTCCATACTGTTCGGGTCGTGGAATTGTAAAATCTCCCAGAGCTGTGAGTATTGAAATTCAAAGAAAAATAACAAGTGCAGTTCGAAGATTAAAGGAAGAAAATGTCAGAAAAGATTTAGCTATTAAGATTTTTTTACATCCAAGTGCTTTGAGACGTTTTCGAGGTCCAGACTCAAAATTGATTGATCGAATGGAAAGAAATTATGATTTGAAATTAAATTTTGAAGCGGCTGAATCCTATCATGTGGAAAACTTTAAATTGGTTGACGAGTCTACAAATGATGAGATTCGCTAGGTAAAATTATGGAGGTCCTTGCTGCATTTGATAAATGCAAGGATTCCCTGAGTGCCTGGGAAATCTGTTCGCTTGTTCAGAAAACTCTTTACTCGGAATTTGGCATTGAAAATACTAAAATAGCACCATTAACAGATGGAGGAGAAGGTTTTGTTGAAATATTAACAAAGGCCAAGGGTGGAACTTTTCATTCAGTCCAGGCGAAAGATTCTTTAGGAGAAATCAAGAAGGCAAAAATTGGGATTGTATCCGGTGAAGAATTAGATTCTTCCATGCTGGATTTCATGAATTTATCAGCTTCTAAAAAATTAGCTATTGTAGAGATGTCTTCAATTGTAGGGCTTGCTGATTTACCAGTCGAAAAAAGAGACCCATGGGAAACATCCTCGTTCGGTGTTGGTGAATTGCTTTGGGAGTCGAGCAGGTTGGGTGCTGATTCTATACTTTTAGGAATTGGAGGTAGTTCAACCAATGATATCGGAGTGGGTGCGATGAGTGCTTTAAATATTGAATTTTCCGATTTACATGATCGGAAGATACCATTTCCTGCTCCTAAATTCTGGTCAGACATCAAAGAAATTTCGTCGGTTAATAAGCTTCATCTTCCTTTTATCAGAATAGCATGTGATGTGACCAATCCACTCTTGGGTAAAAATGGAGCGACTTTTCAGTTTGGTCCTCAAAAAGGACTCAAACCTGAAAGTCTATCGGGCATGGAAGAAAAAATTTCCAATATGTCAGCAAGACTATCTTTGATTCTTGGTAAATCGCTCGATTTAAGAAATCAACCCGGTACTGGTGCAGCCGGTGGAATAGGTTATGGTCTTAATTTATTTTATGATGCTCAGTTTCTGGCAGGATTTAGTTTGGTTGAAAAATGGCTTGAATTAGAGAATCGAGTACGAGGTTCTGATTTGATTATAACAGGTGAAGGTCGATTTGATAATACTTCTCTTTATGGAAAAGGGCCCTATGAAATTATTCGTTTGGCTTCTAAATATGATAAAAGAGTAATCTTAATGGCAGGCTCAGTAGATGAAAAGGCACTTATGAAATGCAAATCGGAATTTTCTAATGTTGAGATTTATGCTTTTGGAAAAAAAGAATTGAGTTTGCAGGAAAATCTTATCAATGCACCCAAGTTCGTAGAGGAGAAAGTAATAGAGATTTTTTCTGAGTTATGACAACTGATCAGAATTGTCCAAAGGAAAGGGAATTACGATTTAAAAGAATCAGAAGATTAAAACGTTGGATGCGTCCCCTGCCCAGACGCTCTAATATTCACAAATATCCAGTTTTGAAATGGTTTGCATCCACTGCATATAAAAGATCTTATCTTTGGTCTTTCAAAGGGAATTCGATTAAGCCTGCTCTATTTTGGGGCTTGATCGTATCCTTCGCACCTTTGGTTGGTATTCAAATGTTAGTGGTATTTTTTCTCGCTCTTTTTCTAAGAGCAAATCTGCCTCTGATTGTTGCCCTTCAATGGATTTCCAATCCCCTTACAATGGGACCAATTTATTTTGCTGATTATAAAATTGGCTGTTTTTTTCTTCAATTATTAGGGATCGAGATAGTTGAAAATAAAATCCTGAGTAGACATTACGATTGGGGAAATTTTAAATTCCAGGATTTATTTGCATTGTTGGATACATTTCCACCAATGTTTGTTGGGGGTGCGGTTATTGGCGTTTTTTTTGGTGTCATCTCTGTATTTTTTTACAATCTTGCGGCAAAGCTTTACAAACGACCTCCTCTTCCTTCTAATCCAAAGTAAAATAAATTTCTTAGTTATGAAAAAATTTCTATTTTTTAAGTCGACCTTTATGATTTCTCTTTTGATAAAGATTTTTCTTTTTTCCCCATTCGTCTTTGGGAAAAGTCCAAAGATTCAACTTGGGATTGATTATTTAGAAGAAAGTAAATTTTCTGTTTTGGATGGTAAGCGGGTAGGGTTGCTCACTCACCCAGCTGGTAAAAATGCAAGGGGTGAGCAAACTGTGGATGTTTTTGTTCGTTCTTCCAATGTTAACTTGGTGGCACTTTTTGGACCTGAGCATGGAATTTATGGAGATGAAAAAGCATCCGTACCCGTTGACGATAAAATTGATCAAAAAACAGGCCTTCCAGTTTTTTCTTTATATGGTAAGTTCCGTCGACCAAACGAAAAAATGCTATCCAAAATTGACAGTCTAGTTGTTGATTTACAGGATGTTGGTGTTCGGTGTTACACTTACATAAGTTGTATGAAATATGTGATGGAAGCTTGTTTTGAATACGGAGTGGAAGTCGTTGTCCTTGATCGACCAAATCCTTTGGGTGGTATTAAAATGGCAGGTCCTTCAATGGATAAATCATGTATGAGCTATGTGGGTGCTTTTCAAATTCCTTTTGTCCATGGAATGACTATTGGAGAACTTGCATTGTGGTCTAAGAAAGTACCAGGTGTTTTGAATACTGATGAGGAAAACAGAANAAAAGGAAAATTGGTTATTGTTCCAATGATTGGATGGAACCGTCAAATGACATGGCCTGAGACCGGACTNTCTTGGCATCCCACATCTCCTAANATNCCGACACTTGATTCTGTTGCTGGATANCCAATGACCGGACTNGGTGCCCAATTAGGCAAGTTTAAACATGGNATTGGTACCCCTTTTCCTTTTAGATTCCTAACTTTTGAAGGCAAGAAGCCTGAGGAATTAAAATTAGCANTGGAAAATCTGAANATTCCTGGANTCGCTTACAGTTTAAAGACATTAACCTTGGGGAANGGTAAAAAAGTATCGGGTGTTTANTTAGTTATTAATGATTGGAATGCTTGGCGTCCGACAGATTTACCTTTTTATATGATGAAACTGACTGCTCTATGGNAATCTCCCAATCCTTTTACTGAGGCTAGTGACTCTGAGGCGANTCTGTTTAATAAACATGTTGGTTCACAGGATTGGTGGGATGCTTTATGCAGAGAGGGGAGCGAGATTGATCCGAATAGATTTTTTAAAATTTGGGATGCGGAAACCAGATTATTCAAATCAAATGTAGAACCATACCTGCTCTATTAGNANTGCTATCTGGTNAAATCTTCCAAAGANAAAATTTTCATCCCGTGNCTGTGAAGTGTATCNTCACCNATATCTTCATCTTCCATAGCAATTGCTAAAACGGGGCGATTATTTGGCTGATNTAAAAAAGGATAAACATAATGNATGTTGATCTCTGCATGTAGTAGGGANCGGGTAATCATGTANAGAGAATCTTCGTCTTTTATTTCAACTGCAATAATTGTTCTTTCAGTAAAACTAATAGACCGAGATTTTAGAAGCTGTGCGGTTTCTTTTGGATAATTGGTAACAATCCGTATGACGGCNGAATCAGTTGTATCCAATACTGAAATAGCCATAACATGGATATCCTGGGCTTTCAGCATTTCAANAAAATCATTTAACCAACCGACTTTATTCTCCGCATAGATTACAAACTGACGGATAAGTTCTTTGCCGGGATTTCGCAGGGTTGATGGAGATTGGTCGGATATGTCCATTAAAGAAAAATTAAAACAAGGTCATATAATAATCTTTTTGCTTCAAAACCCGCAAGCAATTTGACAGAATANACAAACAGAAGGNTTGCATCGACTGCCAAAAAGTAAAAAAATTAANCTAATGCTCCAATCTTTAAAGTCACAATTCANNATTATTTTTTGCCTGCTTTTCAATATTTTANACGCAAATGAAGGCTCTAAGTGGATAAGTAGTGATTTAGNNTNATTAGAAAAGAGTGCTCAGGAAGGAAATGCGTATGCTCAGGCATTTCTCGCACTTTGTTATATTCATGGTGATAAAGGATTGGATATTTCTTTTGATAAAGCAAGTTACTGGGCAAANCTATCAATGGAAGAAAAGCANTGGNTNGGTNAGTTTACAATGGGCTATCTTTATCGCTTTGCACCTTTGGGNCCNNANCCCGNNAAAGTNGGAAGTNATTATTTAAANGTTTATAANGATCCAGATGCCAAGTTGGTCAAAAGTGCCATTGGCGGAGATCCTGTTGCATCTTATGTACTTGCGGAAATTTTTTCTGCTGTAGAAGTGGAGAATGAGATAAACCCTGATCTATCTTTTGCTGCTAAACATTATGCTTTTTCATCTTTGAATGAATTTGGACCTGCTTCTGTACAACATGCCCTGTTAAAAGTTCATGCTCATGCAATAGGTGCACAGGAAATTGAAATAAATAAAGATATTCCCGGGGGAATTTCTATTCTAAAAGATTTGGCTACAAAAAATTTACCTGCGGGTCATCATTTTTTAGGCCGCTGTTATTTCAAGGGAATTGGCTTGGATCAGGATTATAAAATGGCATTGGTTCATTTCCAAGCTGCTGCAGATCGAGGGTATTCTACTTCCCAATTAATTGTGGCTCATTTTTATGCCTATGGGCTAACGGGGCCAGTTAAATTAGACATTGCTTTAAGATACGCAAATCTGGCTCTTTCTCAGGAAAGAGAAAAAGCACAAGAGAAAATTTTTGAGTATGAACAACTTATAGCTGACCAAGCTGCTGGTAAGGAACCAGTTTCTTTACAAAGCCAAATGAGCCAAATGGTACCTGCTCCTGTTGAACCAAACCTAAACGAACCTCCGCCTTTGCCACCTGCACCAAGCGGTCTTCCACAAAATCCACCTGAATTCACTCCTGTCGTGAATCGATTGCCTTCCGTTTACCAAGGAAATGAAAATGTTGCCAATACAACTAAGTCTGAGCCTTTATCCCCTAATGGTAATAATTTAACAAATATCCTACCACAAGAAGAACCTTTAATTCCACCACCACCACCATCTCGTTCAGTTTCTTTTTCGAATAGTGATTTATTATCTGATGCAAAAAAACACTACTTTGGTCGGGGTGTAGAGTTGGATCTGAATCGGGCATTTGCTTTGTTTTCTCAGTCTGCTGAACAAGGAAATGCAGAATCAGCCAGATATCTTGGGATTATGTACCTGCGAGGTAAAGGAGTTTCCAAAGACTCTCAAAAAGCATTGGAATGGTTCACCATAGCCGCTGATGGAGGAGATGAACTTGCGAAAAAGAATATGAGAACCCTGCAAATTCTTAATTCGAGTAATTAAATTTCGTTTAGAATGCTTTTAGTATTCAATCTGATTGAGTACGAAGATTTAAGATAGATTATTCAGTCAACTATTGAAAAGATAATTAGCATCAACTGGCTCCAAAACCAGTGAATTAAATATAGAATTAGATTTTTATTTGGTGATATAAGATAATTTTTCTAAAGAATATGATTTTCATGACGAATTTACTTTCATGGAATCATTACATTTATCGAGGTCAGTAGTCGAAAATTTGAATTCTTTTTATTCAAAAAATGTATCCATACAAAAACATATTCAAACAGGTAAGCGAATAAATAAGCCAATCGACGATGTTGGAGAAACTGGAAAATTAGCCAATCTGAATTTAGAACGGTTATCGAATTACAGAACAAAACAAAATCTACAAAATTCAATCTCATTTTTGCAGTCACAGCAAGGAAAGCTGAAGGTGGTAACTAAAATTCTTACCCGCATGGGGGAATTACATACACTTGCTAATTCACCAATTGCAAACAAAAGTACTAAGGTAATATACGATGCTGAGTTCAAGGAACTGCAAGAGGAAATTCGGGACATCGGTGCAAGTAAGTGGAATGGAATAAGCCTATTTTCTTCACAGGCTTCAAGAGTTTTGGTAGGCGATGCCATTGATGACCCGACCCTTTACCAGGGTAATTCTGGAATATCACCCGATTCTACTAATTCTATGACAAGATGGGGCATTTACCATGGACTTGCTGATAAACTTCAGGCAGGTGACAAGTTACCAACAGGTTTTGGAGAGAATCCTCCTAAAAATCTTTTAGCCTTTGCGATTAGTGACGAATCTAATGGAAACTATGCACCTAATGGACATACTAAATTTAATCGCGATATAGATAATTGGATTGGATTAATGGGAGAAAAAAATATTGATGGTAAAATTGGTCTAATTCGAGCCGAAGAGAGTCTGTACGGAAAGGACCTTCTGCCCACAGGGGAGTCGGTCCCTCGATTTGCTGAATTGCATGAAGTCATGCCTAGAGACAATACGGCTGCGAAAGCAGCTCAAGGACTACAATTTTTGAAAGATACATTTCTTTCAATGACAGATAATGGTCAATCTTTGCCTGATGCTTTTGGTATATTTGTCGATAATAGTGGTTCGCTTAGATATAACGAAGTAGATTCACCTGCTCAAGATATGATGAGTTGGGTACAAACTGAATACGGTGGCCAAATTGCGACATCTTCACAGCATGGTGGTGACTGGCAGAATGGCATTTTTCTTGCCTCTGATGAAGAATGGATCGCTAGATCACAAGAGGCGGTAGAATCTATGTTGGCTGATCCAGATTTCAATGTTTTAGTTGAGGATGGTACACTAGACCAATCAGAAAGTGGAGTAAAAGGTTTGCTAGACCCGGTTTACACGATCACTGATTTTGATCAAGAGGAACTTCAAATGTTTTTGGAAAAATGTACAGAGGCAATTTCTGTCAATGCAGCCGAGCAGGAGAGGTTTCAATCGGAATACAATGAGTTAGCTTTGAAAGATGCCGGGTTAGAAAGATATTTTGAAAATGCGGAGGGTCTTGATATTCCATCTGCAATGGCTGCGTATCGTTTGTCAAGAGTTCAAATCGATATAAATGCGAATTTGATGGGAGCTGTGAAAGAAATGGAAAATGTGTTATACACAGATTTTCTAGAGTAGTATAATTCGAAAATCTTCACTGTCTTATTTTTTAAGTTTCTTCTTCAAGCTAGATAAAGAATACAAAGTCTTTATCTTGCTTGAGAACCAGCATTAAAAGAACTCACCCAAGACTCTCAAAAAGCATTGGAGTGGTTTAACATAGCGGCTGATGGAGGGGATGAACTAGCGAAAAAGAATATGAGAACCCTGCAAACTCTTAATTCGCAGAACTAAAAGTAAGTATATTCTCGTTGCTTTCTTACTTTTTGGAGTTTATCAATTAACTTTAAAGGAGAGATGGCAGAGTGGTCGAATGCGCTGGTTTGCTAAACCGGTGAAGGGCTAATCGTCCTTCCACGGGTTCGAATCCCGTTCTCTCCGCCACTTTTAATTTCTTTAATCTAAATGATTTCAAAAAATATTAGATATTTGTTCTGTTCTATCATCTTGATTTTGTTCTTTGTTTCATGTTCGCAAATTGAATATGCAAGATCAGGTAATAACCAAGCACTTGTCTCAGAACAGAATGGAAATGTCCAAAAAAGCGAGCCTTTAGAAAAACCAACCTACAAAGTAGTTTTTCGAAAAAGTAATCTGGAAGCTCTCGCGATTGGTCGAAACAGGATTGAAATTCAGGAATTAATGGGAGAACCAGAGGGGAAAAGCCTTGATGGTGGAAATGGGTATTTATGGGATTATCGTAGACCTGTTTTGGATGAAAATACGGGTGAGATTTATGGATGGAGCCTTATTTCTTTTAAATTTTTGAGAGGGTTGTGTGCCTATGTTAATATCCGCCTTGAACAACCTCCCCCAGAGATCTTACAACAGCAAAACTCGAACGGTTTTTTAAATTTCTAAATCGGAAGCTGACCAAGGTTAATCCTAGTCCAGACCTCTTAAGATTTATTTTGGTATCCTAATAATGGATATACCTTTTGTCATGCCGGCTGGTTGAAAAGGTTTTCCGTCAGGCGATATAATATTTAGGGATTCGCCAGATGAACAAGTAATAGTTAGAGGGCCGGAATGAGTAATAGGAGCGCTTTGGCCTTTTTCTAGACTTAGCCATTCCAATTCATTTCCAAGCTTATCCTGAATGAGAACCCATACAGTTCCTTTTGCCTGAATAGTATATGAATTTTTAGAGGTATACTTATCGTTAATATTTCCACCTGTATCACTTCGGTTCCATCCACTAGAAGCTACATTTCTGTTCCTGTCATAATAATCTCTACCTGTGGTGTTACTAAAGGTTGATTGATTAAATGAACCGGGTTGAACTTCTTTAACAAAGGGTGAATCAGGATAGGGTGGTGGAGCATCAGGTAAAACAGTTTTAGAACCCCCACCACAACTAGTGAGAAAATTGGTAAGTACAAGAAATAGTAAAATGATTAAGAAGTTAATCTGATTTTTTATTTTAATCATTATCTTTGGAATGTAACAAAGTCGGACAAAACAATTATTGGATGAAAATAGTCGTTCCGATTCAACATTAAAATAATCTTAATTCGTTTCTAAAATAAATTTATTAAAACCATTTGGATAAATTCTTAAATTTCTCTTCTTCATCAATATTGATAAAAGTTTTTTCTTCCGATGGGTAAATCAAATATTCTTTACTTTTCAAAAGCGCAACTATCAAAGAACCGTCTGGCGAGAAAGCACAATCGATAAAAGGAGAAACGAAATCATCCCCCAGTGTTGTAATCCACAGACCTGTTTCATTGGACCATAATCTGAGAGATCCATCTAGGGTTGTAATAACTAATTTATTATCTGGTGAGGTGCGGCATCCAGATCGATTTAGTATATTAGTCTTTTGAATTCCGTTTTGTTTTAAAAAGTCTTGTAGGTTTTTTTCAATAGGCTCAGACTTTTTTGCGAGAGTAAAGAAAAAATCTGGAGAGCATGTTATTTTCTCATTGGGTGACTTGATAATAATTCCATTATTATTGGGAGACATTCGAATAGAGCAGAGTCCGCTCTCTGTCTGAATTAATATTTTCTGACCATACGGGGAGATTGAGAAGTCAGTAACCTCGTTCATGTTTGTCTTAATAATCTTATAGACTAATCCTTGGTTTGCTTCGGTAAAAACTAGCACACCATCCTGAGTCAAAGAGATGAAAGAATTTTCGTTCTTTAAAAATTTACTTCTGACCAGGTTGCGGTAAGGAAAACTTTTCAACTTAATTTCTTTNCCTTTTTTTGTATCGAAAAGTTTTGGAACCGAACCAATTCCGGAGGTCAGAAGTAAATTACCGACTGGGTTGTATTCAATGAAGTCAAAGCTAGCATTATAGTCGGATGATTGAATTCTCCATTCCTCAACATTATTTTTCATAGAATGACAAATAATTTGCCCGTCTAAACTTGAAGAACAAAATTGATTACTCTGATGTGAAATATCGATACAGGTGATTGCAAANTTATGTTTTCGAATACTCTCAATCAGTGAATGAGTATCGCTTTTGACTANATGTATCTCACCATTTTCACATCCCACGATTATAATTTGTTCAACTTTTGAATAAGCAAGACTGGTAATAGAGGAATTAAATTCGTAAATTTCTTTGATTTGTTCGCCTGAAAAATCAGATATTCCAAGAATTCCTTCAATTGAACCGGTAATAAGTTTGTCCCCAAAAGTACGAGTGATTGCTTTTGGTAAGGTAAGACGACTCGGACTACCCAAAAGAAAGTCTCCTTCTTGAATGGGTAAGAGTTTTAGACCCAAATCGGGATAGAGAATTTCTTTCAATGGTGGTTTGGTGAAGTTAAGATCGGAATTCAAATCTGGACCCAGTGCCAGTCTAAAGCCTCGGTCTCCCTCAACCACTTTTGGCGAGTTAGCCCCTCGATATGCAGAGCGGCATCTTGAAAATTCAACGTTGTAAGCACCGCCTCGTAAAATTTTCCATTCACCATTCTTTGAAAATGGATTTATTTGTCCGGGGAATCTATTTGATAGCAAAGTTGATTTTTCTTGTCCGGTGGCATCCAAGCACCATTCCCAAACATTACCGTGCATATCATAAAGCCCAAGTGAATTTGGTAGTTTTTGTTTAACTGATTTGATTTGTCCATCTGAGTTGTGATCAAACCATCCGAATTTGCTCAAATGGTCTCGGTAGTCATCTTCTTTTGACTGACTACCCTCTTTTGAGAATCCAAAAAAAGGACCTTTAGAATCAGCACGACATGCTTTTTCCCATTCCGCTTCGGTTGGCAAGCGCCAAGTATATCCTGCTGGTGTTTTCTTTTTCTGATTTAGAAGATTACAAAATTCATTCGCTTCGAACCAATTTGAAACAACCGGAAGAGAAGAATCTTTCACTGATTTTGAATTGGGCTTTGTGATCAAATCAAATTGAGTTTGAGTAACCTCAGTTTCGGAAAGCCAAAAGGGATAAGTAATTCGAACTCCACGCTGAGCTTCGTTTTTCATTCTTCCTAATTCTAAAAAGGTTTTCTCAGGGTTAGAGAAAGAGCCATTGGCTAATTTCGCATGCCCGTTCCACAAAGTATAAGTTCCGTTANTACTTGTAGTAAGTATTGTGTCTTCATTTCCCGCAAATTCGGTATGAGCAAGAATTTTTTCAGGATATGGAGTAAAGCTGAGTGTTTCTTTGGCGATCATATTTTCGGCTAAAAACATAAGCCTTTTCCAATTCCAGGATCGTAGAGATTCATCCTGTTTTTCAAGAATTTGCTGAGCGATTAATGGCGTTTGATTATTTAATGCCTCAGATGCTAAATGAATTGCGTTTATGTACTTCTTCGCATCCAGAATATTTAAATTGCATTTTATACTTTTGAGAAAATAAAGAGGAATGGTAAGTTTCCCGATAAGTGGGTGCTCTACAAATAGTTTGTCATTCTCGATAGTGTTCATTTTGCAACTTAATTGCCCAAATGATTGTTTAAGAACAAGGAACTCGTTACCTTTAAATATAATGTTTTTGCTGGCAGGTTTCTTAAACTGAATCTCTCTTAAACGTTGAGGGGGAAAATCAAAGACACCTCTCGGGCTTACTATAGAAATAGTTTCATTATCTCCATTGATTGAAGAAATCGCTGTTGAATCATCATTGTTAAAAATAATGAAATGAGTGTTCTCAGAACCTTTTTTATTTTGGGTTTCGGTGGGAAAATGAAATCCATTCCAACCTGCAAGGTAAAGTTCTTTCAATCGGATGTATGAATTTCCTCCCTGNTTAATGAGTAGGATACCATTTCCGTCGGGAACAAAGTCTTGTGACGAATCTTTCCACCTGGCAACAAGCTGATTATTAACTGAAATAACAAATTGTTTCTTCTTACGATGTGCGAGTATATGAAACCGAGCTTCTTTTTTTTGCATCATTTCATTGAGCATAAGAGATCCTAGTGTTTCACGAACAATTCGACCTTTTACTCTTCTGTTAACCTGTAAATTCATACGATTATTAGAGAAGGAAAGATGGTAACCAATGTTACCATAATTTGAACCGTCCGAGTCAGAAAACATTCGAATAGCGAGATAAAATGATCTTTCCCATTCCGCTTTGAACCGAATTTCAAGTGCGTCTTTTTTCGGTAATGTTCTTCCGGTACTTCCCGAAAAGACAGAAACTAAGTCGCTTTCTTCAATATCCCAAGATTTTGAATTACTTTTTTTCCATTCTTTTAGNCCTTGAGATGAATCATATAAAATTGAATAGGATGATGGTAAAAATTCAATTTTTTCAACTGCATGAATTGGAAGATTAATCAACCCAGTGAATTCAGTATCTGTAATAATCTCAGTATCTGAAATCTTTTTTAATGAAGCCAAAAATTGATCTCCATTTGTGAGGTGTAAACGAATGGATTTTTTAGCTTTATTGGGTGTCGTTAAGTTCGTATCTGAGCGATTCAGGAAAATATTTGATACGGAATCAAAATTAAAATTAATCTTACCGACAATAGAATCATTTTTCCAAAGTAGGTTCCTGTTATTATCTAATTGAATTAATTGACCCGAGAGTTTAGAGCCATCAAACAAGTTAATTTTATCAAGATTGGTAGNATAGTTTGAAGACTGTAAGGATCTGTTATCTTCAGCAGATGCAATTGAAAAATCTGATTTGAAAAAGAGTATAGTAATTAATGCCCAAAAAAAAGATTTGAAATTCATCTTTCGTAAATAGGTAGGTAGCGGTAATTTAATGCCATTGATAATAGTGCTGCAGAAGTTGCAAAAGTATTTCCGTAATTTCCATTCCATGAGCCATTCTCAGTTTGCGAAGACTGGAGTTGACGAACATTTTCTAAATTCCATCTATTCCATTCTTCTTGCGTGGTTCGAAACATTGCCTGTGCAGTGTAATAAAGACTGTAAAACTTGTGTCCTTGGTCACCAAAGCGAGCATTTTCTCTGAGGTATTTGATCGAATTTTTATATGCATCTGAATTCGTGTCTTTATCAAGAGCAAGAATAAGCGAACCAATTGCAGTTCGTGGAAGATTGGCCCCAGAATTTCCTGTATATCCGAATCCACCCCTCTCATCCTGACATTCAAGAAGAAACTTTTTGCCTTTGGAAATTGCTAGGTCGGGAACTTCAATTCCGGCGTTTTTAGCTGCAAATAAAGCCACCATTTGAGCACCTGTTACTGTGGTATCAGCATCATTACTTTCTGGACTGTATCTCCAGGCACCCTTTGGGTTGGTTTTTTGGGCTGAAACAATCAGGTTGGTCGCTTTTTTTAACGCTGGGCCAATCTTAGAATCGTTGGTTAAACCGTAATATTCAGCTAGTGCAAGTGTGGCAAAACCGTGGTTATACATGGAAGTACCTATGTAACCCGTTTCATTATCTTGTTGTTTGAGTATTTGTTGAACGGCTAAATTTATCGATTTTGAGAAGGTTCCAAATTCGGGATCATCACCACGTGATAAAAAAGCAAGAACAGCCATACCGACCACGCCGGGTTGAGATCCATAGGAAGTGTCCGACCAGCTACCATCTTCATTTTGAGTAGACTGTAAAAAAAGAAGCCCCCTAACATACGACTCGTCTAAAGATCTAACAAACTGGTCGTTATCTTCTTCAAAAATTTGTTGTGCTTCTGCATTAAAAATTAAGATAACGCACAGGTGAGCAGTTGTAAGAATTTTTTTCAATCTTCTATAGCCTTGAAGTATTTTTCCATCGCTTCTTTAAACTCAGGGGCAATCGATGGCGATACATTACTACCACTTTTTGACGATGGATTACTTTTGGTTGGAGACAAATTAGAGCCTTGAAGAGATTGATTTACCTTGTTTGTTGAACCGCCTTGAGTGGAGCCTCCTCCGGTATTTCCGGGGGTTGGGCTGTTACCTTTTTCGGACCCCGATTTGTCATTTCCAATTTGCATCATCAAAAATTCCATTGCCNTGAGATTTTCATTATCGCTACTTTCCTGACNCTGTCCTTGCCCTTCAATCAAAAGATTAATGATGTCACTGAGAATGTCTTTCGATTCTCGCTGAGAAGCTTGTGTGTCATAATCAAAAATTTGTTTGGAAAGTTGTTTTGATGATTCAGACATGGCCGTATGGGCATCATCAAACAGTGGATTAAAGGCTTCTTCCGCCATTGAGATTTGAGTGTCAGTTATATCAATCATGAGAGTGTCTTGTTGGTCCTTAAGGGACAAGGACCACTCCTTCTTATTCCCTTGGAAGCCTTTTTGATCCAAAGTCTTGGTTTTTAAAAGAATATCGGACTGGATCTTTCTGATCTTCAGAAGCGAAAGAATATCAGCTGTTCTGTCTTTTTCTTCTCCTTGTCCACCAGGAGAATCGCCGCTAGGAGATTCTTGCTGAAGTATTTTTGCCCAGTTTTTAAATGAGCTTTCCCAATAATTCAGACTGTCGAGTGCTTGAAATGAAATGTTACTCCGAATATTCATAGCTACATTAGCAAGACCTTTTTTAAGGTTTGCTTCTTTCATCAGTTGGCTGACTTTTCCGTATTCTCCTTTTTGTGTTCTTTCATGATATCGACTAATTTCATTCTTAACTTCATCTGCATCTTCGCTTACTTGTAACTGAACTTTTTCCATTTCATAAAATGAACTGATGTTCAAAGTATCAAGTTGAGGCGATGTCATTCCAATTGAGGAAGGCATGTTGGAGACTAATCTATTCGAAAGTTTATTCTCGATTTTTTCNAGTTTGATTAGCCTTTGTGCAAGTGTTCTCGCTTCAAGCCTATCTAGTTGCTGAGAAAATTTCGCTAGAACTTTTCTTAATTCTTCCAAAGCTTGTTGTTGTGATTGAGCAGATAGCATAATCGACTGACCTGCTTTTGATTTATTTGATGACGCAGCAAAATTTAAATTCTTTTCAGATTCCTGCATGGGGCCAGATGATATTTTTTTTAAAGTACTTAAGGAGGATGCAAACTCGGAAAGGGTNTGGGAGTCAAATATCGGATTCTTGGCTGCTTCATTTATTATTTCAGAACCCTCTTTGGCATTGGCTAATAGTTTTTTTGCGAGATCATTTTGATCATTTTTCAAATCTTTGATTACACTTGTTTCTTTTGTGNTAAGAATTGGTTCTGTGCTTTCCCTTAATTTTGCTTCAGTTGATAAAGTTTGATATTGAAGGGCTTCTTGGTTTCTCGCAATTTCAGCAGTTTCAGAGATTACGCTATCCATTTGAGCACGAATCATCTCCGCGTGTTTTTCCTGTCCAATTATTTTTAATTTCAGAGGTTTAGACTGAGTAAATTCACGTCCTGGGAAATGGTCTATAGCTGAAGCAGTAAAAATTATCTCATCACCATCTTCCAATGATAAAAGACTGGGGTCTAATGGGAATGAAAGATCAAAATTCTTTATGCCATTGTTAGGAAAATTTTCACTGATTAACTTTATATCTTGAATCTTTTTTTGATTTCTCAAAATGTTACATGATAAGGATACATTATATATACCGAAATCATCCTTGTTTAGAAAACTGATTTTACGTGTTTCGAACAACAATACGGGAGAAGTGTCGATTACTGGATTTAATGTTACCACGGAGGGGAGGTCTTTCTTGGTTTTTACCAAAACACTAAGAGGTTCTCGTTGAGAGAATCCAAGGTGATCGACCATTTGTAACGAATATAATTTATCCTTTTTAATTTTTTGTAGATTGATAGAAAATTCCGCAGAAGCTGGATTCATGACTAATTGGGTTTTTGAATCAGAAAGAATAAATTTATTAATTCTTCGATTTGCTTTGCATAGTAAAGTAACTTCAGAATTTTCCGGTATTTCAATTTGATTGTTAAGAGAATCAAAATTCTGCGAATTTATTGATAGGTATTCCGGAAAATTTACTAAAGATGAAAGAGTTTCTAAACGGGGTCGATTAACTGTTTGCAAAGAGAATTTATCGCTATAGTCCCCCACAGTCAATTTAGCCGTTAAATTCCTTTTCTGTGGAGGAATATTGAATTTATAAACTCCACTTTCTAAGGAAGAAATTAAGTAAGATTTTGAGTTGTTGGACAGAATAAGTTTAGCATTTTCTGGTTTCCTTCGGCTCGTGGAAGAAAGCGAAAACTTAATTGTATTAAATTCATTTTTCAGAATGGTAAAACTCTCGCTGGTATCATTAAGGATATCTGTAAGGGTTAATCTTTCTACAGAAGCAAAAGGGAATGACCATCTCTTGAATGTATTTTTGGATAGGCCAGGATAATAGAAAAAAGCGAGAAGAATTATAAAAAAAATCACGCATGAAAACACACTTGGAATCCTGATTTTTTTCCATGGAAAAATATTATTTATCTTTAGTGAATTTATTTCTTGAGACATTTTCTGCTGTGCGGCCTCAAAGATCTGAGTTGAAAATGATTGATTACTAAATTTTTCTTCTTCTGTGATCTCAATTATTCCAAGTAATCTTTCTCCTTTTGCCCGGTATGCTTTCCTGACATTTTTTGCTAACCATGGCAGTTGCCGAGTATAATAAAAGGCAAAAGAAAACAGATTAAACACCGCCCAGATAGCAGGGAATAGACCAGAAAAGAAAATTATTGAACGTACAAAAATATTAGTCGCCCAAATACGGTCTGAAATTCCAAGAATTAGCCAAGATGCTCCGAGAAAGCAAAAAGTTAGCAAAGTGAATCTCAGTGTGATTCTAACTCGAGCGACTTTCGACAAAATCTGAAAAAATTTAGTTATGCTATCATCCAATTTTACTTCAGTTTTTACTGAGGTTGATTCAGAATTTTGTTTTGCTTTATTCATAAAAACTAGACCATCCCAAAGAATTTTCTACCCGTCCAGTAAATAGCCAATAAAACAAAGAGAAAACCTCCCCAATAAAGATTGGACCTCAAACTGTGAATTCGAGTAATTGGTTGCGGTTCGGGGATCAAAGAAAGAGCAGATATTAATTTGTCAGCTTCTTGGTAATTTACCGAAAGACCAGTGGTTAATTTAGCAAGTTGTTCAAGTTGGACCGGATTAGTGGGTTTGCCCAATTTTTCACGATTCGATTCTTCAACTTGAAGTTTTGCTTTGATATTTCTTTTTGCTGAATCACAACTTGCCTCAATCTGGAGGTCTCCTGCCATTGTTGTTTCCAAAGTTGAAAGAAAAACTCCGGGGCATTCAGAATCTGCTCGAAAGGAAAGATTTTCCACATTCCCATCTGCATGTCGTGCTATTCCGATAACTTCACCCCTTTCAATAGGAAATCCATTTTGGTCTAGTACGATGCATCGGAGAAATACTTTTTCCCCTAAGCGAGGTTTTTCCGGACTAGGGATTAATTTAATCCCTTCTTTTTCCGCTAAATATCTTCCATGAGCCATCCATCGAACGACTTGACTCCAAAAACGATAATGGTATTTATCTTCTACTCCTCTACGCCATCTCCATGCGGAGTCTGAACCAAAGTATAGAGATTTTCCAGCACCCACATGCCGTGTAGCAAGAATTGGCATTTTTCCCCATTCCGTAACATAGTTGGAATGTACTGCTAATACTTCTGAACCTGGTCTAGTTTTGCTTACGGTTGCCGACCAATGAAAGCCTGGTAGTTTTGACCAAAAGTCACGGCTTTTTTCTCCTGCACCTCTAAGTTTAGTCAACCAATGTTCACGCCCTCTTTGAGTAAGGGTATAGGATGAGGGGTTTTGAGTTCCGAGACCTCGCGGTTTTTCGGTGTCATAAATAACAGGTAAAACCTCTTTCAATTCAGTTTTACTCAGAGTTTGCTGTCTTCCCCTTCTTCCAGGCATAAAAATGATTCCGGAAGCTTGAAATCGAATCAGATTTGTCAGAAGTTTGCATTGTGTTTGACTTAACTCATTTTGATCTAGGCCTACATCTCCCAGAAAAACTACATCAAATGGAGCCAGACTAGCTTCGTCTTTCGGAAATTCTTGAATGTAGCTTTCACCTATAGATGGATTCATGCCTGGATGAAATAGTATGCACGATAAATTGACACCCGGATCACGATTAAGAGCATTTCTAAGAAAGCGATATTCCCATCTTGGGAATGAGTCTACAATTAGCGCTCGTATAGTTTTTTTTTCTACCCGAGTTTTAATTTTCTTTTTGTTATTACCTTTATAGGTTTCACCATTAACCTGACCAAGGATAATTTCAAATTCGATTTCACCTTCATTTTTTGGAAGCCAGGAAAGATTACCTGATATGCTTTCCTCACCAATAAAGCTGATTGATTTTTCAACTACTTTTTGCCCATTAGCAAGGAGGGTTAAAGTAGTCATTTGTGATGACTGAAATCGATTGCTTGCTTGCCAATTAATAGTGACTCTTTCTTCCTGGAGAACAAAAGAAGGTGCAAATACTTCGTCGAGACTGAGGTCGGGTAATGAAGATTCTGCTCCAGTAATAACACTAAAGATTGGAATGGTTGATGCACGACTCCTACCACCAATTGAGAGTACCGGAGAGCCTGTATTCGCGTCGCCATCAGTGAGTAAAAGAATGGCTTTCAATGATTCAGTTTCATCAATTGTATTTCGAATAGCAGTGGATATATCGGTTGCCTTTGTTCCAGAAGCTGAACTGAAATTTTTGACTATAATAGAAGCATTGTTCTCTAAATTTTTGATCCAACCTTGATTCAGAAATTTTTGAGTCCAGGAAGATCTTTCCATGGGTTCACCCGTATCAGTGATTATGTCTTTTGTCTCCATGCTATTGGAAATATCTTGGAGACAAACAATTTTTGATTTTTTAACTTGGTCGAATTTTTCTATCCGTTCGGGATTAAAGAGAGTTAAAATAATCAGAATTATAATCAAAAATCGATAGGCTTCCCAGAAGGCGATTTTGCGATTCTTTTTCATGCGTAACCATGCTCGAATGCCTAGGTATAAAGAAATGAGAGTGCATATAATTGCGAAAACCCAAGTACTTGTTTCGCCATTTAAACGCCAATAATCTAGTGCATAGCTCATAGTCGTTTTTTTCTAAATGAAAAGTTGTCTACAGGTAAGCCGAGTAAACTTTCAGCAAGAAGAAATAAGAGCATTAAAATTAAAAATAAATTCCAGATTTCTGCCCTTTCAAAAGAAAAACTAGAAGAACTAGCATCGCTCCATAAAATATGGTTTGAGGACATATTTTTTTGTAATTCTTTTTTTGTAAGAATTACATTTTGAGATTCCGCTGCCTTACGATTAAAAGCAAAAAGCTTTTTTTTATTTGTATAAACTCCGGCTTTTATCGAAGGTTTTTGATTTAGATTTCCAGTAATTGAAACCAAATTAGAGGATTCCATGGAAGTGCTATCCCCGCATTCTAAAAAGTTAAGAGCTGGGTTTTCTGAACATTCATCAAATATTCTCAATAGAACGGGAACTAATACAAATCCATCTCCTAGATTTGACCATTCTACATTTGGAAGTGTCGAAAACGAATATACAATGCCCTGACCTAGTGTTCTTCTTTTTAGAAAACTTTTTCCATCCTTGTAAAATGCAAGGGTATTTCCTTCTGTAGGAATTTTTCTTTTGGAAATCTTAAGATACGATAGTCCAAGTTCCCTTTGATTTGCGGTATTAGCAAAAATTCCTTCATTACGATTCCATTCGCTAATTTCAAAAAGTACATTTTCTGAGATGGTTTCCGTATCACCCCATTTTTGAAATGAATAGGACTTATCATTATCTTCCAATTCTGGAAATAGAAGAGCAATACCTCCATTGTTTATAAATTCAAAAATTTTGATCTCTTCTTCAGGGGTAGAAAAACCCTGAAGAATGAGAAAATCGTTTTCATTTAACTCGTTTTTTTGTACCGAGAAATCTTTATCCAAATAGATTTTTTTTGGCCTTAGGTTACAAATTGCAGAAATAAATTTTTTCGTTTGCTCATCTTTACAGTGGATTCCTACTTTCATCATTTTTTGATTCCCATAGGTGAAAAAATATTCGTTATCATGAGAAAAAGAATCTTCGGGCAGACTAATTTTTATCCATCCCGTAGTGGGTTGATCTGCCAATGAAATTAAAGGTGTCCAAGTTGTTAAAGGATAGGCAAAAGGACATTTCATAATGGATAAGTTTCCATTGATATTAATTTTAATCGTCAGTGACTTAGTATCTTTTTGATTACCTGAAATTAAAAGGGTTGGATAAAATTTGTCATTTTCCTCACGGTAAGATTTGCAGAGCAAACTTAGATTATTCAAATCAGCAGGCTTTAAATTTAAGAAGCGCAAAGTCCATAACCCTTCTTTAGCATCAATTCTATCATTAATATTTTCTAATAACTGTTCATTTTCTTGAATCTTCCAATTTGTTTCCTGCTGATCAGAAACCAAAAGAATTTCAGCGTGTCCAATCTCTGACTCGTCAAGCCAGTTTAAAGCTTCATTTAAGGTTGCAGGCAAATTACCTCCGCTATCAGTTGAACCAAAAAATTCCTGCATCTGCTCGTCATAAATAGTTTCAATTTTATCAAGAATAATTGGTTCTCTAAAAACGGTTTCGATGACAACAAGTTTGCTGTCCGTCCAGGATTTGGAAAATTGTTCAAATTCTTCTAATCCTCTTTGAATTAGATTATTAGAGGAGTCCTTGAAGTTTTTTTGCATACTGGATGATCTATCAAAAACTAGCATTACTACTTCGGGCTTTTGTTTGGTAAAATTAATTAGTGAAGAGTCATCAGAAGCAATAGGGCGACTCATTAGAATGGCAAGGGCACTAAGGGCAAGGGCACGGAAAATAAGAGTGAGCCATTTGCGAACCCTTGAAATTCGCGAAGAGTTCTCCTTAGCCCTTAATAGAAATCTCATTGCTGCCCATGATTCACGACGATGGCGCATCAGGTTCAGGAGGTGAATCACTATAGGAGTAGCGGCTAGAATTAATCCAAATAGCGCGATGGGTTGAAGGAAACTCATCAAGTTTTAAATCTGTATTCTTTCAAATGAAAATTCCTTTAGGGCTTCATCTACACATGAATCGGTGACGATTTCATAATGAGAGCTTTGTGTTTCAGCACATATTTTCTTAATTTCTTCGAGATGGCTTTTCATTTGTTTTAAATATTCATCTCTTATGATGCTAGGCTCCGTTAAAAGGGATGCGCCACCCTCTAAGTCAATAAAACGGGTAGGGCGATCAAAAATAAATTCTATTTCCTGTCGATCCATAATATGAAAGAGTACGACTTCGTGTTTTCGGTCACGCATATGGTGTATAACATCTGCGATAGATTTTGGTTCTTCTAGAAAATCGGAATATATGATGAGTTGTGCCCTACTTTTTACTGATTCAGTAAATTCGTGCAGTTGGTCAATTAGTTGATTTTTTCCACGAGCTTTAGCATGACCAAGAGTGTAAAGTATATCTTGTAATTGAGATGGATTTCGTCGAGCTGGTATTTCTTCATTTTGGTTTCTGAATAATAGAGATAGGCCAACTGCATCACCCTGTTGCAAATATGCATAACTAAGGGTACAGATTAATTTTTTTGCGAATTCATGCTTGGTTTTGGGTTTACCGAAGTTCATTGAAGCACTGCTATCCAAAAGATGATAGCTTCGTAAATTGGTTTCGGCCTCAAATTCTTTTAAGAAATATTTGTCTGTTCGGGCAAGGACTCGCCAGTCCATTCTCTTAGGGTCTTCTCCAGGAGTGTACTCTCTATATTCTGCAAACTCTACACTGGAGCCCTTATGGTTACTTTTATGATGGCCACTTACACTGCCTTCCATCGGGAACTGGCTGAGCATTGGGTTGCCACCAAACCTGACAATTGCACGCTGGTCAATATATTCGAGAAATTTGCTCTCCTGACGAGGCATCTTTTTTTATTCTTCTTTACTTGCTTCTTCGATTAATCTCCTGACCACATCTGAGCTTGAAATTCCTTCAGATCGGGCGTGGAAATTTGTAATGATCCGATGATCTAAGGCCGCCTCTGCGACAGCATCCAAGTCCTCACTTGTGGTAATAAAATTACCTTGAATTACTGCCCTAGCTTTGGCACCACGAATTAAAAATTGAATAGCCCTTGGGCCTGCACCCCACTGAACTGACTCCTTAACCCACTTTGGGCAATCATCTGTAGCAGGCCTTGTTCTTCTCACTATATCAACCGCTCTTTCAAAAACATGTTCAGGTACGGGAATTTTTTCTGTAAGCTGCTGATACTCTTTTAGTTTTTTTGCGGTCAATACTTTAGCTAGTATCGGTGGTTCTCCAACAGTCGTCTTTTTTGCAATAGAAAGCTCATCATCACGATTTGGGTAATCTAATCTAATTAGAAACATGAATCGATCCAATTGAGCCTCAGGAAGAGGATATGTACCTTCCTGCTCGATCGGGTTTTGAGTCGCTAAAACAAAAAATGGCCTTTGTAAATTGTGATTTTTTCCAGCAACCGTAACTTTTTTTTCCTGCATTGCCTCAAGAAGTGCAGATTGGGTTTTGGGAGGTGTTCTATTTATTTCGTCCGCAAGAAGAACATTAGTAAAGATTGGTCCTTTGATGAATTTAAATTCCCTACCTTCTCCATCTTCTCTATTTTGAAGGATCTCGGTACCTGTGACATCAGATGGCATAAGATCGGGAGTAAATTGGATACGGGAGAAAGACAGAGATATGCTTTGAGCGATAGAATTGACTAATAAAGTTTTAGCAAGGCCGGGAACTCCCATTAGTAAAGCGTGTCCTTGTGAGAGCATACAAATAAAGATTTTCTCAATTGCTTCATCTTGACCTATTATGACTTTGCTAATCTCGCTTTTAATTAATCCAAAAGAACTCTGTAAATTTTGGAGTGCATTGACTTCGTCTTCATTCAGTGAGGGTGAGTCATTTTTCGATTTTTTGGTTGATGATACCATTATAGTTTTGAATTTGTTTTTATAATATTATGTTCATGCTTAGGTGCAATTGTAAGATCAATAATTAAAAATTAATTATTCAAAATATTCGTGAAAAATTAGAAATTGGATTCAAAAATGCCTAAAGTGTGGAATAGAAATATTAAATTATATATATTCCTTTTCTTGAAGAAAGTTATTCCACGGTCTGTTTTGAAAAGAAGATAATAGTTTCTTTGATTTATATATTGTATTTTGCCTTCTTAGGTTTGTTCTATGTGATTGTTTAGAAACAAAATATATTGTTGATATTATTTTATATTGCTTTGTAGCTTGATGAAGTAATTCCATGATCAGAGTACAACGAAAATACAAGTTAGTAAAAGCTAACTCGATTAGAGAGCTGCAAGAAATAGTTAACGAATTAATACAAAAAGAATATAAAGATACAGAAGGTTTCATATTTCGATCATCAGCTAGATGGCAATGTATTGGTGGACCAATAAAAGATAGTGATTATTGGATTCAAGCACTTGTATTCTATCAAGATGAGGAAATATAGGTCATTTATTGACTTATTCTTTTTTTGCTTTATTTAATTTAATGTATTTCTACTTAAAAAAGTTAAAAAAAAATTTATTTCAAATTGTTTTTGCCTTTTATTATTTAATTTTTGATTATTCTTACTAGCACGGATTATTTGTGCTTTTGCACAATCTAAAAAACTAGCCGTCGACTTGGGCAAGGTCGACGGCTTTTTTTGAATATTTTGTGGTGTAAATTTAGTAAGATCTTTAAATATTTATAAATAAACTAGCTAAATTGAATTATTATGAAAAATAAATTAAAATATTTGTTAAAGTTTTCTCTTTTCTCTTTTTTATATATTGGATTGTACGGTCAGACTGCACCATTATCAGTGAGTCCCCCAAGCAGACCGAACTTGCCAATGAATATTCCGCCGCCTCCCAGTTTTGCTTCACTTTCAAGTAAAACTGGAAAATTTCAAATAATTAGTGCAGAATACTACTCTGCTGATACCAAGCCATTCCTGTACAAAAGATTAGTGAAGATAGACACGACAACTGGTGAAGCGTGGGTACTAATATCCAAAATTGGAAAGAATGGTGAGCAGAGACAGTGGGTGCCTCTTGAAACAAAATAAAAAATTAGATCAGGATTAAAAATTTACTTTTTTGCAATATCCAGATTTTTCGAAAGTTGCTGAATCTTAAAATTCAATGCTTCAATTTGTTTGCTCAACTTATTATTTTTGAGTGAAAAGTGACCAATAAGCAGGAGGATTCCAAAGCCAATAATTGCAATCTTACCAACGGGATATTCACCCCAATTTTTATTCCATGCAACGTAGAAGGCTGCTGTTCCCATAATAATGAGTGAAATAATTAAAAAAATATTCCATATGATCCGCCCTCTGCCAGTTGGCATTTCCCTACCCAAAACTTTTCTACTGTTTATGAGAAGAGAGAAACTTAAATAAGCGACTGGAATTAAGGTAAAGCCTAGGATCGAGGTTGGGACGGCAAGCCAAAATGCGGCTTCACTCCAAACGAATGGCCCCAACACCCCAATTCCAGCCATGTAAGCACCAGCTAGGAAAACAGGGCCTTTATGTGGCCTTCCGAGAATTTCACAGACTGCATGTCCGTTTATAGTCATTAAAATCACAATCGTAGATAGAGCCATACCGAGAACACCTATTCCAAAAACATAGTTGGAAAAAGTTTTATTTTCCATCAGAGATTCCAATGAATCTGCCAAATTAATTGCATCTCTTTTTACTAACATGGCAGCTAAATTTTTATCTGCCTCAGGTAGGTCTTGAATCTTTTCTTCAATTTGTACGGGAGCTAAATTCTTAAATTCTCCAGAACCAATTTCCAATTCCAGTCTTGAGTTAATAAATGAATCAAAACCTTTTACTAAATTTTTCTCAAGTACTCTATTTTCATAATTTATGTAAGCTGACTCAGGTTTACCATTAAACTGAGTCCCAGCAGCAATAACAACGCAAGATGTAGCAATAACATAGGGTATAAAGAGTGCCGTCCAAAGATCGAATTTTGCCAAACCCCTATGTTCTCTTCCCCATTTTCTTCGGAGTAATACGAAGGGCATGAAAAAAGTCATATTTATACCAACAGCTGTAGCTGCTGCTGCAATCATTACATCTTGTTGCAGGTTTACAATCTTGCTTTCCCAGAAAGATCTAAATTCTCCCGTTTCTTTCAAAAAGGGAATGTAAACTTCTGCGGGCTCAATTAAAAGAGACAAGTTTGGAACAAAGCCGCTAATAATATCAGACCATGGTAATTGTCCAGTTGATCCCAATTTGATTACTACTCCAAAAAAGGAAATAACAACCAAACCGACCATGATCTTAAGAACCAAGTCAAAAATTTTTACTCCCCGACTTCCTCGATCATAAAACCAAATAATCAGACAGGCCATGATCAAAAGTGTGATACAAGTTATTACTTTAGCACCAACACTTTCCTCAAAATCCGGAAAAAGGTTTTGTGTCACGGCTGATGTTCCCAGAGTAAATTGTGGAAGACACCATACAATATTGGCAATAATTGTGGCAATGGCCCAACCCCATCCTAAAACTGGATTTATTTCATTGTTAATTGATACAAAAGGACTTTGACCAGTTGATAAAGTAACATGGCTAATCGCACTTAGCATGATGATACCCAGAATTATTGCTACTGGTTGGAGCCATAATAGAGAGTATCCAGCGAGGACACCTAGAAATAAACTTGATGCTAGTGAACCTCCTCCTAAAGTGATTGCACTTTGGAGCCAACCAGGACCAGATAACTTAGTGTATGCAACTAAACATTGTAAAAGTCCTTCGGACTCAGCTTCTTGAAGGTATTTTCTTTCTTGCTCAATGGACATTAAGCGATTCTCAGCTGAGTCGCATATTTGTCAAGGAATCAAATGTTATTTTGAATATAGATATTGATTACTTAACTATCATTGTACCACGCATCATGGCAAAATGACCAGGGAATGTACATACATATTCATAGGCACCTTTTTCTTTGGGTGCCTTGAAAGATAAGATTTCCTCTTCGCCTGGCCCGAGCAATTTTGAAGCCGCAATTACATCACCTTTTAGTGAATCGGGTAGGGCATTTACAGCATTAGCACCGGCACCTAGGGCTTTCTGTCCGAAAGCGATGGCCGTTATTCCTTTTTTGAGTATAACAAGGTTGTGTCCCATAGCTATCTTCGGGAGTTTTCCGACATTTTTAAAAGTTATCTTAACATCATTATCAGCGGTTACCTCAAAATTTTTGACATCAAATTGCATAGTATCGTTACCAGAAATGGTAATCTCATGAACAGATTTTTTTTCAGCAAAAATGGCCAGCGTTGATAAGAAAATTATTGATGTATAGAGTGCAAGTTTGAGCATGATTAAATTCTAATAAAAATTATCCCCATGGACAACAAAAGTTGAACAAAAAAATTAATTTGGTTTTAGGAATTAGACCTGAGTTGTAGGCATGTAACGATAATAAACTTCAAGCATCAAAATAGCCATTGTCGTACGGTAAATATCCGTGTCCCCATGAAAATGGTTACCATGGGGCCAGTGTCCGTCTGGTGCCTGATTTGAACATACGGTTTGTTGGAAATCTTTGTTCCATGCTCTCCAAAATTTAGAACCACCAGAAACTCCCGTAGCTTGAAAGCAAGCCTGTGCATTGTAGTACCATCCATACACATCAACCTTGCTCCATTCCGTAATAGTCGCTTGGTTTTGCACAATCCATTCAAGTCCCTTTTCTGCTTCCTGGGATTTGGCATTTTTCCAAATTTGAAGACAAAGAACGCCTGCACCTGTAAGACTCGCTTTTCCTCCTTTACCTCTTTGATAAGCAAATCTACCCTGAGGATCTTGGCATTCTATAACATACTTTATGGCTTTATCCATAGCTTCATCTAAGCCCGAAATCTCAATGCCAGTGTAAGCCGCCGCTTTGAGTGCCTGTATATTCCAACCGGTGACGGATAAATCGGTGTGAGCCGCAGGACCTTTGTCGTAGTTGTATGCCCAACCTCCGTTAGGGTGTTGACCTTTGATAATATGAAGGGTTGCACGTCTAGCAAACTCTTCTAACTTCTTAATTTTGGTCATTGTGAATGCCTCGCAAAGGGCATATGTTCTGATTGGATGAGAATAGGAGCCGCTTTGAGTGATTTTTGGCTCGGGTGTTGTGGAGGTAATAAAATTTATTGCTTTTTGAACAGTCGGCCCGTAGTCAGGAGAATCTTGTAATTCGCAATGACCTAGATAACAAAGCAGAGCCATTCCAGTCATGGCGTTTTTGTCAGTTTGTTTTGGGTCGCCTTTATCATCCTTATCTTTTCCGCCCCAAGAACCTTCTGGGTCCTGCATTGTTTGAAGCCATTTCAAACCTTTAACGATAGCTGCTTCAGTTATTGTTTTACCACCACCTGACTTAAGACGTGCAATCCTTTTTTTCGGATCACAACGTTGCTGCATGGTTTTGGGCAGGGTAAGACCGATACCAGCCATGGCTTTCTTCATTTGATCGTTATTCATTCCCGCGTCGGACATACTTGGTGCTGCAGCTTCAACAACCGGAGCAAGGTCCTTCACATCCAACTCATTAAAATCAGGCAATGTAATGTCAGAAATAGCTGTTGTTCTAAAAGTTTGTTGGGTGGTAGGTTGTGCTTTTTTCTGCCTTTGCATAAGTTTCACAACCTTTTGCTTTTCCTGTTTCTGGGCAGTAGGGGCTGTTCCACCGTCTGAAAAGTCTGAATTTCCTTCACCACTCAAGGCAATACCCATCATCATGCCCCAGATGGAAGCCATTATGATGGTTAAAAACAAAAGAGAGACTAATAGACTGTTTAAAAGACGATATTCTCTTAAATATTTGCTAAAAGCACCCTCCAAAGGTGGTGCTATAGTAACACTTTCCTGTTTCTGGTACTCGGGTTCTAAGTTATTCTGATCAGGTAATTCCTCTTGAGGGTAGCTTTCTTCTTGATCCATTATGCTATCATTGGGTTGTGGGGATTATTATAAAAACGAAATATCTTTGTTGTAAAGAAAGTATGTTAGATTAATTTTAGTAATCAGTCGAATCATGCTCAAGGGATAAAATATTAAGTTACTGTTTGATTATATGAAATTGCAAATCAGATGCTTTAATTTTTTGAATTTCTAATATGAGGATCATCAAATATTTAGTAGTCGCTTATCTGTCTTTCAATAATCTATTCTCAGATGAAAACAATACCACCCTCCCTAGTATCAAAAAAATATCTCAAAATTTATACAATTTTGGTGACATTATAATCAAAAGAGACGAGAAATCTTTTTCATTACCAGCTGTTTCAAATCAAATAAGAGGGCTTGTTGAATACGGAATTGTCCACGTTGATGGAAAAATTCATGAATCTTTATTCCGAACTGCGATCAGACCACAAATTTTTCACGCTTCTTTGCTACTTTTAAGAGCAAAGCCTGATGAGTCATTTTTTAAAAACTTATGGTCAGAAAATCCAAAGAAAATAGACTATTCTGAAAAATGCTTAAGTATCGAGGTCAATTGGGATGTTAATGGAACTAAAAAAAAATCTTCTTTTGAAAAACTCTTTATCAATCAGGCACGCGATGTTCAATTATTTAAAAGATCCTTTCTTTTCACTGGTTCAAGATTGATCGAGGGAACCTTTTTAGCTGAATCTACAGGTTCAATATTAGCAATCTATGCGGATGATAATGCTATCATTAATAACAGTGATTATGACAGTAACAATGACGATGTTTGGATCGCAAATGAAAAAGAAATGCCCCCGCTGGAAACTCCAGTTACGATAAGCTTCCACTTGCCTAAGTGAAATATATTTTTTAGGTTTGAGTACTATGNTTATGCAAAGAAAGGTTCTTTTTAATACAGTTACTCTTCTTATTTTCTTTTCAGGGTTATTTGGAAATCAGTCAATCTCGATAAAGCTCGAGATTGAGCGAGCTCTTGGGCGAGGTATTGAATGGCTTAATGGAGAGCAGAATAGCACTTCCGGACATTGGGGGGAGGTAGAGTATCCTGCTCTAACTGCACTTGCCTTACGCTCCACAATGGGGCATCCNGATTTGGATTTTATCAAGAAGTTCGAAAATCAACAAAAGAAAGGTTTTCAGTTTATCTTATCTAAAGTGCAGTCGGATGGTGGTATTTATGGTAAAGGCCTAGCATCTTATAACACATCAATTTGTATGATGGCTTTACTTCAGACGAAAAATCCTGAATTTGAAAAAATTATCAAGTCTGCCCGTCGTTTTTTAATCAACCAACAGTCTGATTTTGATCGTAAGGGAGTACAGGATAATACTTTTGATGGTGGAGTCGGGTATGGTTCAAGATGGGCACATTCTGATCTTTCCAATACCCACCTTGCCATGGAGGCTCTTTACTACGCAAAGAAAACATTGGAGAATAAAGAGGATGAAGATTTAGACCTCGATTGGGATGCGGCTATTTCTTTTGTAACAAAATGTCAAAATCTGCCTTCAACAAACAGCGAGAAATGGGTGAGTAAACACAAGGATGATAAGGGTGGATTTGTTTATTTCCCAGGAAGNAGTATGGCGGGNGAGAGAGAAAATAGTGATGGTTCCACCGCTCTTCGATCATATGGAAGTATGAGTTATGCTGGATTGCTAAGTTTTATCTATGCTGANATGGATAAAAAGGACCAGCGCCTTAAAGCAGTTCTCTCATGGCTTAATGAAAATTACAGATTGGATGAAAATCCTGGTATGGGGCAGCAGGGCTTGTATTATTATTATCACACAATGGCCAAGGCCTTATCTCTTTCTGGTATTNATGAAATTATTGATGATACTGGCAAAAAGAGATATTGGAAAAAAGAATTANCCCTTGAATTGCTAAATNNACAANATCCTAAAGGATATTGGCTGAACGAAAACGGAAGATGGTGGGAGAGAGATCCAATATTGGTTACATCCTATGCAATTCTTACATTAGAAAGAATTTACTACAGTCTTTGATTTAGTCATATTTTGATTAAAATGAAATTTTTTTCATTGCTAACTTTTGGATTATTTTTCTCGTCTTTATTAGTTAAATCCGAAGAAACTAAATTTCATTTTGTTCCTGTAGGAGCGAATTTTATTTTTTCTGACCTTAAACAAGGCGATTCNAGAAAAGAGGTTATGAAAAAACTGAGAGATCAGGGTTTTATTCAAATATACGAGGAAAGGGATAAAGGTTTGGTAAAGTGTTCGCTTAAGCTTAATAATTTCAGGTATCAATTAGCTTCGAAATTTAAAGAAGATAAATTAGAATTTTGTCTAATTGAGGGGCAAAAAGGTTGGCAGACATCTTTTTATTTTGATGTAGTTGAACCGCAGTGGAAAAATCTTCGTGAGATTCTTGTTAAAACTTATGGTGAAAAAAGAAAAAGTCGTCTTTTTCCCAACCTTACGGATGTTCCTTTCAATGATGAAGGAGGATATGTAACAGATACTTGGGATCTGCCCGATCGTATATTAATGCTTACCGTTCTATCCTTTGAAGTGAAAGATTGTTGTACTAATCAGATGGTTGATTATTCCTGCTGTACTTTACTTATACAACCCAAAGTCAAAAATTACTAAATGGGAATCTTTTCAAAATTTAAGAAAGGTTTTCAAAAGGGTGCTTCTGTAATTCAAGGAGCTTTTGACTCAATTTCGGGCAAAGCTAAGCTTGATGAAGATTCACTGCTTGATTTGGAGGAAGCCTTTTATGCCAGTGATTTTGGGGTTGATACCACAGAGGAATTAATCAATTCCGTTAGACAAGCTCATCGTGAAAATAAAGAACTGAGAGCTGAGGGCGTTGGAGTCATCGCACGAACTGTATTAAAAGAAATTTTAAATGGAGCAGAAGGAGAAGACATCCTGACTCAATCGAATGAAAAACCCGAAGTACTTTGTCTTGTTGGAGTCAATGGCTCTGGTAAAACAACTACTTGTGCTAAGCTTGCTTATCGACTTAAAAATCATGGTAGATCAGTTATTCTTGGTGCTTGTGATACTTTTCGAGCCGCTGCCACCGAGCAACTTAAAGAATGGGGTAATCGTTTGGACTTAGAAATTGTTTCCGGTCAACATGGTGCTGACTCTGCAGCGGTTGCTTATGATACATATTCTGCGGGTCAGTCAAGGGGGCATGATATGGTTTTGATAGACACTGCAGGTCGTTTGCATGTTAAGGAAGGACTAATGGAAGAGTTAGTAAAGTTAAGCAGAGTTCTTGCAAAAAGGAACAAAAATGCTCCTCATCATTCATGGTTGGTTATAGATGGTTCAACTGGTACGAATGGCTTGGAGCAAGCACGAGTTTTTAATGAAAAGTTTGGCATCACCGGATTAGTAATTACTAAATTAGACGGAACTGCGAAAGGTGGGGCTCTTGTAGCAATTTACCGTGAATTAAAATTACCAATATTTTACATTGGTTTGGGCGAATCACTGGACGATTTACAGCCTTTTAACATCAATCAATATTTGGATTCAATCATTCCGAAAATGGACGATTCGGCTTCGTAGTCATTCTTTGATGCAACAGAATGAAAAAATAAATTTATCGGTGGGATTGGAGGGTAGATCCTATCCAATTCTCATTGGAAGCAACCTTGTTCATGATATTGAAAAGTGTTTGAATGAAGTTACTCAAAGCGGAAAGAAAGCTATTTTGGTTTTTGATGAGGGGTTTCACAATGTAATCAATCAGTTCGGTTGGGAATTTGTAAATAATTTTCCTTCTTTGGTTTTACCAAGTGGAGAAACCACAAAGTCAGTTGAATATTTATCCAAACTTTGGTCTTTTTTTAGTGAACAATGTGTTGATCGAACGAGTACAGTTTTCGCCATCGGTGGGGGAGTAATTGGAGACCTTTGTGGTTTTGCATCGGCATCTTTTTTAAGAGGAATAAATTTTTATCAAATCCCGACTACTCTTTTGGCCATGGTAGATAGTTCGGTGGGCGGGAAAACTGGAATAAATCTAAAAGCGGGAAAAAATCTAGTTGGTGCATTTCACCAACCAAAAGGCGTTTTTGTTGACTTGAGCCTTTTGAAAACTTTGCCCAAGAGAGAATTTTCCGCTGGGATGGCTGAGGTAATAAAGTATGGATTGCTAGGAAATAAAGGACTTTTTAAAATACTTTCAGATTTTCCTACTCCGATTTGCTCCAAATCTTCCGAATTATCTGAAATTATTAAAATTTGTTGCTCCGATAAGGCAAAAATTGTTGAAGAAGATGAAACTGAGTCAATTTCTTCATCGGGTGGTCGAGCACTATTAAATTTAGGGCATACTTTTGCTCACGCCATAGAGGCTGTAGCCGGTTATGGAGAGTACTTGCATGGAGAAGCTGTTTCCATCGGTCTAGTTTCTGCTTTTCGACTTTCAAAACTTTGTGGATTTTGCCTTGAAAACGATGAGGGGAAGCTGATTAAAATGTTAAATTCTTACAATCTACCAGTTAGATTAACAAATCCTTTAGATACAAACCTGCTAACCAATGCTATGCAGGCAGATAAAAAAGTTTCGTCAGGAATACTCAGATTTGTGCTTCTTAGAGAAATTGGAGAAGCTTTTGTGACTGATGAAGTTGGAATGGAATCAGTATCTAAGATATGGAAATCGGTGGGGGCTACCTAAAATTCTTGTTATATGGATTGGGAACAAAATTTGATTAATGAATATTTTGAAAACAACGGTTTTTTTGTAAGACGAGCTGGTAAATTTAGATCGAATAAGCGTAAAAAAAGTGGGGATGAATTGNTGGCAACTGCAATACTTAAACCATCATTAAATGAGAACAGTTCTTCATTAGGCTTTAGGTTATACACGAGCGATTTAAACAAAATTAGATTTGCATTGGTTTGTACGCTGAGTTGGGGAAATCCTGAGTTTTCCTATGGCATGCTCACCAATGACGCCCTTTTAATGAAATTTTTCAAAAAACAAGTTAAGGAAAATCTTATCGAGGAGTGTTTTAATCCAAGTGCCGAATTACCTGAGTATGGAATTGGATCTTTTTTACGACTTCTTATCGTTCCTGCTTTGCCCAAAAATGAAAAAAAAATGAGTGAAGTGTTTACTTTATTTAATTCAATTAATGTAGAGGGTATATTAACATTTAGATCAATTTTAGAAAATCTTCTAAGATCGTCTGATCCAAGTATTTACTCGGGGAAACCAATTTTTAAAATTTTTAAAATTTTAAAAGCTTATGAGCTTGCTAAAGATCCGCAGTTGGAAATGTTTGAGGAGTAAAAATGACAACCGAAGTACATGCTAGTTCGATTATACATCCTGATACTAAAATTCATAATAGTTGTAAGGTTGGGCCATATGCAATCATAGAAGAAGGAGTAAAAATTGGAGAAGGTTGTGATATTCAAAGTCATGCCATAATAAAGATGAATACTGTTTTAGGAAAAAATGTCACCGNAGGCCATTTTTCAGTAATCGGTGGAGATCCACAACATCTTGAATTTGATAAGACGATTAACTCGATAGTTCGAGTAGAGGATAATGTTAGAATCAGTGAAGGTGTAACTATTCATCGTTCTTTATATNCAGGTGGAACAACAATAATTGGATCTGATTGTTTCTTGATGGGAAACTCTCATGTTGGTCATGACTGTGAGCTTCAGGAAAATGTGATTCTTGCAAATGGAGCCCTTTTAGGTGGTCATGTAAAGGTTGGGAGATTTGCATTTATAGGAGGTGGTGCAGGAATTCATCAATTTACGAGAATTGGTAGTGGTACAATGATAGGTGGACTCGCAGAAGTTTCAAANGATGTTCCTCCTTATATTATTGTTTCTGGTAGAAATGAAGCGTGCGGNCTCAACTTAATTGGATTAAAAAGGCAAAATGTCTCCGCTAATGAGATTAAGGTTCTAAAATATGCTTACAGGTCTATATTNATGAGATCGGGGAAATTAGTCGAAAAAGCAAAGNAGTGTTTAACCGATGAGCAAATTTTAAATAGTCAAATGGCCAAGGAGTTTGTAGAATTCTTNATTACAAAANGAAGGGGTTTCGTNNAAAGCCGTTNTAAAAGTTCTATGTNGTAAATGACTTTATCTTAATGAATTTAAAAGAAAATTTTCCTTTTAAGGTTAGAGAGGGTAGTGAAAAGCTGGTAAGAGTTACTGCTTCTGCATCTGATAAAATCTTTCGCCTCATAGAACGGGAGTCAAAAGGAGGTTTTTTGCGAATTCGAATTACTGGAGGTGGCTGTAATGGTTTGTCATATAAAATGAAATTCACAACTGAACCAAGAGATGGAGATATTTTTGTTTTAAGTGAAGGCGTAAAAGTTTTAGTCGATACAAAAACTGCATTATATTTGAGAGGAACCACCTTGGAGTATTCAGATAAGTTAGTTGCAGGAGGTTTTAAGTTTAATAACCCTAATGCGAAAGCGAGTTGTAGCTGCGGGGAAAGCTTTAACTTATGATAAATTTTTGCTTGCTAAAAATCATTCTTCACATTGGTATACATNNTTTATTACCCACTAATATTTTGACCAACNTACNCGCTCATTANCCACATGGTAAAAAAACCAAGTGGAAAAAATAAGAAACGGTTTCAAAACCGAGATTACATTCGAAAGAACGATAAAATNCGTGCAAGAGAAGTTCGTGTAATTGGTCCTGATGGTGGTATGCTTGGAGTTATGCCTCCTGAGGAGGCNTTAAAAATTGCTAAATCCCATCANCTTGANCTTGTNGAAGTNGCCTCTAACGCTTCGCCCCCAGTTTGCAGANTACTTGANTTTGGAAAATATAAATATGAGCTAAGCAAGCAAAAGAAAAACAAGGANAAGACAGCTAAAAGAGTCAANGAAGCAAAATTTCGTCCGCGAATAGANGAGCACGACTACATNACNAAGCTTAGAAGATCTGAGAAATTTCTTCACCAAGGTAATAAATTAAAAATTACTTTAATGTTCAGAGGTAGAGAAATGGAGCATGTTGATCTTGGTATGGATTTGGTGAAACAAGCTATCAAGGATTTAGAGGGAGTTGGAAAAGCGGACGATGTTCCTAAACTAAATGGTCGTTTTATTATTGTTAGTTTATCGCCTTTACCCCAGCATTTACGTGTCCTGAAATACAATTCTCTGGAGGAGGTCGATTTAGAAGAAGAAGATGACTCAGAAACAGATGAAGGTGAGGATTTAGAAAACGAGGACGAAAGCTCTTCCAATTCCTAAATTTTTTTCCTTTATTTTTAACCATGAGCTTCAAATTTTACTTTTTGGTAGGATTAGGTGGGGGAATTGGGTCAATTCTAAGAGCTTTAGTTGGATATTTGTTTCGTGGTTTTTTACCTTTGCCTACATTATTGGTTAATTTGACGGGAGCCCTTTTAATAGGAATTTGCATCAAACATATGCATGAAAGTTCAAGCGATGAGCTCTTTAGGGCATTTTGGATTATCGGAATTTGCGGTGGATATACAACCTTTTCAACCTTTGGGTTGGATGCATTAACTTTTTTAAAATCCTCACAATGGCTAAATGGAATAATGTATGTCATTGCGAATATTTTAGGCACTATTTTGGCCATAGTCTTTGGTTTTAAACTATATTCGCTTATTAAAAGTTAAATCTCCTTCAACTTGCCTCTATCTTCGCTTTGTGTAACTGTAATCTTGTGTTTTTGAGATTAAAAATATTTTTTCTCCTTTTATTTTTTGCTAATTTATTT
>NZKY01000048.1 GCA_002694035.1 Opitutia bacterium
TTTAACGGCTTTTTTTGGAGGGAGACACGCAAGCCATAATTTTGACTTCTCCACAGTTCCAGCACTCATTCAACTCAAGTTCCACCGCTTCTCCGCACTTTTCACAATGCCAATCTTCACCATTTGTTTTAGGTGATTGCATAAAGGCAGAAATAAAGTCTTTCGCCCGTTCAAAATCTTCTTTATCCAGCACACAGACATTGGGATAGATAACCGGAATTGGAATTTCGACAATGTTAGACCCTTCCCAGTTTCTAAGTATTGTTTTGATCCCAACATCTTCGAGAAGACCATTTACTAAACCTACGGTAGCTGTGTCCCAATGACGAAAAACCTCATACATATACTCTAGATTAAGACTTTTTTACGGACTCCGCAAACCTATCGATTTTAAACCGGATAATTAAGCAACTCTGAGCTTTTGGGCTTCAATTTCTGCATAACTGAATATGACGAGCATCCGCTCGTAGAGAGACTAAATTCGACACTCCAACCGCCCACCGCCCCATTGCCCCTAATGACAATTCGCGAATAGGGACAATAGAGACAATTGAAGCACCACTGGGTTATTAGCCTCACACCTTCAGGGATTCGATCATCGCCAACTATAGCAAAGGTTGGGGATGGTTTATTCCCTTTGCTTGCATTTGATGTAACTAACTCCCCTTCCCTCACCCATTGGATAATATTAGCTCTATCTTCCTTTTTTAGGTTAAAGGTTCGTCCCAACTTTCGCACCGTACATGGGCCATCATTCTGTAGCTTGGTGATAATCTTGACTTTCTTATCATTTAGATAGGGATCAAGGTCTTTGACCTCATATATGAAGGCTAATTCCCAACCGATTAACCACCACATTTTACCTAGGATTACAGGTTATTTCAAAAGAGTGCCCGAGGAGGGACTTGAACCCTCACTCCATTACTGGAAACGGATTTTAAGTCCGCAGCGTCTACCAATTCCGCCACTCGGGCATCAGGTTGGCTATGGTAATATCTTTATGAAAAAAATCGAGAAAATTTTAATAAATTAAAAATAGACACCGTTTTCTTTTTTGAAATCAAATAATAACTTTTGGGTAAAGCTTGCATTCGTAAAATTACTATGGTTCATAAATATTATGAATAAGGTTCTTATTGTTGATGATGAGGAAGCTATCCTTAAAGGAATTAAGTTAAATTTGGGTAGAGAATTTAGTATTTCAACTGCAAAAGAATCACAAGAAGCACTTGAAATAGTAAGAGAACGGGATCCTTTTGATGTCGTTGTTTCAGATATGCGAATGCCAGGTATGGACGGAGCAAGCTTACTTCGAAAAATTAAGAAAGAGAACCCGCAAATAATGACAATTCTACTAACTGGACATGCTGATTTCGAATTTGGTGGATCACAAGCCTTGCAAACAGGGATACTTTTTAAAATCCTTAACAAGCCATGTCCACCACACAAACTTTCAGCCGCGATCAGAGCAGCGATTGACGAAAAAGAAGGAACAGATAGGGGAAAAGAAAAACCTCCAAACACAATTCTTTAAAAATTAAAAACTTTTACAATTTCGTTTTCCTTGAGTCAGCATTCCATTTTGCGGGTGCAAAACCTCCATTTTCTGCTTTATCACGAATTTTTCTCTCTTCTCGTTCTAATCTTCTCTTTCTCTCACTTTCACTTTGAAATATTTTTAAAATTATAAAAATAGCAGCTAGAGCGACGAGTATAACAATTTCAATTACCATTCGTTAAGCAGGTTTGGACAGAGCCGGAATTGAATCTTTTTTGGTAAGGACTCTCCAAGCCATAAACATCAAGAAGAAACCGAGAACAAACATTGCCAAGGCAGTTCCTCCCAACAATGTGGAAACTCCATATTGTTGAACCATAAGAACTAAAGCTGTCATTGGCATGACGATCATAATAATTGCAGGTAAAAGTGCAAATCTATACCCAACTTTCGAAGCCTTTAGAAATACGACAAAGGTTAGCATAGCCAAAGCGGCAAGCAATTGATTCGTTGCTCCAAAAAGAGGCCAAATTGCTTTCCATGCGGGCTGTAAATTTCCATCCACGCCAGGAAATTGTTTAAAAACCAACAACGCTGGCAGGGCAAGTGCCAGACCAGTGCCGAGATACCGACTCATCTCGCTTTTCCAATTGAATAATTCTTCAATCAAAAAACGGGTCAACCGAGTACAGGTATCAAGTGTGGTTAGTAAAAATGTACTTATTGCCAGCATGGCAAATTCTGCTCCCAAAGAAGCGGGTATTCCAACCGCACCAAAAAACTTCGATGCACCTGCAGCGAAAATCCCTACCGGCGTGCCTCCCGCTTCCCTTTCGCCTAGGGTAAGAACGGCTACACACCCCATTGCGAAGATAGCCAAAACTCCCTCAACCAACATCCCTCCATAACTTATTCTTCTGACATCACTTTCCCGCTTAATCTGTTTAGATGTAGTACCACTGGATACGATGCTATGAAATCCGCTGCAGGCCCCACATGCAACAGTGATAAATAAGAAAGGAACCAACATTCCTAGTTTTTCAGACTCCCATCCAACAAATGCAGGCATTTGTATAGATTCATTTGCAAACAACATGCCTAGAATTCCCAGACCAAGAATAGCGTACAGAAAACCGGCACTCAAAAAATCTCTTGGCTGTAAAAGTAAACCTACAGGTAAAACTGCGGCNACGAAACAATAAATTAAAGTAGTGTAGATCCAAAAATCTTTTCCCGTCTCAAACATCGGAAAGTAATGCCCAACTGCTAAACCAGCAAATGTGAGAGGGAAAAAGATCACAGCTAATTGACCAAGAGAAAATTTTCCACTCCTCATTAAAAACCCAAAGACAACTGCAACTAAAATAAACCAGCCGGAAGCAGTTGCCACAGCGGGTTTTTTAGCAAAGGTATTGGCTGTGAGGTCGAGAAAAACAATGATCACATAAACCAAGGCAAGCACGACAAATAGCATGAATAATTTACCAACTCCCTCCCCGACTAGTCCCCGCATGGTATCGGCAATGGAACGACCTCCGTTACGTACTGACATGAGGGTACTGCCAAAATCATGAACGCCACCAACCAGAATAGCACCAATCAAAATCCATACCCAGGTAGGTCCCCATCCGAAATACATCGCAGCCAGAATCGGTCCCACGATCGGCCCAGCCCCGGCAATGGAAGAAAAATGGTGCCCAAAAAGCACGGATGCACGAGTTGGAGAATAATCCACCCCGTCCTCTTTTTCAAAGGCAGGGGTTGTCTGTTCGTCATCTAATTTACAACGATTCGATAGGAATTTACCGTAAAACCNGTAAGCAAAAAAACAGATTAAACAACTGAATAGGAGAATAAAGGCAAACATGAAACATATTATTGATGATTCNGNAAGCTTTGCAAGTGCTCAAAAAAAGTATGATTGCAATATTTAAATGTAACAAAGCATAGACAATTGCTAATACTTTATTACNTTAAATTAAAATATCTTAACACTTTTTACAATTACTATATCATTTTGCGAAAATTCATAGACATTTTATAATCATGAGAACGAATAGATACAAAATCCTATCCACTTTCATTTTCGGACTGCTAGCCTGCTGGAAGACCCATGCTGGCGAACAGGATAATTGGTACCTCGCCAAGGAATGGAGCCTGAGTTATGGAGCCGGCGTTGCCTATCATGAGGATAACACCACCGGAATCGGACAAATCTATGTCGTTTGCGAAAATGGTAATCGGGATATTAAAGTCTATGACCTGAACGGATCCATTGCTCGTTCAATCACAATTGCAAGTAACCGATACTATCCAAGAGATNTTGTACTCGATGAAAATGGAACCATCTATATTGCCGAAAGGTATGCTGTTACTTGTATCGACAATAATGGTTCATTTCTTTGGCGAAAAGGAAGAAACGCTACTATCTCAAATAACGGATCAAACGGTTCTGGTGATGGTGAATTCTACAATGCACTTGGCATCACCATTGGTACGGACAAGAATTTGTATATCTGTGATTACAACAATCATCGTATACAGGTTTTGGATAGAAACGGTAGCTTCGCCCGTAAATTTGGATCTTATGGAAGTGCTCCTGGGCAATTGAGGGAACCTCATGATATCATTTCCTTACAGAACGGGACTATTGTGGTGGGCGACAACTATTACTTACATTTTTTCGAACAAGACGGTACTTTCATCAAACGAGTTAACACATCATCGGCTAAAAAGTTTGTCTCAGTCAGCAAGGATGGAACTCTTTTCTCTTATCAAAGATTGCGGGATCAGGATGGAAACCAAATTGCTTATATAAATAGCACTCATGAAAATTCTCGTACCTGCTTCACTCCAGAGGGCGATCTAATCGTCAGTTACAACAACAAAGTTCAAATCTGGAAACGGGCATACAGGACTAAAGGTTTGCCCCAGCGGAATGTCATTCCACAGCCTGCCATCCGTTCAATTTCTCAACGCTCGGGCACCAATATTATAGATCTCGATTTTGAAATCGTAGATCCCGACGATACCAATGCCACAGTTGGGATTCTTGCCGCCAAGAATGGTCAGTTTACTAGTCCTGGATCATGGATTATACCCACGGCATGGGTGGATGGTACCGGATCAAAAATTGGAACACCTGTCGCTACTAATCAAGTCCACCGGGTATCATGGAATGTAAAAGGAGACTGGTCAGATCAAACAGGCACTCTGAAGTTTGAGGTTTTCTGTAAGGATGCTCGTCGATCTTCGCCTGTCGATCTACATTTCCTTCAGCTTCCCCTGCCCGATGGAAATGTGACCATCAGCCGTTCCCCGATTAAAGACAGCGATTTTGCGAACTACTTCAAGTATTTACTCGCGACGGGATCCTCTGCCGTTTCCCTTGCCAATGACAAGATCAAGGATACCAATGGTACCGTTCTATTGGAAACAAACCTTCAAGTTTCGCCTGCGGGAAAGGATGCATTCATGAATGCGATCGGTCATAGATGGGCCAAACGAGCGGAACTAAGTCTGGCGAAGGAGGCATCAACGCCTGGTGGAATCAATGCATGGACGCCAACTGTGCAGATCATGCCCCGCAACTTGCCCAATAA
>NZKY01000049.1 GCA_002694035.1 Opitutia bacterium
TTTGCTTCAGTATTTGCTGTAAACCTTGGAGGTATTCATAATATGATTCGTTCTTTTGTTCCTATAATGCAAGATGCAGGCGAAGGTATAATAGTTAACTTTAGTTCATATTGGGGACAATCTACTGCCCCGGAAGTTGCACCATACTGTGCATCAAAATGGGGAGTAGAAGGACTCACCCGAGCACTCGCACAAGAGTTGCCCAATAATCTTGCCGCAGTCGCGTTTAATCCGGGGATAATTAATACTGATATGCTACGCTCATGTTTTGGAGATGCTGCTTTGAGTCATGAAAATCCAAAACAGTGGGCCATTCACGCAGTAGACAAACTAACTAAACTTTCTTGCTCAGATAATGGAAAAACCATTCTTGGTTAGATCTACATTCCAAGATCAACATTGCATAAACCCTAATCACTCGATAAATATTATCCATGCTTTCCCATACCGTTGTATTTTGGCTTAAAAAGAGTTTAACTTCTGAAGAAAAAGATTTTTTTTTCATCGAGGTAAAAAGACTTGGAGAAATTCCTTCGGTCGAAAATTTTTTAATTGGTACACCTGCAAATACAACTAAAAGACCTGTCATTGATGATAGTTATGATTGTTGTCTAACAGTAGTTCTGAAAGATCTTCTTGCACATGATCAATATCAAGAAGACCCAATTCACTTGGACTTTATTGATAAGTGTAAAAATTTATGGGAAAAAGTTGTTATCTACGATGCTGATTGATTTAAATTTTTTCTTTCGATTGAGCAGCTAAAAATCGTACTAAACCGTAAGCTAGAATTACCGCCATTGGCCCAATCACAAATCCTTGCGGTCCGTATGCAAGAATTCCCCCAATAATACCGAGAAAGAGCATAAAGCTTAACCATGCACCTTGATCGTGAAGTTTTTTTCCCATTCGAATTCGAGCTCGACTAATAAGATAGTTAAAGAACAAGCTAAGTAGTATCATTACTAATGCAGTAAGCGGCTCTCCCCTTGTCCATACTAGGGAAGATAATGGAAGCCAAACCATTGCACTTCCAACTACTGGTACTAGACCAACAAAAGCTCCAAGAAAAAAAACTGGGAGAAAAAAGAAGCCACCAATAAAATGAGCTACCATGGCTAATGNAACACCTCTGATCAATGAGGTCAAAACTGTATCGTTTAATAGTCTAAAAGTAATTTTACGATGTAAAGTAATCCACGATTGAACTTCTGAGTGCCCGAACCCTCCTAATTTCATTGCACCTTTCAAAAATGAAGACCCATGTGCATATAAGAATGATAGTGCAATCAAAGCAAGAGCGAGCTCTGCGACAAAACCTCTCGTNCCTTTGAATAAAAATTCAAGAAAACTTCCCGAAAATTCTCTTGTATCCCCGACTAGATTGGAAACAAATTGAACAGCTTTTTCTTCATCAATTGGCAAGCGAGGATAAATGGAATGAATTTCTTTTATCCTTAAAGATATACTTTGTAAAAGTGCTTCCCTCCCCCTATCTTCTCCAAGTGCAATGGATACTANAGTATCCATTATTCCTTGTTTTGGGTTGGAAGCTTCAAAAATCAAGAGGAAAAAAGGAGACATTAAAACTAATAACAAAAGTATAGTTGCTAAAACGGCACAAATTTCAGACCTCCGCTTTTGATCAAAATTTGGAAAGATTCTTTTTGCTAATTTTTCAACAGGGGAGAAAAAAACTGGATGAGTNAGTGCNGCAAGAGAAACTGCAAAAAGAATAAATTCAAACAATGGAGAGAAAGTTCCATATAGAGGAATAATAAGAAGCAAAAGAGCAAAAACCAAAAGACCTCTTTTTTTCCACATTTGCCAAAACTCCTCCCTTTTGGACGAAAGCTTATCTTTTGGTTTTTCTAAATCGCAATTTACTGACATGTTTGATCTTTCTGATAACGCTGACTTTAGGTTTTCGCAAGGTGCTTTCTTAAAAACTCCGATGTGAGCGTATTTTGCTTAATTAGCTCTGTTGGACTTCCAGAAAAAACTAAGTTTCCACCATCCTTTCCTCCAGACGGACCAATTTCAACAATATGATCTGCTAGGCGAATTACATCTAAATTATGCTCAATTATGATCAAAGTATTACCCGAATCTCGAAGTTTGAATAATAAATCCATTAATTTTTGAATATCTAACCAATGTAGTCCAGTAGTTGGCTCATCTAAAAGATACAANGCATTACCACTTTGTTTCCGGCTTANTTCAAGAGATAACTTAATTCTTTGTGCCTCACCGCCNGAAAGGGTATTAGCAGATTGACCCAGCTTCAAATATCCAAGTCCAACTGCTTCCAAAGTATCAAGTTTTGCCAAGATTCCTGGATGCTTGATAAAAAGTTCTTTTGCATCGGAGACAGTCATTTGAAGAACTTCAGCAATATTATATCCTCGAAATCTCACTTCTAGAGTCTCCCGATTGTAACGTTTTCCTTTACAACTTTCACATTCAACAAAAACATCAGCAAGAAATTGCATATCTAATTTCACTTCACCATCTCCTTTACATCGCTCACATCTTCCACCNGGTAAATTAAAACTAAATCGACCAGGAGTATATCCACGAATTCTGCTCAGAGAACATTGAGAAAAGAGTTTTCTTAAAAGATCAAAAAGTTTTATGTAGGTTGCTGGATTTGAACGTGGGCTTTTNCCAATCGGAGACTGATCCACGCGGACAACTTGTTGAAAATAGTCTAAGCCCTCNATACCAGAATGAGCACCNGGTAGTTTTTTTGCACGATGAATTTTATTCGCGGCNGTTTTAGCAAGAACTTCATTTACCAAAGAACTTTTTCCTGAACCTGAAACACCACAAACTACAGTCATTAAACCAAGTGGAAAAGCCACATCTATTTTATTCAAATTATTTGCTCTTGCAGATTTTATTTTGATTTCTCGACCATCAGGAATTTTGTCCACNGCATCTTTTTCAACTTTTTCTTTTCCTTTTAAAAATGGTCCGCTTGAACTTTCGGGAGAATTCATACAACTTTCAACATTTCCCTGAAAAATAAGCTGACCTCCACCCGATCCAGCCATAGGGCCAATTTCCAACAAATGATCACAAGCTTTCAAGGTATCTGCATCGTGCTCAACAACTAAAANTGTATTTCCNCGATCCCGNAGACCATTNAGTACATTAATCAAAAGATGATGATCAGAGGGATGCAAACCNACNCTGGGCTCATCCAATGTATAAATGACACCAACTAAGCCCATTCCTAGTTGAGTTGCTAAACGGGCACGCTGTGCCTCTCCTCCACTTAAGGTCGAGTACGGTCTGTCTAGTGTAAGATAACCTAAACCAACCTGATTCAAAAAGTGAAGTCTCTGTTCTAATCCATTCACTGCATCAAAAACTCTAGAATAAAGTTTATTTTTAAGTACTTTTTTAGAAATNAAAGTCCATGCATCCTCAGTNGATAAGGACAGGAATTCATCATATGACTTTCCATTAATCAAAACAGAACGNGAATAAGAAGATAANCTATTNCCNGAACAAGTTGGACAAATTTCACCTAATTGNAACATCANTAATCGAGANCGNAAATTATCACTACTTGTGGTCCTCATTGTTTCACTTAAATCATNCANAATTCCTGGGAAAGGCTGCTTCTTAGCCTTTCCCCTTCCGATAATAAGTTTCAGCTCAAAAAGCTTATTTTTGTCACCGTGTAGAAGAAAATATTTAGTTTGATCAGANAAATCTTGCCAAGGTTTTTTTAAATCTAAACCCATCTGCTCGGAAAGATGTTTCAAAATATTCTTTCTAAGATTAACCATTTTTCTGGAACCCAATCTCCAGGGTTTGATTGCTCCTTTTGCCAAAGACAAGGAATGATCAGGTATAACTAAATCTTCTCTAAAAGAAAGAACCTGACCTAAACCTCCACATGTTTCGCAAGCACCATCTGGATGATTCCAAGAAAAATGTCTAGATGTTAAATTTGGATAACTTTTTCCACATTTCAAACATGAATAACTTTGTGAAAAATGAGTTTCCTCAAATCCACCTTCCTCTTTTTCTATCAAACAAAATGCATTTTCTTCACCTTCCTTGAAAGCAAGCTCTAGAGAATCTGCAATTCGACTACGACTTGATTCATCAGACCTAAGTCTATCTACAATTAAATCGACCTTTAGGAGACGGCCTTTTGTTTTCTCAGGTATTAAATTTCGATCATCTAAACGTTTAATCTCCCCTTCAATTCTAACTCGCTGAAACCCTCTTCTCTCAAAATTTGGTAATTCTTCTCTTAACACCGATGCTTTTGCTTCAAAGATCGGTGCTAAGATTAAAATTCTTTTTCCATTTGCCAAACTCATTAAATGTTCAACGCNGTCATCTAAACTTCGTTTGGAAACTACAGCTCCATCTACAGGACAATGGGGAGTTCCAACTGTTGACCATAGTAGTCTAGAATAATCAGCAATTTCTGTGGCNGTAGCAACGGTACTTCGAGGACCAGATGAACCCGCAATTGCTTGTTCTATTGAAAGAACTGGAGATAATCCCTCAACATAGTCTACATCTGGTCGGCGAACTTTTTCTAACGCTTGCCTAGCTTTGGTCGAAAGACTTTCGACATANTTCCTATGTCCCTCAGCAGCAAGNACATCAAANACNAAAGATGATTTTCCTGANCCGCTTACACCAGTTACTCCAATCAACTTCCCTCTAGGCAGTTTAGTTGATATGTTTTGTAAATTATTCTCTCGAGCACCTTTTATGAAAATTGAAGCACTTTCTACCAAAACTTCTTTATTACCTTTAACCATCCTGATTCAAAATGGCTGAGAACTTAAAAAATGCAAAGCAAAGAACATTTTAAATCTCTTTTCAAAAGCTTAATTTTAAGATATTGATACCTATATGAATTTGCCTATTTTATATGTAAAAGACGGATGCCCTTGGTGCGTAGAAGCCATCAACTTTTTTGAAGAAATTGGTCTTCAATATGAAATGGTTGATGTAAGAAAAAATCCTGAAAGAATGACTGAATTAGTTGGATGTAGTGGTCAAAACAAAACTCCAACCTTAAAAAGTGAGGAGTTTGTAGTCGCCGATTTCGATACAGATGAATTTAAAACTGCAATGAAAAATAATCCGATTGAAGCCAAAAAGATTGGGTTCAGTCTGTGATTGAAAATCGAAAAATTATCGATCAAGTGCTCTGATTCTTCTGTTTAATTCCTGCATTTTAGTTTCAAGTTGCTGCATGGAACTCCCAATATCAACTCTAGCGTCTTTATCATCAGGAGCATCTAGATCCAAAATTTGAACACCCGCAGATGTATCATAAACTCTAGCTGTATTTGTCACCACAGGNGTGATATTTCCAGAAGTAGTGATCTGCGTGGCTTCACGACCGTTTCTGCTGACAGTGTATGTTTGGGGCGAATCCTCTAATAAAAGAGTTTCAGTTTGATCCGTATTGAATCTTTTCACTTGTCGGTAATTTTTATTATTTGCTTTTCTTCCGACAACTTGAGTTTTGGCAGTTTTAAAAATCAAAAAATTGTGCTCGACCGTATGAAAGTGTGGATCAACAATGAAATGATCTGGTTGACCTTCCAGAGCATCATACACGGCAGATTGCATTGATTGTTTAACCACTGCACCACCAAGATCATGCTCTTGCTCATGAGCACGAAATGAAGCTCTTCCTGCATCACCCCATCGTATAAAACCCAAGAGCTCTGCTCGGGTACCTTCCCCTCGAATTTGTTCACCAATTTCAATGTCGTTAGTTATTTCTGGATAAGGTTTGAGCGGGCCCGTTTTGTTTGCCGTTCTAGTGCAACCGGAAAAGACAAGAAGAGCACCTAGAATTAAAATAAGTGAAATATATTTTGCTGTTTTCATTAGTAAAAAATTCTCTAATCAATTAAAAATTTGCTTTTGTAGATAAATAGAATTCCATTCCATGCTCAATAACATCATGACCTCCTATCCCAGCAATACCCAAGCTGAAATTCCACGGTGAATTGGGCATAAGTATAAATTCACTTCCAAATTCCAACCAATCTGAATCTGTTAGAGTATCTCCAGTTGAAAGATTGTATCTCAGAAATGGAAGCATGGTAAAATTTTTGTGTAAGTGATAATGCAATGCTAATCCAAATTTAAATAACCAGAAAGAATCATCATTCATTTCATTACTTGGAAAGTAGCGACCTAATGATAATCGACCAGACCAATTCATTCCGTACGCCTCACTAGACTCGGCCATCACTTCGAANGATGTNCTTGTCATAGATTCATCAAANATNGGNAAATCACTAGATGAATTTATGTGTCCGATATTTACCCCCCAAGCAACATACTCGTTTATTCTATAATTGGGAAACAATTCAATTCCAGAAACCATACCAGAGTCTTCTACATTTCCCGCATCAAAGTTGGAAACAGACAATGGGATACGGATTACCAAATTTGGATTGTCACCTAATTTAAATCCCAAAGTTAACCCGTATAGGCTATTTTCGATTGGTTCATCACTCAAATCAGAAACGCCCATGAATTTACCAACATTCTCTTCTAAAAATTTTGGGTTGAACTCCTGATTTGCATAATGGAAATCGATGTAAAGAGATTTGAAAAAGCCATCGGTAACGGGAATATCCTTGGATCTCCTTAACTCTCTCATTTCATCCGCTAAACTAGTAAAGCCTAAGTAATAACCAGTTGTAACCCCTTTCCTCATATCAGAAGTAAAGTTAGCGGCATCCCCTGAATCAGAGGCTAGCTTGAAAGCTGACTGAGCAAAAGAAAAGGATGCAGAAATGATAAAAAATAGTGTAAAGCCAAGTCTGTTCATAGAGTTTAGTTTTTTATTTATGGTTGTTTCCGTCAACAAGTAAATTAANNTTAGATATTAAGATAAATTATTACAAAATGACATAATTCGGTTAAGCCCATTTTCAATAATCTCATCTGAAGTTGCATAGCTAAGTCTTATATAACCATCTGCTCCAAAAGCATGTCCAGAGACNACAGCAACTTTTTCAGCTTCTAATAATTGATTAGAGAATTCTTCGGAACTTTTTCCGAGTTTTGAAATGTTAGGAAATAAGTAAAATGCACCTTTAGATCTCAAACAGGAAACACCCTCAATTGAATTTAAGCCTTCGAGAAGCTTTAGTCTTCTTCGATCAAATTGAACTAGCATTTCTCGAACCGCCTCCATTGACTTATCCCAATTTTGTATCGCAGTTAGGGCACCAAATTGAGAAAAAGTTGTTGCGTTTGAGGTCGTCTGACTTTGAAGAGATGCAACCGCTTTTGAAATATCAGGATTAGCAACTAAGGTCCCAAGCCGCCACCCAGTCATGGAAAAAGTTTTACTGAAACCTGAAACCGTAATGACTCTTTTTGCTGCTTCTTTGGAAAAACTTGCTGGTCTATGGTGAGTCGAATTATCGTATAGTAAATATTCATAAATTTCATCTGACATAACCAAAAGATCATTTTTACACGCAACCTCAATGATTTGTTCCATTTCTTTTCGATCGTAAAGACAACCTGTAGGATTAGAGGGACTATTGAGTATTATCAATTTAGTGGATGAAGTAATTGATTCTTCAATTTGGGAAGCTGAGACTTTGAAATCCTGATCATCTCCAGCAAAAAGAATTTTTGGAGACGCACCGGCGAGTTTTACCATTTCGGGATAACTTACCCAGTAAGGTGCGGGGATAATAACTTCATCTCCTGGACCGCAAGTCGCTAAAATAGCCAGATAGCAGGAATATTTACCCCCTGGACTAACAATAACCTGAGCAGGGTTCGCTTCTTCAAGGACTCCGTTATTTTTGTATTGTTCGCCAAGAGCTTGTCTTAATTCTGGAATTCCACCTGCTGGAGCATATTTAGTTTTCCCATCCTGAAGAGCTTGGATACAGGCTTCTTTAATAAAATCAGGTGTATCAAAATCTGGCTCACCAGCACCAAATCCACATACATCTTCTCCTGCTGCTTTTAATGCTTTTGCTTTTGCATCCACAGCTAATGTTGGAGAAGGTGAGACATTTTTTGCCCATGCTGATAAATAATTATTATTCATTTTTAATATTTTTATTTTTGAACTTAAACTTATTTAAATTTATTGGGTCGATATAAATGAATCAACTGAAACCTTTGGTCTGTTCATCAATCCACCAACGGAAAAAAGCGATAAATCCAAATCCAAATTGAAAGCCGCTGATAATACTTCAAATCTGGTTGCAGATCGGTCCAAACGATTTTTGCAGTCTATTGATTTTACTATCCAATTATCTTCAACTTTTTTAACACTGTTTAAAATGTAAGTTTTAGATGGAACATTACGATTTTCGTACGATTCTACCCGTAATGGAGCTTCATAGCTCTTATCCAATGCCATGACAATTTCAGTTAAGTTCGGTTTTATTTGGTTTACCCAATCTGGAATCCTGAAAGAAAAAAGATGTGCAGGGCGACCTGCAACTTTTCCAGATTTAAGATAAACTCCATCCCAAAATACAAAAGGCATAAGAATATCAAATAAAGTATGATTCATCCCACCAACAATTGGCTCAAAAAGCTTCCCCTCACTTACTGAAGAAATTTTATTGGTTTTCGCGTTAAAAACCCAAATTTTTGGTTTTGTTCCATTCTGTAGGAGAAAGCTCTGCCCTGAATCAAGATCAATCCTAGACAAACTATGCCCAGGTGCCATACCGTAAATTATACCTCTTTCAAAGCTTTCATCTCCCCTAAATGGCATGTGGCGCAAACGGAATTGAAATGCGTATGCATAATGAAACTGAGTTTGGTTAAGATCACGAATGAGGAAAGACCGATAATTATTTAATCTAAGTAAAGCTTCTTCATCTGTTAAAATTTTTGCATAACCCCTGGCAGGAAAAGGAGTCTTACAACTTAAATCCTGTGAAATGATTAATCCGGCTATGCAGAAGACGGAAAACAGAATTCTCAAAGCTTTATTATCTAGAGGAATTTTGTTCCGGTTCAGAATCCGTTTGGGGAACCTGTCCATCAATTGGTAAAACAGGTGGTACCGATGGTAGATCAGAAGCATCATCAGGTATGGATGGAACTGAAAGATCAGGCTTTAAAACAGGCTCACTTGTTCCAAGCCGTTGCAAATCTCCAGAGCTATCAGCCTCATTTTGATAAAAAGCATAAAGAGCAAAAGATAGAATAAAGAATCCAAGAATTCCATAAACTGTTAGCTTGGTAAGTTGGGCTGCTGAACCTGCTCCTAAAACTTGATCAGCTGCTCCACCACCAAGTGCAGAACCCATGCCACCAGATGATCTCTGTATTAAAATAAGTAATACAACAACCAAGCATAATAAAATAAGCAGAGTAGTAAGAATAACAATCATAGTGTAAGTATTCTATTATGGGAATTTACTTCCCAAAATGCAATCTTGTTTAATCCAAAGAAATACCTAAATTTTCAATTAGACTAATTAAATCGGATTCATCGGAAAAGTGAAAACTTACTTTTCCTTTACCCAATGTGTCTGACTGAATAGAAACTCTACGATTAAAATTACTTTCAGCTACTTTAGCAATCTCCGCAAAGGGGTTTGGTCTTTTTACCCTTGATAGTAGAGAAACACTTTTTGGGTTACGAAATTCAACAACTGCCCTCTCACAATCTCGAACCGTCCAGCCTCCATCAGCAGCTTGGTTAGCTATTTTTTTTCTCACTTTTAAATCATCAATCCCTAGAAGGACTTTTGCGTGTCCGAGGCTGAGCTTGTGCGAAGATAAAAATGATTGTATATCATCATCAAGTTGGAGAATTCTGATTAGATTTGCGATATGGGCACGGCTTTTCCCTACGCGTTCAGCTACCTTTGCCTGAGTCAAATTAAATTCATTAACTAAAGCATAATACCCCATCGCTTCTTCAATTGGATTCAATCCTTCCCTTTGCAAATTTTCAATTAGAGAAAGGGAAGCAGAAGATATATCAGAGGCTGTTAGAACTCGAACTAAAATTTTCTTCTTTCCCAAGTGTTGATGAGCACGCCATCTTCTTTCACCAGCGACTAGTTCAAATTGATCACCGACTTTTCTAACAACCACAGGTTGCAAAAGACCTTCAGATTTGATGCTTGCGGCTAATTCTTCAATAGCCACAGGATCTATTATTTTTCTTGGCTGATATGGGTTTGGAACAATCGCGTCTAATGGTATTTCACTTAAACCATCACTATTTTTTAATGCAGAGGAAGTAGATTTTTTTTGAACTGCAGTTTTACCACCTTTAAGCGAACCAGAATTTTTATCGGGATTAGAAGGTTTTTTTTCTTTAGGATTACTTTTGGGGGATTGCATCCCACCAGAAATTAAGCTTCCTAAGCCTCGACCTAATCTAGATGCTCCTTTGCTCACAATGAAATTTTCTACTTTTGGGGAACGAATAATTCTTTACCAACGAAAACTTTTTTTGGATCAACAATCTGATTAGCATTTATAATCCATTGGGTTTTAGAACCATATTTCTGAGCAATACTTGATACTGTTTGGCCCTTTTCTACTTTATGAACAAATCCTTTTTGAGGATAATCTTGGTTGAAGCTTGGGAGGGGTGCTTCTTGTGTGTTTGATGATTGAACTTGCGCAAAACCTTTGTTCATTTGCGAGATCAATTCATTCAGTCTTGACTCAACAGTTTTCTGTAAGGCCGATTGTACCTTTTCATTTTTTGATAACCTTATTTCAAAAGCCTGTAATCTATCACCTAATTCTTGTAATGAAGAATTGGATGCACCATCCAATAAATTTCTTTTCTTTACAGTTTGTTCAAGCTGAATTTTCAACTGGGCATTTTCTCTTCGAAGCAATTCAACTTCAGTACGCAAACCAGCAAGCTCCCTTGTCACCAATTCCATATCCTGCTTCAAATTGGCTATTCGAATGGAAACATCCCCGTGTGAAATGCAGCTCAGGGAAAAAAATAACAATATTACCAATACAACAGGTAAATTAAACCAAATGTCTAACCGAATAAAATTAAATATACGCACAACTCCAACCACCAAAATCAAAATTAGACAATTTTAGTAATGAAGCAAGAAATCTTTTAGAGATTTATTTCTGAACTAAAAGATCCTTCATCTTTGATGATATTAAAGTGGAACCAAATGGGAAATCAAATCCACGAAGAAAATCAAGAGAATCCAACATTTTACCTCCTGGCCTTTGCATAGATTTTGGAATCAGGATACCTTCTGAGGTCCCAATCAATAAATTACCTTTTTCATCTTTTGTAGTTTCCCCCTCCTTTAAAGATAAATTATTCGCAATAACTTTCGCATTTCCAATTCTTATTTTCTCATTTCCAATTTTAAAATTACTTCCCGGCCAAGACTGAAAGGCACGAATTCTGTCTGCAAGATGAGATGCTGAAGAGAAAAAATCAAGATTCCCATCTTCCTTGGTTAACTTGCGACAATACGAAACCATTTTTTCATTTTGAGGAATTAAGTTTTTATCAGCTTCAGCAAAACTTCTAATATTTCTCTCCAACAAAGGAACACAAGCAAGAGAGATTTTATTCCTAAGGTATAATCCTGTATCTGATTTATCAATTATAACCCGTTCAATATCCAAAATAGGTCCAGCATCCATTTTAGGAAAGACCTTCATTAAAGTTACTCCCGTTAATTCATCTCCCATTGCTATGGCTGTTTCAATAGGCGAGGCACCTCGATAACTTGGCAGGATAGAGGCATGAAGATTGAAACATCCAAATGAACTTAAATCTAAAAAGCTCTCCTTTAGAATATGCCCATAAGCCATGACTAAAATGAGGTCAGCTTTAAACTCTTTTAACCATTCATATGTTTCTATATCTGGAATTTCTGGGCTTGCATGAGAAATATCATTATCCACCGCCCATAATTTTATAGAATTAGGTTTTACTTTTCTACCCCGCCCCACCCTTCGATCAGGTTGCGTTAAAACGGCACAGACATCTGTTCCTTTGCAATCATTATGCAAAAAATTTAAACTTGGTATGGCAATTTCATCTGAACCTAGAAAAATTACTTTGAATTTTTTTTTAAGCATCAAGTTTATATTTATTTTGAATAGATCAGCCATTCAATGAAAATGGCATAAAAAAAGCCGCTAGACGGCTTATTCCATATTAAAATTAATAGAAAATTATACCTCTTTGTAACGCATTTCTTTACCAGTCAAAGAAAATTTTAGCGGGCATCCGGCCAAACCAAATTTCTGTTGTATGCCTTTTTCTAGATACCTTTTATATTGGTCATTAAGCCGTTCTTCCCTATTGCAAAAGAGTCTTATTCGAAAAGGACGGTTCTCAACTTGAACGGCATAGAATACTTTAAATCTTTTGCCTTTTATTTTTGCAGGCGGGCGATGTTCCCACATATCTCCAATGACTTTATTCAATGCAGAAGTGGCCAATGTTTTGTTCATTCTAGAATCTAAATCACGAGCGACCTGCAGAAAATCAGAAATTGAATAACCAGTTAAAGCTGACACAAAGTTAATTGGTGAATCTGGAAGAAAAAAGAGTTCTTTTCGAATAGAATTAACATAATTTTTTCTGAAGTCTTTTTCATCTTCATATCCCGGCAATGGATCCTTACGAAAACTCTCTAAGGCTAGATCCCATTTGTTTACTAAGATGGAAAGAGCACGTCCTTCAGAAAGTATATGATCAGCCATGATTTTATCCTGTTTAGTCACTCCTTCCCTTGCATCTAAAACAAGAAACACTACATCGACGGATTCAATAGCTTTTTTCGTACGAACCGCAGAAAAATAGTCCAAAGATGAATTTATTCTTTTATGTCGCTTTAATCCAGCGGTATCAAAAAGTCTAAATTTCCAAGAACTACCAGAATTTTTTGGTTCATAATCCAAATCAAGTTCAACAGTCTCTCGAGTCGTTCCAGGAACATCACTCACTATCAAACGATCCATCTCAAGCAGTCGATTACAAAGTGAAGATTTTCCTACATTTGGCCTCCCGACGAAAGCGATTCTTGTACGTTCTTCATCAATGCCAGAAGGATAGGGATCACGCTTTGGCAAATTAGATCTAATTAAATCTATTAAAGAATTAAATCCATGTCCGTGCTCAGCAGAAATACCGATTAATTGCTTAAAACCTAAGCGATCAAAATCTGCAATGGAATGGTTTTCTCCGGCCTCATCTAGCTTATTCACAACAAGAATAGGTTCTTTACCCATCTTGCGAAACTTTTCAGCTAAAGTTTGGTCAAGAGGGATTAAACCTTCACGTCCATCCACTACAAAAAGTAGAAGATCGGATGCACGAATCGCAAAATCCGCTTGGTATTCGGTCGCAGCTTGGATCTCAACAGATGTCATTTCTGGTTGCATTCCAATTCCACCAGTGTCCATTAAAACATAGCCTTCTGGACTATCTGCAACGACTACATCACGAGTCACGCCTGGACGGTCATGAACAATGGATATTCTTTTTCCAGCCAGTCTGTTGAATAACCGACTTTTGCCAACATTTGGTCTGCCAACGATGGCAACACTTTGAGAAAAGCTCATATTAGATTAAGAACTGAACTGTTATTGAACTAAACAACAGCTTCTTCAATCTTGTCAGAATTCACAGATTGAACAAATTTTTCTAACCGGTCGGTTGCCTCAACTAGCTTTTCAAACGAAGTGGAAAAGCTAGCTCTCACATGGTTGACCCCATGATTACCAAAAGCAGTGCCCGGAACTACAGCGACTTCCTGTTCTCGGAGTAAACGATGGCAAAAATCAGTTTCATTTAAACCTGTACTTTCAACACTTGGAAATGCATAGAAGGATCCTTTAGGCTTATAGCATTTCAATCCAATTTCGTTAAATCTTCGAACAACAAAATCGCGTCTTTCCAAATACTGATCTCGCATTCTAAGAACATCTTCTACACCATTTCTTAAGGCTTCTATCGCCGCTTCTTGACTCAGTATAGGGGCACACATCATACAATACTGGTGGATCTTCATCATCGCCTCAATAAGCCAGTCTGGACCGCATGCAAAACCTACTCTAAAACCAGTCATCGCAAATCCTTTGGAAAAACCGTGAAGCAGAATTGTTCTCTCTTTCATTCCCGATAGAGATGCAATACTTACATGTTCTCCCTCGTAGGTTAATTCGGCGTAGATTTCATCGCTTATAACTATTAAATCCTTTTCAACCGCAAAATCGGCAAGCCTTTGCAGCTTTTCTTTATCTGCAGTACCACCCGTTGGATTGGTAGGAAAATTAAGCATCAGCACTTTACAACCGGGCTGCCAAGCCTTCTCAAAAGCCTCAGGATCCAATGAAAAATGATCTACTGAATTTGTTCCAACTGGGATGGCTTCACCATAAGCCAAAGAAACACTGGGTGCATAAGATACATAACAAGGTTCATGATACAGAACTTTATCTCCAGGGTTAAGTATTGAACGTAAAGCAATATCAATGGCCTCCGAAACACCAACAGTTACAAGAATCTCTGATTCCGGATTGTATTCTATACCAAAAAAAGAACCACAATACTTNGAAATCTCTTTTCTTAAACTAAGCAAACCTCTGTTATCTGTGTAAGAAGTCCTTCCTTGTTCAAGAGCAAATATTGAAGCTTCTCGAATCTTCCATGGAGTAACAAAATCAGGCTCTCCTATTCCAAGTGAAATTGCTTGCGGCATTTCTGATACAATAGCAAAAAAATCCCTGATTCCCGATCTAGGTAAATCTTTCACATGATTTGCTATGAAATTCTCTTTATTCATGAATACCCTACGGACTAACTGATGGCTTACCTTGGTGTTGATTATCTCCTGCTAAAATATGACCTTGTTCTTTGTAAGGTCTTAGTAAAAAATGGGTAGATGTAGATAGAACCCCTTGAATGGTGGATAGTCTTTCAGAAACAAAGGAGGCAACTGATTTTAGATTGTTTCCCGAAACGATTACTAGAAGATCATATGCACCTGACATTAAATAGCACGACTCAACTTCATCGAACTTAGATATTCTTAAAGCCATTCGATCAAACCCACCTTCACGTTCCGGGCTTATTTTAACTTCAATAACAGCACGAACTAATGAAGAATTTTCATGACTGGGGTTTAGAATTGGCATCCATCCCAATAGTATTTTTTGGGTTTTTAACTTTTCTAATTCTTTTTCTATCTCATCTTCAGAGCACCCCAGAATTTTGGAAAATTTTTGCGTACTATAATCACCTGTATCTTTGATAATAGATAGTAAATCACTCATATTTAATTATAATAAACTTTAATGATGATTTCGTAAAGAAGCAAAGCCCAACGAGATAAGTCCAAAATTAAGAAGTGTTCAATTCCAACTGAAGATGAAAAATTGCGTTGATTGCGATAGAATGAGTAATATCGCCCTTTTGTACTAAATAAGTNAGATCATCTATCGGAACTTTGACTGTTTCGAGCTCTTCATGCTCATCAAAATGAACTTTGCTCACCTCTTGGACATTATTGACCAAAACAAAATGGCAACGATTTGCCATGATTGCCGAATTTGGAAATACATTTCCTATAATTTTCGGATTATTTCCGGCATAACCGGTCTCCTCTTCCAATTCTCTTTCTCCCGCAATTATTGGATCCTCACCTTTTTCAACGACTCCGCCGGGTGGTTCTAATGAATATTTTTCTGTTCCATAACGAAACTGTCGAACAAGAATAATTTCCTTATCGGATGTGATCGCAAGAACATTGACCCAATCATTTGTCTCGATCACAAAAAAATCACCCTCTTTTGAATCTGAATCGCGTAACATGGACTTTTTATAAACATCAAAAATTCTACAACTTGCATGAATTTTCTTATTCAAAACTTGCCATTTACTTGGGAAATGATCACTCACGATTCAAACAATATACTCCTTAGTAAAACTGGACAAATCATCACAGACTGGAATTCGATTATTTTTGGCAAGGATTTCTAAGTTATTACTAATTTTTTTGCCTGTACGAACCAAAGCAGCATTCATTTTTGAATTAAGTCCTGTTTCTACATCAATCCATTTATCGCCAACCATCCAGCATTCAGATTCAATAAGGTTAAATTTGCTAATCATTTCAAGTTGAAATTTATTTGAAGGTTTTCGGTATCCAAGCACTTTATCTTTTGGGGATTCTGGTGCTATACAAACTCCATCCCAAAGGTCTGAAGGCAATTTATATAGCTCTAAAATTTTTTTATTACACAAGTGTACATCATCCCAATCGTAATAACCTCTGGATATTCCGGACTGGTTTGTATGCAAAAAAAGCAAATAACCATAATTCTTTATTTGATGAAGAGCATGTCCCACCCCATCAATCAATTCAATATCTTTGGGATCCTTCAAATAATGTACATCCTTAATAATTGTCCCATCGCGATCTAAAAAAACTGCCTTTGGCATAAATAAAACTCAGATAAGTTCAATTATTTCAGGTACAGTAACCACGGCCGTGCCTACTTTACCCACGACTAAACCGGCGGCAATATTAGCCAATCTTGCTGATTGCTCAAACCCACCTCCAGCGACCAATGCCATTGATAGAACAGCAATCACTGTATCACCAGCCCCGGACACATCATAAACTTCTTTCGCTGAAGTAGGTATGGATGTATTCATTTTGCCATTTTCGGCCAATACCATACCCTCAGAGCCCATTGTAATTGCGAGCTTTTCAGGACCAAATTTTTTAAAAATTTTGTCTATTATATTATTCTCACAAAAGTCTCCTTTTGAAAGACGAGAAAGTCCTGCCAATTCCATAGCTTCATGTCGATTAGGAGTAAGCAAATTTGGATTACAGTAATCTAGCAATCGACTTGGTTTCGGATCAATTGACATAAAAGATGAATGCTCCCNAACAAGTGAAATCAGTTCGTTAGTCACAAACCCCTTGCCATAATCCGATATGATTATCAAATCGGAAGATTTTACTTTTTCAGTGAATTTTTCATTCAATTTTAAAATATTTGGTTCATAAGATTTAGGATTATCTTCCCTGTCCACTCGGCAAATTTGTTGATTTGAGGACATTACTCTCGTCTTACAAATTGTGGGAGCATCTGAAAAACTGAAGCTTTCATCGACAAAGATATTTTTGGCCTCCAATATCCTTTTGAGCTTTTCACCTGTTGAATCTTTCCCGAACCATCCACAAACTTCAACAGTTGCACCCAGTGATGCTGCATTGAGTGCGACATTTGCAGCGCCACCTGCAACTGTTTTTTCTTGATTAACGCTAATAACTGGAACGGGTGCCTCGGGGGATATTCTATTGACTTCTCCAATCACATACCTATCCAACATGACATCACCAATTACCAAAACTTTAAGTTGCTTAATNTGGAGAAGTAAATCTTTCATTAATTAAAACTATGAGTACGAAAAGAATTTATAAATCAAATTTAATTTTCTTAGCTGTTCTAATTTTTGTTTCCTGCAAAGAAAGTAAAACAGAACAGAAATTGAGTGCGGAAGATATTCCAAATTCGCAAAAATTTGATCTAAAGGTCGGAGAGAAATCTCTAAAAGTTATTTTGGCTATTTTACCGGAAGAAAGACAAAGAGGGCTCATGTTTGTTGACCAAATGGAATCAGGAAATGGAATGCTTTTTGTTTTTGAATATCCAAGCCCTCAAAAATTTTGGATGAAAAATACAAGGATTCCTCTAGATATTGGATACTTTTCACCAGAAGGAATCCTCAAAGAGGTTCATGCTGCAGAACCCTTTGATTTAAGTGGTGTTCCATCAAATTCTAAGAATATCCAATTTGTTCTTGAGCTAAACAAGAATGCTTTCCGCAAAAACAAAATTCGCATCGGTGACAGATTAAACCTAAATGATATTAGAAATGCCATAATCAGTAGAGGGCTTAATCCCAAAAAATACCAACTTTAGATACAATTAGTGTCAAAGCCGTTCGGATTCTTATAATTCCATTTCCACGCATCCGCCAACATTTCTTGCAATGTATGTTTTGACCTCCACCCCAAAGTCTTTTCTGCTAGTCTTGGACTTGCCCATGCTTCCGTAACATCACCTTTTCTTCTATCGGCAAACTCATGTGGTATGGTCACATTGTTTACATTCTCAAAGGTTTTTATTACTTCTAGGACTGAACTCCCCCTACCTGTTCCTAGATTACAAATAAGGGAATTCTTATTCTGCCAAAGAAAACTAAGGGACTTAACATGCGCATCTGCCAAATCGCTTACATGCAGATAATCCCGAATCGCAGTACCATCAAAAGTTGGATAATCTTTACCATAAATTTTTATTTTTTCTAATTTCCCAAGTGCTACCTGACAAACAAAGGGAACTAAATTATCCGGAATTCCGTTGGGATCTTCACCGATTACTCCACTGCTATCAGCTCCAACTGGATTAAAATATCTTAGAATAGCCGACTTAAAATTTGAATCAGTCTTACTTACATCCTCTATCACACTTTCCAAAATAGATTTAGTTCTTCCATAAGGACTGGAAACCGATCCAATTGGATGAGATTCATCAATGGGTAATTCCTTTGGTTCTCCATAAACTGTACAGGATGAACTAAAAACTAGATTAAAAACTTCTGCTTTTATCATTTCCTGAAGAAGAACAATAGATCCACCGACATTATTTTCATAATACTTGAGCGGATCGATAGTCGACTCACCTACAGCTTTTAATGCAGCGAAATGAATAACTGAAGAAATATTTTTATTGCTTTTGAAGATTTGACTTACAAGCTCTCGATCGAGAATATTACCCTCAATTACTTCGGGTTCCTTTTTTGCAAGTCGAGAAACGCGATTTAAAGATTCTCGGTTTGAATTGGAAAAGTTATCAAGCACAATCACCTCATATCCATTTCTCAGCAAAGCAAGGACAGTATGACTTCCAATATATCCAGCCCCACCAGTAACAAAAATTTTACTCATCGGCTACCTTTTGCAACTGATCTCAAAGTTGAAAGAATAATTTGAATGTCCAGTATAATTGAAGCGTTTTTGATATAATACAGATCATATGCAAGTTTTTCTTCTGAAGATTCAGAATCAGATGCATAACGAAATCTAATCTGTGCCCAGCCGGTTAATCCCGGTTTAACTAAATGCCGACAATTCCAATGAGGTATTTCTTTATTCAATTCCTCTTGAAATTCTGGACGTTCTGGTCTCGGACCAACAACAGACATATCACCCTTCAGCACATTCCAAAATTGTGGGATTTCATCAATTCTCCATTTTCGCAAAAAAGAACCGACCCGTGTTACTCTTCTGTCTCCTTCNACTGCCCACTTAGCTCCACTCTTCTCAGCATCAACTTTCATNGTCCTCAATTTAAAAAGAGTATAAGGACGNCCCAAAAAACCCGTCCTTTGCTGTTTAAANAAAGAAGGGAATCCAGATTCAANAACAATAAANACTAAAGCAATGAATAANAATGGAAATGACACTAAAAGACCAACCACTGCTACAGANAGATCTAATAAACGTTTCAATCTCAATCCNATGGGATTACGAAATCTTAAATCAAGCCTGACTAACCAAGACTGATCTAGTTTTTTGCTTGGAATTCTGCCGAGAAATTTTTCGTAAAATTCAACTAANCCCATAAACTTCACACCCCCTTCTAAAAGAGAAACTATGTCAATGTCGTTATATGTTCGACCGTCCTCAACTATAACAAGATCAATTTTTTGCTCAAAGCAAAATTCTTTAATTTCCCTTGCACCTCCTTCATCCTTAAAATTTACAAATTCGAATTCCAAAGTGTCATCCCCAAATGCGTTTTTAATATTTTGAGATTCTTTCAAACTTAAATTCAACAAAACTTTAATTTTGTTTCTTCGTACGAAAGACAGAAATAATTGATAAAATAAAAAAGTTCCAAGACTTGTGGACATGAAAATTTTCAAAATAGTCAAGCGACCTATAAATTGGTATTCGATAATCCAAACCATTAAAAGAAGAAGAAGGCNAGCTAGGGCAGAGGTTACGAGAAAAAGAAAAAATGTGGCATAATTTAAGTATTTGTTTTCTGCATCAAAAATTCCTGTAATTTCTCCACAAATTAAAAAGCTCAACGCAAACCACAGGGCATAAAATAAATTCCTCTCAAAACTAACTTCATTTAAAGTTTCCATAATAGGGGAAAAATACCTTGGAACTAAAATTACGCTAGCAATGCAAACTACGGAAAAAAAGAATGCCAGTTTTCCTTTGTTCAAATTACTAATTTCACTTCTGAGCATATATAGTCTAGAATTATTGACGACACAAACGAGGTTTAAGATGAGTACAATATCTTAAAAAAATTTCATATAGTCGTCTAAATTTTTTCAGACCTCTATATCTGGGATTGAAAATTATTTTNACAAAATGCTTAAACCCAAAAGACATTTCGGAACGCAAATTGGAAAGTAATTTTGAAATCTTGTAATTTTTTTCAACTTGCTGAATGGCTATTTGCACATCTTCAGAAGTCTTATTACTTTCAAACGAATGATTTTTCATTTTTTCTGTGAGTACTTTATTTACCAANGAACCGAGACTCTCACTATTGTATAATTTCGATANAATTAGGTCATTATAGGCATTTTCAGCAATTTCNGATAANTGNTCNTCATCTCTTAAAAANTCGAGCATTTTATCAAAGTTTGAAAAATCTTTTTTAAGTTCAAAATAATGAACACCCGGCTTTATTAATTCATTNTACCAGCCAGGAAAAAGGATTTGAGGAGTTTTTAANGCTGCTGCCTCAAAAATCCTAGGCGAAATACTAGAGTAAGGAATCTTTCCATCNTATTTATTTAATATTNTATTANATAATTCTTCAAATGAAGCATTCGGAAATTCCCCCAAAAAATGATCAATTTCATTTGCAATGGACCCATCCCAGTCCCAAATACTTGCTCCACTCTCTGTTCCAAGAGTAGCCCTGCAATTAGATAACCGCTTTACCCATTCTTCACCATAGACGCGATCTTCTTCACGAACACTTATATCCATTTTCAAACCATANTTGAATCCTTTTTCCTCCACTTTACCAGCAATTAAGGATTTCTCATACCCCAATGAACCGGCATTTAATGGACATACTCTGCTCCTGTAAAAAATGTCTACATTTCTATCTTTCAATGGAACAAATTGATAATTCAAAACAGGATCTGGAGCATACCCTGCCATCACTGTGACTCGCTCCATATTTTTAAGTCCAGCATGTTTGTATGCAATTCTATGATATTCAGGACGAATGCATGTAAANAAAATATCAATTCCCAATTCAGCCATTGCTTCACTGGTAGAATTTACATTTTCATACTCGTCCTGCAAAAATAAGAATTTTGCACCTCGATAATCACGAATTTTCCGAAATAAATTTTGGGGACAATAATAAGTCTCATGGTGATGAATAGAGTAATGAAACCCAACAGCATCAAAATTATTTAAATCTAACTTGTGTAGCATTCTGTTTTTTAATGCATTCATCACAAACCAATNATGATCAGAATTTTTCTTAACGGCAGCAATGTGTTCATGAACACAGTCTGCNTTATGNTTTGTATTCGCTAAGAAGAGTATTTTTTTGGGTAGAATCAACTAAAAATATTTAGAAATTCACAAGGATTTCAGTCATTTTTTGAGCAGACTTTCCATCTCCATATAGAGGAGGTATTTTTTGGGGAAGAGAACTATTCAAAGTATTGGTTATTTGCTTATGGATTGCATTCAAATCCATTGGGTCTACCAACCGATTCCATCCACAGTTGATCAATTCTGTCCACTCAGTCTCTGTTCTTATTGTGATACAGGGAGTTTGTTGAAAAAAAGCTTCCTTTTGCACTCCCCCAGAATCTGTAACGACTANCGATGACATTTTTTCNAAAAAAAGCATNTCNAAATATCCCACAGGATCGACCAATTTTAAATTTGGAGAGATTCCTTTTTCTGCAAGAATTTTTCTAGTTCTTGGATGAATTGGCCAAATAACGGGACAATCTTTATTAACTTTCTCAAGAGCACCAACAATGGAACTCAAACGCCTTGAAGAATCTGTATTTTCAGCTCTATGAATGGTTGCTAGCACNAATGGACCATCGCTTCCAAAGCTTTTNAATTTGGTACTTTGAAATTCTTGNTTTCCAAAGTGTAGTACGGCATCATACATAATATCACCAACTTCAAAAACAGTTTTTTCATCAAAACCCTCCTTAAAAAGTTGTTTGCTAGCATCTTCTGTAGGAGTAAAGCAAACTGTTGAAACATGATCTGTNACAATCCGGTTGGTTTCTTCAGGCATTAATTTATTGAATGATCTAAGACCTGCTTCAACATGNGCAACAGGAATATTAATTTTAGCTGCNGCCAATGCGGCTGCAATTGTTGAATTTGTATCCCCAAAAACAACTACCCAATCAGGTTGTTCTTTTAATAGAATATTCTCAGTTTTTTCAAGCATCATAGCCGTCTGAGCACCATGCCTTCCTGAACCTACCCCAAGATAATGTTTTGGCGATGGAATATCCATCTCAGCAAAAAAGACATCAGACATCCCAAAATCATAATGCTGCCCAGTGTGCAAAAGAATTTCTTCACAATCTGGATAACCTTCCCAAGCCTTAGATAGCATTGCTGCCTTTATGAACTGCGGCCTTGCTCCGACGACTGACAAAATTTTCATCAAATAAAAACTTAACTATTTAAATAAGAATATTTTACTTTATTGAAGTGACAAAAATATTTCTTTCGTAATACGGTCACCATTAAAATAAAACGAATCCATTCAGGTAAAATTTTCCAAACATTGTGAAAAAAATTACGAATTATACTATTTTGACTCACGGTTGATTTTTCGTAAGTGTCAATTTCTAAAGAAAGATTCGTTTCTTTTCTTGATGTAGGTTTAAAATTTTTAACCTCAATAAGTTCATCTAGGTCTTTATCAACTTGCTGGATAAATTTTTCATAAGAAAATTCTTTGCTTTGAACTAAGTCTGAATGAGCAAAATCTGACATTTCTTGAAGATAATTATCATCATTTATTTTATCAATCACCTCATCCACATTAGAAAAGTCTTTTTCCAAACCAACATAATGTTTATCTCTTATCAATACACCAGAATAATTTCCCGGAAACAAGACCATAACAGTGCCCAAAGCTGCCGCTTCAAAACATCTTGGAGATATCACCTGAATTTCTAACTTCCCGTCAGTGCTCAAGTATTTTTTTGGTAAATCGCCTAAGCAAGCAAATGGGTGAAATGCTTGATAAAAATTTAAATCATATTCGATCTCTCCGGTG
>NZKY01000050.1 GCA_002694035.1 Opitutia bacterium
ACAAATGCCTCTCTGGTAACATCTTTAATCATTCCATTATCATAGAAGGCAACTACTCTAAATTGTTGAGTCGCACCAATTTCTTCGACTACCGGATTTTCAGGATACAGCTTTATTTCAGTAACCCTCTTAGCCTTCATATCCAAACCTGCACCATCTCCGATCCAGGAACGGATAACCCGGTGATACCTCGAGTCACCCTTGGTTAACTGTCCTCCCTCATGAGGAACCGTGCCTGTAGCCTTAAGCAACATAAGGCTACGCTCGGGTGCGGCTATATTTACTCGTCTCGAAGCCATATCATCCGTGAAACCGCGAATGTCGTAGAGGGCATCATATCCACGCAGAGATAACTTGAACCCGTTCTTGCCATCCTTGGCTCCATGACAAGTTCCTGCGTTGCATCCTAGCTTGGAAATAATCGGGTTTACCTCAGATATATAATCAGGTTTGTAAGATTTGTTTATACCTGCAATTGAAACTTCAATAGATGCGGTATACTCACCAAGAGTAGCTTTGATTACAGCTTCTCCATCTTGGACAGGGGTAAACAAGCCACGGTTATCGATATTGCCGATTTTTTGAGGAATCGACCATTTAACCATTCTAGTCACATCTGACTCTCTGCCATTTCCCAAATCTGCCATAACCAAAATCTGTGCATAATCCAAAGGAGATAAGATTGAGATTTTCTTAGGCAAAATATTCAAATTTTGCACCTTTAGGTTTTGGGGCAGAGATTCGGAAGCCACCAATTCGATAGGTTCAAAATTTTTATTGAGTGCAATCTTGGTTGTATCTTTATGATCATTCAGAAGTGGAGCAATGGACATCTCCCGTTTGACTTCCCCGGAAGCAACAGAAAGAAATCGTATCTTTCCATCATAGCCGCCCACTGCAAGCCCTTGGCCATTCGGTGCACTACGGACTGCAAAGACTGGAGAATTTTTTAGGGATCGGGTCCATAGTTGTTTGCCAGAGTCTATCTCGAAACAGCTAACTTCACCCTCCCCGTCAAGACTACTCCCTGAAAACCCGAGATTACCCTTAGGATTAAAATCCACGGAGAATATCCTTCCGATTTGTTCCTTAAATTCGCGAATCTGATTGGGATTGCCGCCCCCTGCTGGAGCGGCCTTAGTCGCCTGACGAAAAAGCTTGGCTTTTCCGTCTGCACCACCGACAAGCAACTCTGTTTTGTTGGGGTGTACTGCAATGGAATTCTGGCCCCCATTGAGAACCCCCGGGGTGTGGGTAGTTACATTCCCTACGAACCTCTCCGTGGCCACATCCGTTTGTTTTACTGTTTTGTCGCGACTGACCGAAAAGATGGATTTACCGTCTGCAGAAAAAACCGTACCCCTTACCCAATCATCATGTCCGGCCATGTAAACGAGCTCCTCTGCAGTATTTGCATCAATTACACGCACCGCGGTGTCACTTGCACCGAATGCAATTGTCTTTCCATCCGGTGACCAGGAAACCCCGTAAAGAGTGTCATAGGTTATAGCATGGGAAAGAAGCAGTTTTTCTTTCGACCAATCCCATACCTGAATCTCCCCCATCCTACCCGGTTGGCCTCCTGCAACTGCGATTTTGGTTCCATCAGGAGAGAAAGCCACGGACTCAATCCGTTCAGATAATCCCACAAGTCTGGATACCAACCTGCCGGTGGAAACTTCTGCAATCAAAACTTCATGAAAACCATTTTGTGCTAGATACTTCCCGTCCTTGGTGAAATCAAGTGTACGCACCAGAGGAAGAGTATGATAAACAGGTTTATTAACCATGGAATATAAACTATTCGAACCCTCTGGAGAATCATCCTTTGCACCCTGCTTGATCCACTCCTCAATCTTGGAAATTTGATGCGGATGAAGAGGCTTACTTTTCGAACCCTTTGGCATCTCTGATTCTCCCTGTTCATTCAGTTTAATCTGATCAAATAGATAGCTGTCTTCCGGTTTACCGGGAACAATTGCGATTTTTCCGGTCTCTCCCCCTTCGAGCAACGCAACAAATTCAGTCATCAGGTAATCGCCTTTCATTTTCGCAGGTTGGTGGCAACCATTACAATTTGCCTGAAAAATGGGCTTAATATCTTTTTGGAAACTAATTATTTTTTCAGCACTACTTTCTGCATGTGCAACAAATACCAATCCATAAAAATGGAAAAGCATTGTTATCAGAGAATAAATTTTCATGAAAATTAAGTTTGTAGATGGAACAAACCAACTCAAGAAGCAATTCATCATCAAATGAATAAACTTTTTAAGGATAGAAAAATTATTATTTCAGCGTGCTAAAAAACACACTATCAGATCGTCATTTCACCAGTTACAAAAATTGTAGATTTTCCTTCAATCCATACTGAATTTTCATTCATCCCTGTTAATAATGTAGTTGGATTTTCAGAAAGTTGTCTTACTCGAAATTTCACTTTCCCAAACTTTTTAGACCAGTAAGGAACTAATAAATTATGAATTGTCCCCGAAATCTTTTCTTCATTCACACCATAGCGTGGAGAAAAAAATCGAGTGACATAATCAACGCCCTCTTCTGATGAATTAGCAGTTACAATGATTCCGCGAGCACATCCAATACGATTCAGTATTTTAAATTCTGGTTCTAAACTCTCAACAATCGATTCATCTGAGAACACACATAAACAATCGTTTCCTATGTATGTTTCATCTGGATATGCCCCCAATCCCTCGATAAGTAAAGAAGAGGCAATACAAGATCTGGCACTTGCTTGATCCATCTCGACTCGAATTTCTTTTGTTGATTTTAATTCTGCATTTAAAATTCCACCTGCACTACTAAATTTAATTTTTTGAGTTTGGGGATGATAGCCAAACTCGTATAGAACATGGGCAGATGCCAAAGCCCCGCTGCTGCTCATATCATTTTCCATCAATGGAGAAAACCATCGAATTGACCAGATATCAGACTCTCCCGGAAATAAAAAATTCATTTCTGAAAGGCATGCTTGAGAAGCAATTTTTTGGAGTTCATCAGTTGAAAGCCATTCAGTTAAAACACAGACACCAACTGGATTTCCTGAATAGGAAAAACTACCAAATGCATTAACTATGTAGTAAGGAAAATTCACTAGTCATTATAAAAATTTAGGTCATGTTTGACCCAAAAATTTTACACATTCTATAGCGTGAGGAATGCCAAAGACTAAAAAATTTCGAAAATGTTAAAACTTATTACAAAAGCACGAGAAAAGTAAACCTAAGGAAGATTAAACTTGTTCAAAACCCCATTGATTTCTGTAAACTTTGGAAATGAGGTTATTTGCATCATCTCGATTTGTGGAGAGTTTTTTCGCATTCCATTTAAATTTCCCCCCAGCTCTCATGGCAACATTGCCTAAAAGTATACATTCTGTCATATTGCCTGCATAATCAAAATTTGACATGGCTATATTGGGATTATTTTCTCGAATTGCCTTAACCAACTCTTCTTTCATTCCTGCATCACCTCGGCCATTACGGGGAAGAAACTTTTCTGGTAATTCGATTTCATTTCTTTTATGCCATTTTCCCTGCTTGTATACCATCCAATCAGCTCCATAGTCGTTAGGAGAATATAATGTACCTTCTGTTCCAACCAATAATAAACCACTATTTTTCGGCTGCTGCTCGTGAAATAGGTCCATCGGAGGAAGATTTTTGATTCCCTTATTTGTTTGGCCATCATTTCCAACCTTACCTTCATACCAATGAAACTTGATAGGACCTCGTTTTTCTGTTTTAGGAAAACTCATGTGAATAGTTGCCCAAGAAGGAAATGTCTCGTCATTGATAGGACCTGTATTCACAGATTCCACCGAAGTAGGTTGTGTCAATTCACACGCCATAAAAGCTAAATTTGTTGTATGACATGCCATATCACCTAATGCTCCAGTTCCATAATCCCACCATCCACGCCACTTAAAAGGAGTGTAACATGAATGATATGGTCTCATTGGAGCAGGTCCAATAAATGAATCCCAATCAATGTGGTCAGGCACATCCATTTTTTCTTTAGGGCGTGCTACTATTTGGGGAGCCTGAGGCCAAACGGGTCGGTTGGTCCAAGCATGAATTTCCTTAACTTCACCAAGTCCACCAGTACGAACGAATTCAGCTCCTTCGCGAATTCCATCAGTTGCTGTTCCCTGATTTCCCATTTGAGTACAAATTGAATTTTTGCGGGCTAGCTTTGTCATTTGACGAGCCTCCCAGACAGTATGTGTCATAGGTTTTTGTACATATACATGCATTCCCTTATGCATTGCCATCATTGAGGCTGGAGCATGGGTATGATCAGGAGTGCTAACAGTAATCGCATCGATTTTTCCTGCGAATTGATCGATGAGTTCCCGGTAATCGGAAAATTTCACCGCATCAGGATGCTTTCTCAATGCAACATCCAGCCTTCTAGAATCAATATCGCAAGCTGCTACAACATCGCCATGTGCAGCAAGCTGATCAAAATCACTTTTCCCTTTACCGCCAACTCCAATTCCTGCAATTTGTAGTCTTTCATTCGATCCAAAAACCTTGGATGGTAAAAAACTGAAAGAAAATGCTGTTGATACAGAGGCACTTAAAAAACTTCGGCGTGAGTAAAAAAAGGTTTTCCTGAATGAATTTGACATAAAATTTTATATTTAAGTGAAATCCATAACAAATCCAAAGATCTATTTAAAAAGCAAGGTCAAAAGTATTGAGATTTAAATTTGATTCTCACGGCGCTAATCAACTTTAAGATTAATTCTTCTTAAATATTTTGCCCTATCCTCGTAAGACAATTTTTGAAATTGATTAATTTCCTTACTTCGTTTTTCAGGACTTAAACTCTGCCAGAAGGCACTTAATTTTTCATGCCTGGTTCGTAGATTGGCTAATTCCCTAGATCTTACTTCAGGAGATTTATTGTTTAAAGTGTTTAATCTTTGTCTTAGTGCCCTCTTTTGTTCAGGATTCATTGATTCGATTCGCTCAATGGTCTTTCGCATTATCTTTAGTCTTTCAGGCGGAGTATCTAATAGAGACTTCAATAAATTAATCTGTTTGTTTACAGGAAATTGAGGCTTTTTTCTAAGAGCAGATTGACTGCTATTAGAATCAGCAAGAGGTTTTCTTGAATAATGTTTCAGTTTATCAAAATTTTTATTCAAAACTTTTTCTGCAACTAGGTCAGAAGCAAATAATGATAATAGAAAAGCAAAAGTTAAACGAAGAAAGTTCATTTTGTTAAATCAAGAATCCAGAAGAACCAATAATTCATAAGCTTGTATACTTCGCAAAGTCTCAATATCGAACCACTCATCTGAAATAGCCATTAAATCTTCGAGCATCTCCAAATCTTTCGCTTGCAATGGATTATCAGATATCGCCTCAATATTCAAACTCGCTTCTTTTTCTATGGGGTCTTTTTTATTTATCTTGTCGAGATCAAGAAGGAATAAAAGGCAAGCAGCGATGCCAAGTACACCGATTAAGGATAAATTCCATTTGGTTGATTTAACTTTTAGAGAATCCTCTCTCCTGATTTCATATAAGACTTTAGAAGCAAATTCCTCATCAAGCGAACTTTCTAAATTCTGAAGGTAATTATCAATAGTTTTATCTTTTTCCAAATCTTCCATTCTAATTCCTCCATTTATCAAGAGTTAGTTTTAAAGAATTTCTTGCTCTGTAAATCCATGTCTTCACCCTTTTTTCAGAAACTTTCATAATGGAAGAAATTTCTGCATAACTTAGGTCTTTTTGAACCCTCAAAAGGAGAGCAGTTCGATGATCCTCATTCATTCCTCTCAACTCATAATCCAAAAGTTCTTTCCAATCATGGAGTTCATTCTCTTTTTTTTCATGACAAATTTGCTCCAATTCATCTCCTAATTTAAACATCTGCATCTTTTTTCTTTTCTTAAATTCATCTATTAGCAAATTTCGAGCTATTGTAAAAAGATAGGTCGAAAATTTTGCCGTTGGTTCATAACGCGATGCGGATTTATAGAGCCGAATAAAAACTTTTTGAGTAAGATCCTCAGCATCTGCCTTATTAGATAATGAACGATCAAAAAAGCGAAATAATGAATTCTTCCATTTATTAATCAAAGACTTCATCGCAACTTGATTACCGTTAGCAATTTCACTCATTAAATTATGGTCTTCAGAAACTTCCAAATTCATATTTTTACTTAAAAAATCTGAAATGGAAAATTCATGATTCGATGCAATGCAAACTGATTGGTTCATTAATCAATAATTAATAAACGCATCGAAAAGAAAAAAGTTTCAGACAAAATTCAAAACCTTTTAATCAAGAGGAATAATGTGAGCTGCATCAACAATCACATAACCCTCTGAATGGTCATTTTTTACTCTCAATTCATATTTCTTTCCTTTTTTGAAAACAAAAGAACCCAGTGAATGCCATAAATTATCGTTATTTACCTTTTTTCTTTGATCTACAACGATCCTGGAAAGCCCCTTCTCATCTTCAATTTCGTAAATGACGCTTCCTGCACGATTAGTGGAAGCCACATAAGAGACCTTAATTTCATGTAAACCATCCTTCTCTGCGATAAATGGAAAATCAGCAGAGCGCATTCCCTTGCCCCCATTTCCATCATGAAAATACGAGCTTCCAACAAAAGGTCGGAGAGATGTACTTTCAACCCAATCTCCAATTAACTTTATTTTCGATCCATCTACAACTAAACCACTAAGTTTGTCCGGATTAATTCCAAGACCGGATGTCACCAATTCAGTTTTTTTCAACTCTAGAATCTGGTTATCTAAAATTAATCTTTTTTTAAGTTTTTCATAAGGTATATCTTGTACGGACAAGTTATCATCAATCGAAAATACTGCAGCAGTAGCAGCAGACTGTGCAAGTATCATAAACACAGGCTCCATCCGTATTGAACCAAAAGCAATGTGCGATGTGGATACACAAACGGGTACCAATAGATTTTCGCACTCACCTTTTTGGGGAACTAATGAATCATATGATATTTGATAAGGAGCACCAGGATTAATCTGGATATCTCCTTCATTCAGAACATAAGATTTTCCATTTTCATCTTTAGCCACATATCTTTGCACATGATGGGAATCCATATTGTATGAACCCATACCTACGGATTTTTTGGTATTAAGAGAGCCTCTAAGATGTAACTCAGTAGTGACAAATTCCCCGATCATTCGACGAGCTTCTCTTACGTAAATTTGGTGAGGCCAATTGTCATTATTTTGAAATTCGTCTTTAGCTAAACCCCATTCGCTCATTCTTTCGCTCACATCCTCAGGCACACGTGGATCGTTGCATAGGAAGTAAAAATAACCTTTTTGATATTTTTCATGCTCAAGAATTATCTTTTTACGATCTTCGTATGAAGCCTCCGGGTAAAGATAATTCATCCCAATATTATCCGTGCTGAATGGACCGTGATTATTGGTGTCAGTCTTGGAATTTGGAACGGGATCAAACTTACCAAAAACATGCCTTGAACCTTGATTCAAAGTTCTTAGAAGCAACTCATACTGAGACGGATCATAATCATCAGGTTTTGGAAAAGGTATTCTGTTTTTTTCAACCTGAGTCAAACAAAGTCGAAAATTATATGCCTGCATTTTAGTATCACCAGAACCCTCAACTCCAGGGGGTTCACCGCTAATCCTCGCAAGCAGACCACTAGATGGATCTCCCTCGACAACAAAAGGGTCAATACCAAATTTAAACTGGTGTTTTTTAGCATTTTTAGTCTGAACGCCACTGAGAGTTTCGCCATAAACCGAATTGGATTCTCGACCAACAAAATATGAAACACCAGAGGCAGCCATCAAATCTCCTTCATATGTACAATCAAGAAATACACTCCCCTCGTATACATTACCGCTTAAAGTACTAATTGAAAGTATCTTACCATTCTTCTTAAGAACCCCATTTGTACGATCAAGCAATTCTTCACGAAAAACTTCTATTTTATGCTCTTGCACCCAAGAATCAAAAATAAGTTCTGCGACATGAGGTTCAAAAATCCACATAGTCCTTTTAACTCCATCAATTGCCGGAGAACCTTGCCCACGATTTCCATAATCCTCCATTTTTTCCCATTTCCACGCACTTGCACTTTGATAATGACGCCAGACGCGGTGGTAAAACTCGCGAGCAAGCCCCCCAATCGCTTCTTTCTTTCCGCTGTCAGTCCAACCTAATCCACTACTTGATAAACCGCCAAGATACTTATCCGGAGAAACAACCACAACAGATTTACCCATTGACTTAACTTGCACTGCAGCACTAATGGCGGCAGATGTACCTCCATAAATAACCACATCATAAGAGAAAGATTTTTGACCGAAAGTACAAATAGGAATCAATAATATTAAGGAGATATATCTCAATTTATTAAATGTGTTATTGTAATTATCAGATGGAAATTTAAACCAAATGTTCAAACACAAATTCAAATTGTGAATAACATCTCATTTGTTTTTAGTAGATAAATTGTTTAAAGCAGAGACTAAGTCACTAAAAAGAAATCTATGACCATTATCTTTTAGAACTTTAGATACAACCTTTCTACTTTTCAAAACAAGTTCGGGTGCAGTTCCGAGAAAAAAAGCACCAGCATGAACCGCAAGACTCGGTGCAGGAAGACCGAAATTGAAAGGAGCAAAAATTTTTCTCATTTCTTTCATGAATTCTGCATTTTTGACGGGATTTGGTGAAGTCACATTTACAGGTCCAGAAATAGAATTGTTTTTGATAAGAAAACAAACGATTCCGATCCAGTCATCAATATGCAACCAACTCATCCATTGACTTCCGGGGCCTTGTGCACCGCCTAAACCGAATTGAGTAAATTTTTTTAAAACGGGAAATGCTCCATCCTCTTTTCCAAGTACAAAACTTATTCTCATGGCAACCTTCCGAATATTTTCTGGACCACTCGTAAAAAAGGCTTTCTCCCATGCTCGCCCAACATCTTCAGAGAATCCCTCCGCGTTGCCCATACTTTCTTCATCATGAGGTGGTTTGTCACCACGCAAATCTTTATATATAGTCGCAGTGCTAGCATTGAGCCAAACCTTTGGAGGGTGATTAATTAAATTTAATGCTTTTCCCAGTGCTTTGGTTGAATCAATTCTAGAATTTAAAATTAATTCACGATTTTTTTTTGTGTATCTACAGTCAACCGAACGACCCACCAAATTGATCAGGGTATCTGAACCATCTAAATGTTCGCACCAATCAGAAAGATTCTTTCCGTCCCATTTAACATATGTTTCACCAGCTAAGCTCTGCTTATTTTTTCTACTCAAAATAACGACATGGATGTTCTCTTTAAGAAAAAATTTAGTGAGTGCCTGTCCCAAAAATCCTGAGCCTCCTGCTATAACAACTTTTTTCATTCAATCCATTGAGTTATCAATCTGATGAAAAACATTTATCGATCTTTCAATGTCATCATCTGTAATATGTAAGTGGGTGACTAACCGGATTAAATTTGAGTCTATCGATAAAGATTCAATCCCCTTTTCTGACAATTTATTTACAATTTGGATAGCGGGTTCATTTGTATTTAAATAAACCATATTGGTTTGAACTGTTTTTAAATTTAATTCGAAATTTTTCAACTCACTCAAACCTAATGCAAGTTGGTAAGCCCTACAATGATCATCCTTCAGGCGAACTAGATTTTTTTCCAGAGCATATAATCCTGCTGCCGCTAAAATTCCAGCCTGTCTCATTCCCCCACCTAACATTTTTCTCCATCTGTGAGCTTTTTTAATATACTCACAAGATCCAGCAAGCACACTACCTACAGGTGCCCCTAAACCCTTAGAAAGGCAAATTGATACGGTATCACAATCCTTAACCATATCACTTACCCTAATCCCCGTGGAAACAGATGCATTAAATAATCGTGCACCGTCCATGTGAACATTACATCCGCGATCCCTCGAAACTTTTGTAATTGAATCTATTTCGTTCTGTTTGTAGCAGGTTCCCCCTCCCCGATTAGAGGTATTTTCCAAACAGACTAGGCTTCCATTTGGGTAATGACTATTTCCCTCTTTTGCTTTACGGATTTTTAAATCAACATGCTCCGCTTCCATAATTCCCATACGACTGGGCACAAGTGCAATTGAACAACCTGAAAGTGAAGCAAACCCTCCACCCTCATACACATAAATATGGCTATTTTCTTCAGTTATTATCTCGTCCCCCGGTTGCGTATGACAACGGATGGCAATCGCGTTTGCCATTGTACCACTCGGAACAAAAATGCTCGCCTCTTTACCCAATATGGAAGCAACTTTATCCTCCAATGCATGAACAGTAGGATCTTCTCCTAAGACATCATCGCCCAATGTTGCTGAGAACATAGCCTCCTTCATCCCAGAGGTTGGCTGGGTAACCGTGTCGCTTCGAAGATCGACTCGGTACATTTACAAATTCAGATTTATTTTAAAATAATATTTTTAAAATAGACTTTCATGGGAGGGCCGGCATGTAATTGAAAAGCAAGTAACCCGTCCTTACGACGAGTTTTTAAATCATTATCAATAAGTTCCGTTGTTTTGACATCATTTATGAAATGATGAAAATGAAAACCTTTTGCGACAATACGGTACTTATTCCAATCACCCTTCTTCACTGCTTTGCCAATCTCAGCTGAATCACCAAATTGGGTTTCGCTTTTTTTAAGTTTTCCCTTTTCGTCTACACTCAAAATAGTTTTTTTCCCTCTCATAGATAGAATTCCGCGAAAACCCTCACCATAACAAATTCCAGAAAATTTATCACCCGCTTCGAGGTCAGCTTGATATCCTCCAATTCGCCAACCATCATGATTGCCGGGTTTAATAAAACTACGATATTGAATTCCACTGTTACCTGATTCAATTTTATAATCCAATGTTAGTTCAAAATCTCCCAAGCTCCCACCTTCCCAAATGATAAATGTGTTTCCTTTTGTAGGATTTTCTTTGGTTGTCTGCCCAAGGATTGCTCCATCTTGAACACTCCAAAATTTTGGATCTCCATTCCAACCTTTAAGACTATTTCCATCAAAAAGTTTTTTTTCCGCAAAGATGAAAGTAGTTACATGTAAGAATGAGAGGATAATTGTATATAATTTCATAAATTAGATCTTTGTACCTACTCAATGTCTAATTTTAAAGATTTTAGGCAAGGAAAAGTTGACCTAGCATCATTTTTATTTTGCTATCTTTTTTCCTCTCATGATCAAAGTACAAGATCTTAAAATCCACTACGGAGAATTTGTTGCTGTAAACAATCTTTCCTTTTCAGTCAAACAAGGTTCGATCTTTGGTCTGATCGGACCAAATGGTGCGGGAAAGACAACCACAATCAAGGCTATGGCAACTCTGCTTGAGCCAACTTATGGTGAAATTTTGATTGATCAAACATCTGTTTTACATGAACCGGAAAAAGCCCGACGCATGCTTGGATACATGCCCGACTTCCCCCCTGTTTATGACGATTTAAGAGTTGAGGAATTCTGTGATTTATTTGCCCATGCATATGGACAATCTCACTCACAACGAAAGCAGAATGTTGAACAAGCTCTAGTTAAAACCGATTTGATAGAAAAAAGAAAAGACTTTTGTAAATCTTTGTCACGAGGAATGAAGCAAAGGGCACTTTTGGCAAAGACTTTGGTTCACGATCCATCTGTAATGCTCCTGGATGAACCGGGTGCAAATTTGGACCCCAAGGCAAGGATCGAGATGCGCAATTTGCTGCGCGAACTGGCAAACAATGGAAAAACCATCATTGTCTCTTCTCATGTACTCACCGAACTGCAGGATTTATGTGATGAAATTGGAATGATGAAAAATGGTGAGATGATTGTTTGCGGATCCATTGACGAGATCACACAAAACCGTAACAGTTCAAAATTGATTGAGATCGAACTTCTTAAATCATCTGTACTTCTTGAAAAAATTATTAACGAATGGTCGAGTATATCTGAATTCAAATCACTAAATGAATCTTCTACTCTTTTTGAAATTTCTCATTCGGGCGACGCTTTTGACCTGTCTAAATTTCTTGCAAAACTCGTAAATGAAAAGATTGAAATCGTATCTTTCTCAGCCAAAAAATCAAAAGTTGAAGATTTATTTATGGAAATCGATTCTTCGAATCAAAAAAACACTCAAGATTTATGAATCCCTTAATTCTAAGAGGTATTCGTGAATCCCTCCGTACGAAGCATTTAATTGCAGCCGGTCTTTTTTCGTTAATTGTTTGTTCCACTGTTTACATGACTTCTTACCTTGAAGGATCAAAGGGCAAGTATACCTACGATTCTCAAACCAAGGAATGGACTAAGGAAGAATCATCTCCTGTGAATGGTGCCCGTAATGCATTTACCTTTATAGTAATTCTTCAGGGCTTTTACTTAATGTTTTTAGGAACAGGAAGGGTTGCCTCTATTACTGCTGAAGAAAGGGAGTCTGGTCTGCTCGATTATCAAAGAATGACCCCGATGAATCCATTTGCCAAAATTGTCGGCTATATTTTCGGTCTTCCCGCCCGTGAGTATTACATGTTTCTATTCTCAGTTCCTTTCCTTCTACACTGCGTGATAGTGGGACAAATCCCTTGGAAAAATGTAATTCATTTATATTTAGTGTTTTTCTCATCAGTTGTTCTTTATCATCTTACAGCTCACGCGGTTGGCTTAATTATATCCAAGCCAAGAGCCGCATCGTGGGTCTCGCGAATTGTTGTACTTGGTTTATATGTGGCACTGCCTGGGCTTGGACAAGTAGGTGTCTCCTTTTTATCTTTCCTCACAATTATCCCCACTTATTTTGGTAAAATACTTCCTGCCTTATATCCAGAAGATAAAAATGTAAAAATGGGCCATTATGAACAGCTAGCCATAAATTTCTGGCAGGATGTTCCTTTCTTCAACTTTGCCATTTCTCCAACAACCTTTACCTTTCTGATGCAAGGTCTTATTATCCTCACATTATTAATCACTGCCTATAGAAAATGGAGAAATCAATCTCTTCCAGCTTTTTCCAAATTTTCAGGATTTTTATTATACCTTATTTTCCAGACTCTCCTGCTTGGTTCGCTTTGGAGCTTTTATGGAAAAGGAGATGCTTCTGGACTCATTGGGCATGCTATTTCCTCAAATGAAAACTCCCCACTTCATGAAAATATTGGTTACTTTATTCTTGTGACTTCAGTCTACATTGGCCTTTCACTTTTTACACTTTTAGCTTTGACCAATATTTGCTGCCCAAACCAACATCTTTTTCTCAAGGGAATTCAACGGATCAAAAAAATCGGACTGCATAAAATCCCAAATTTCGCCGATGAGTGCAGTGGTCTTTGGTTTGTGCTTTTACTTTCAGTAATAACCATCGCAGTTTTCGCCTGCTTAACATCGCTTACATTAGGCTCCAACAATTGGGAAATCTCTTCCACATTGTCGTCTTTAGTCATTATTCCTTCAATTGGAATTTTTATCACGACGATCTATCTTCAGGCAGCAAGGGAGACATGGTTCAATCTTGGATTTTGGGGATTCATCGGACTTTTGTGGATCACTCCACTGCTTGTTTGCCTTATACTAGCTGTTGGGTGGCAGGAAGAATATCTCTCAACTATTTACAAACTTATTTCCATCAACCCTCTTGGACTCATAACTGTCCAAATGTATATTGAATTTTCTGATTTGATTGAAATTCCAAGCGAACAAGTCCAAAACTTAGTCGTTGCCAAATGGTTTGGTTTGATTCTCTCATCTTTGCTGGCAGTTTCTCTACAGACTAGACTGCTAGCCATTCGGAAACAAATTTCATCCAATCAAAAAACATCTACCTAAACATGATTCGCAACCTTCGTATCATCGGAAACATTGAGGGCGTCTCTTACCTCATTCTGCTCTTTATCGCCATGCCTTTAAAGTATGCATATGACATGCCCACGGCAGTGAAAATTACCGGTATGGCACATGGACTTCTCTTTGTTACCTATTCTTTACTCTTGGCAATATGTATGAAAAGAATGTCATGGAAAATAAGCTTTGGGATTTATCTTTTTATCGCAACCCTTATTCCCTTCGGCACTTTCGTAACCGACCGGAAACTTAAATTACTTCCAAGAACCAAGTCTTAAGCAAGCAAACTATTTATCGTGCCGCTGCTGTCCGCAAAACGGTCCAAATCCAGTCCCATCGCCTGTGCTTGAGTAAGCCATAGGTTAGCGAGAGGCACCCCACCCTCAGGGGTCTTGTATGTTCCGTTCACTTTTTTAACNAGNCCTGATTTNGNGGAGACATTNAGNTGNTTNCCACTNATAAACTTCCCACCTCCTGAACCNGCAACGATNACGGGCANTGCACTGTATTGATGGGTNGAACCATCACCCAANCCGGANCCATANGTAAANATGATATTATCCANNAGACTNTTNCCGTTGGCCTCTTCAATNCGGTTCATNTTGTTACAAAGNTAAGCAAANTGCTCCATGTAGAAATAATCNACNTTNATNAGGTCATCNAGAAACTTNCCCTGATTATGGGACATNTGATGATGACTCTTTGGCTTATCAAATAAACTCTCAAAAAGATANGGAGTGTCCCANCTCTCNGGNCCCACCATAAAANTGGCNACATTNGTNAGACCNGTCTGNAGAGCCGCCACCATCANATCNCCCATNAATCGGATATATTCACCACGGGGCATTTTTCCATCCATCGGAATATCAAGATCNACCTTNCTCAATTCCTGCTTCATTCCCTCAAGNCTTGATATCTGAGTCTCAATTGCCCGGATCGATTCGAAATACTCACCAAATTTCTGCTGATCGGAATACCCAAGCTCTTTCTTCAATGAGCGAGCATCGTCCAGTACTAAATCTGTAATATCTTTATATGCACTCCTTTCATCCGATTTAAATAACCGGCGGTAAGCAAGTAAAGGATCACGCATCGATGGTGCGACATGCTCAGTCCCATACCATGAAATATTATCAAACTGAATCGACTCCTTATTATCTTTGTGACTATTACAGCTGAATTCTAGGGTTTTGAAAGGAGTCTGCGTACCTATTTTATCCGCAATAATATGGTCAAGCGTACGTGCCTGCGGATATGGCGTATGCTTAAGACTAAAAGGACTAGCACTTGAAAGGAAGCAAGAAGCACATTGGGCATGCACATCCGTCCCGGGTTGGAAAGTTCGGTCCAAACCCGTAACTAAGGTTACTTTATCCTTTAACCCCTCAAGCGGTTTCATGGTCTCAGTCAATTGCAAGTCATGCAGACCAACTCCAATATTCGACCTTGTACTCTCCGCATCAAAGTTATCATTGGTAAATTTTTGCTGAACAATACTCTTCTCTTCACCCGGGAAGAAGGTTTGCCTNACCACACCGATTGGCACATAATAAAAGGCAGCACGCTGGGGCGGATGCANGGTTAGCCCAGCACTTGCCAAGCTCTCCATCCATGGAAGAGCTAAAAAGGAACTACCCATACCTCTAAGAAAATTTCGTCTCCCCAGTATATTCATGTCATTATTTTCCTGATTGTAGCTTTTGTTGCAAGGCTAGTTTGCCATTTGTCCCACGAAAAGGTTTCGATGCCACCACCGCGTGAATCATCGATTTCATAGAATAATTCTTTGACTTTACTCTTTCGACAATCTCGTCAAGTGCTAGTGAGTCGGAAGGGGTTAGTTCACGCCCNAGACCGAATGCAAGCAAATGACCTGCAAGAGCACGAACAAATCGGTCTTTCTCTTTGAGGATCGCATCTTTAAATTCAATAACATTAGTAAATTCATGCGTTCTGAAAAGCGTTCCACCTGAATCAACCTCACGGCCATTTTCATATTTTTGTCTCCAGCGACCCACTGGATCAAAATTCTCGAGTGCGAAACCCAATGGATCCAACTTCTCATGACAGCCGGCACAATCTGCACGTTCGCGATGGTCAGAGAAGCGTTCACGTAGGGTAAGACTATCATCATGTGCTTTATCCTCAGGCAAGGGAGGTACTTCCGCAGGAGGNGGTGGGGGAGGCGAATTAAATATTACACCGGCAATCCATGCCCCACGGGTAATTGGTTTCGTTTCTAAAGGTCCAGAAGTCATCGTCATAACCGCACCATTGGTGATCACTCCACCATGGCGCCTATCAGCAACGNGTTGCCTCGCAAAAGGAATGGTTACNGGACCACCCAGCCTNCCANCNGGNTCTTCNCCATACCACTTCCTNAGCCTTGGCGAACGNAAGGTATAATTGGAGTCAATCAATTCTAGCACCGAACGNTCCTCGATTAAGACAGTTTCAAAAAGAAGCAGCGGTTCCATCATCATATCCATAGTTGTACGATACAAAGGGGCAGCATAATAAAAATCTTTGTATTTATTTTCATCAGGAACCGCAGATATTATACGGTCCAACTGCAACCACTGAGTGGGAAAAGAATCACAAAACCTCTTGAGTTTGTGATTCAAAAGCATGCGATNCACATGCTTCTNNAGNNTTTNTTNNTCNNTCANNNTNCNATCTTTTGCAGAATTCAACAAATCCTCATCTGGCAGACTTCCCCAAAGAAAGAAAGATAATCTTGAAGCTAGATTAATATTTTCGGTTTGCACTGATTTTTCCTTGGATTCTCCTGCATCGTAAAGATAGAGAAATTTTGGCGATGCAAGCACCGCAGAAAGTACCTCTTTCATTACTTCTCGAAATAGTTTCCCATTTGCTAAACCATGCATTGCATAGGAGACATACTTATTGATTACTTTTTTGTCCACTGGCCGACGGAACGCATGGTTTAATAATTTCCTCAAACGATTCTCTATTTCATCTGCCATATTTATTTCTTCACCTGGTTCTTCGAAGTAAACTTCCCATGTACCCACATTTCTTGAGTTGAAAGATGGGCTCTGCACGATACTTCTGCTAAGCCGAAAAAAATCCTCCATCAGAAGCGGCGAAAGTGATAAATGATCTCCTTGCGTATCGTAACCATGCTCCGCCCGTAAATCCTGAGGAAAGGGTGCAACTCCGTCCATCCTTGGTTCAATCAGACCCGATTTGCCAAGTGGTCGACTACTCACTGTCATTTTACTAGGCATCTTTCCGGTCTCTGGCTTGAAATAGCCAGAACGGTCACGCATCATTTTCTCAGGCAAAGGAAATACTTCTACTTTTAAATCCAAAAGATCTTTGACCGCATTTGCATACTGAAAGCGAGTCATTCTACGAATTGGAGCCTTTACTAAATCTTCCTTTGAACTGACCGCTTCTTTAAGCATCTTCTTCAATTCAGAAACGATTACTTCCTGAGATTTGGGAGGGATCGGGTCATTCTCTTCGGGGGGCATCTCTCCAAAATCGATTACTTCAAGTACCATTTGTAAAAGTTCAGGATTTTCTTTAATATCGGCCCCTTCAGAGTAGGATGATAAATCAACTTCTCCTTTAACCTTATTCTTAGCACCATGACATTCGATGCAGTGTGTTTTTAAAGTCTCCTCGATCGAAAAATTTTTATTCGCAAAGATTGGTTGAGAAAGGAACAAAAAGATTAAACCTATATTTAAAAGACAATAAGAAAAAGCTTTGTAAAAATAGTGTATCAATCGATCATTCATTATAATTTATCCTAGAAGTCAGTTTTTTTATTACAAACATTAGACCAAATATCACTACAACAATATTTTTTATGATTACATATTTGTGACTAAAGAATATCAATTTCTGACTTTAACTTTATAAATATGGATACAGGAAATTCTAAATCCTTTGAGGCATTGATAAATTTAATTCAATAACACATACTAAGCATAGATGTTTAATCTCGGTCAACTCAAACTAAAGTCGAATCTATTTTTATCCCCACTTGCTGGTTACACCAATCTTCCATTTCGACTCGTAATTAGAGAAATTGGTGGAGTAGATCTATGCACAACCGATCTAGTGAACGCTCGGTCTTTAATAGAACAAAACCCAAAGGCACTGAAACTAATTGAAACTAATAAGCAGGACAGTCCTCTCTCCGTTCAACTTTTTGGAGGAGTGAAGGAAGAGATGCGTGATGCATCTATTATTCTTCAGGAACATGGAGTCGACTCCATCGATGTAAACATGGGTTGCCCTGTCCCGAAAGTAACCAAAACAGGCGGTGGAGCGAGCATGATGAATGAACTTTCCAAGACCCAGGAACTTATTTGTGCCATGGTTAATGCTGTCGATGTTCCTATCACCGCCAAAATGAGACTCGGTTGGGATGACAAAAATTTAACCGCACCAGATCTCGCACGGGCTCTCGAGGACACTGGTGTGACTGCCATTTTCGTACACGGTCGCACGCGTGCTCAAGGATTTGATGGCATTGTAAACCTCGAAGGCATCCGAAAAGTCGTTAAGGCAGTAAATAAAATTCCAGTAATTGGAAATGGTGATATTACGACTCCGCAAGCTGCTCGGCACATGATCGAGCAAACCGGGTGTCATGGGATATCTGCCGGTCGAGGTGCATTTTATAACCCTTGGATTTTCCTACATACCCAGCAATACTTAGAAACTGATATTATTCCTCCCGAAGCTAGCTTTGAGGAACGTATCCGCATACTTCGTCGTCATTTTGATCTAATGGTCGAAGTATTCGGAGAAGAACGTGGATCTCTCCAATTCCGAAAAGTAGCTCCTTGGTACGCTAAACGCTTTGGTCCAGTTAAACCTTTCACTAATGCTGTGGTACGAATCAGCTCAAGGGCAGACTTCGAAAAAGTATTATCTGATTATCTGAAATGGCGAAAACCATTTACGGATGATACGGGTAATCTACTTCCACGATATCAACTACCGCCAATGATTGCTTCCTTCATGAAAGAAGAGGATGAATTTCAAGCAAAACAAAAAAGAGAAATCGGAGTTCCCAAAGGACCCGTAGAAGTTTGGTGAACAAATCAAGCTCGATTCCAAGGCATCTTGGCAATCATCATTCCCATGCCACAGGTATCAGTAACTCCAGCAAAGACCAAACCCGCCCCGATAAATGCGGACAGACCAAAACCCGCAGGGTTCACAAAATGTCCAACCGCAACTCCGATAACGACCAGAGAGCCTGCTGCTATTCGTACCTGTCTTTCAAGAGATATTGCTTTTTTACCTTCAACAACAGGCAAACCAGTTCCATGCCAAGCGGAAGTTCCTCCTTCGACATTCACAATATTGCAAAATCCGGCAGCCTCTAGTTTCTGACTCACTTTCAAAGATCGCCCACCAGTTTGACAAATGATATGAATCTCATCCTGTTTACCATAAGGTAATCTTTCGGCATCCAAGGACTCCATTGGATGATTCAAAGCTCTCTCCGCATGCACTGATCCATACTCTGCAGGCGTCCTAACATCAACAAGTACAACAGAAGAGTTTTCCTTTATAATTTCATGACTTTGGGAAACAGAAATATTTTTCATAGCTTAATTCTAATTCCTTTCCACTCATAGGAAAGAAATTTTTTAACAGCAAAATTAGATTCACAACAATATTTATTCATTCCAAACACTCTGGTCTATAAGTTGTTTTGTAGCGGCGACGGCCCATCCACGATTAGCCGCCGGACTTGCTGGACTGGGATGAAGAATGGTACCAATTTGAATTTCTATTCCTGTAAGCGCTTCCTCTGCTCTTTTTTTCGCAAATCCACCAACCCCAATCAACCATTCCGGCTCCATAATTTCCACAATTTCGCGTAGATGCCAATCGCACATGTCCTGCAATGGTTTTTTTTCTTTAGCTGGTAATTTATCAGGCGTTCGATTTCTGCCACTCTCTTCCATAAATACTAATGGACAATAGTTTGCTACGAAATGATCTTCAAAAAAATCTTTGGGGTTCGGGAATTTTTCCGAAAATAATCCCCATAACCTTCTTCCACTAACTTCACTCTTAGAACAAGATAACCCGTCAACTGGTCGCTTAGGATGCTCAGGTATTGGCTTTTTCACTCTTCCCTTTAATCCCATCCAGTCACGAACCGAAGAAATTTCACCAAATGGCACACCCGTCTGAGCCATTCCAAAAGGTCCGGGATTCATTCCTAGAAAAATCACCTTCTTTTTTCCAACTCCGGCTAGTTCAAGATATTGTCTATGAATTTCCCATGCATATTCCAATGGGTTATAGATATACGAAGTTAAATCATCAAACGAAAGAGAGCCAACAGATTGAGAAAGTTTTATGGCTACTTTTGCGAGCTTCTTTGCGTTTGTCATTTTTCAATGGGTATATCCATTAACATCTGAAGCTCAAAGGCATTGTTTTCCCCTTTAAAGCGAACTTCCAACTTGGGAAGCGATTTAAAACCCCTTCTCTTACTCTCGTTTATTCCAACTAACTTGAATCTCAATGACCTTTTTTCATCTGGTAATAAAAAAATATTCGAGTTTTTTGGCTCAACATCAAAAGTTTTATTAACTGATTGAATCCATTCAAACCTACCTTTCACAGGAAATTCAAATGGATTCCTCAGAATAAGTGTTAGTTCTTTCCCCTCAAGTTCAGATCCTTTTTTAAAATATTCCTCAAACACTAAACTACGCCAAAATATCTGATGACTTTCTTGGGTAACGTCGTCTTTCATTATTCCATCAACCAATAAATTAGCCAATCTTGGACCTTTATCTGTCATGGTAACCCATGTTGCATGATCAAATTCACCAAATGCTTCTCCCCTTAGCTTACTTCCACCACCAGTAGTACCAAGAGTATAAAAACTGGTTTTATTTCTAAGATATTTTCCATAATGATGCACATGTCCTGCAAAAACAGTATGTTGCCTTTTTATTAATTCTTTAGCTAAGATTGGCCAACCAGTATCAGTAATTCGAAGTTCTTTCTTACCGTTTTTTCGGATTAAAATTCCCTCCTCCATCAACCAAAGCGGTTGGTGCATAAAAACAATTGTCCATCGCACTTGTTGATTTTTCCTTAATTCATTTAAAGACCATTGAATTTGCTCATCTTCCAAGATGGCTGGCTTCGAACCTGGACCTCCCTGAGTGTTCAGACATAAAAAAAGTACATTCTTGTAAACGAAAGAGTAATAACGAACGCCATATAACTCATCCCATATCTCATCTGCCACCTCATTACCCACATCATGATTTCCTGGGAGATAGAAAAAAGGCATATCGAACCCCTTAATAAAAGAATTGAATTCCTCCCACTCCCCCATCAATTTATCTACATCCCTATTCCCCGCTCCACCCTTGATCATATCACCTACTGTGATCACAAACTCTGGTCGTAATTCGTTTAATTTATTAACCGCACGGGGAAAAACACCCTCCCTCACTCCACCTGTTCGATCGGATACGATTGCGAACTGAAAGTCTGATGGATCGTTTAGGAAATCCTTATCAGTCCAAGGTTTTTTTTCGGTCTTTACTGAATGAGAAAATGTTGCTTCTTCAACTGAAATTAACTGAAGCGTTAACGAAGAGAGCAAGGTAAAATAAAAAAGTCTTCTTGATAAATTCATAAATATACAAAATACGCAAAATTCTTAAACCCTGATAAGTAACTTCAGTTTTTAACCCTTTGATTATTTAATTTATAATAAAAAATTGTTAATGATTCAGAACATTAATTGAAATCTATTTTTAAAAATATTCACTTTGATATTATCCATACTGCAAATTAAATTTACCAAAAAATAATTATTACAATTAATCGATATTTGACTTATGTTAATTCCAACACTCCTCATCAAATTAAAAAATAAAGTTACCTAATTTTTTTATAATTATTGAATGAAATATTGGTTTTATCTTTTTATTCCAATTTGGTTACATGCCGAGCCTCTAAATTTCAACCGGGATGTGCGTCCAATTCTTTCGGATAAATGCTTCTCCTGTCATGGACCCGACGAGCACGGCAGAAAAGC
>NZKY01000160.1:0-6201 GCA_002694035.1 Opitutia bacterium
AAAATTTCGGAATGTTTAATAATCGGTTCTGTAATTGATATCACAATTCTTCATCCTAAATCTCAACACCTGAGTTTGGACGAATTAAAAATCCTCAAATTAGCTTTTTTAATACAGAACGAAAAATATTTTGCCGCAATTTATGAGGCGGAAAATTGGATCCGCCCTACAACAGCCAGAATAATGTGTGAAGCACTAGGAAAATTAATGGTAGCNGCACAANTAGAAGGAATGAGCATTCCTTACAGAGACTTTTATGAAACAACTATNGACCGGAACATGCTGAACTAGGGAGTATTTTATGATTAATCAAGTAATACCTGAAGTTATTTTCAAGACCCGAGTAAGGGACGAAAACTCTAATGAAGGAAATCCATACAAATGGGAAAACAAAACTACTTCTGATTATTTTGAGGGTAAGAAAAATATTTTATTTTCTCTTCCAGGTGCATTTACACCTACATGTTCAACATATCAACTACCGGACTTCGAAGCTCTGCATGACGAGTTTTGCAAAAATGGCATTCAAGAAATCCTCTGTGTCTCAGTAAATGATGCTTTCGTAATGAATAAGTGGGGAGCTAGCCAGAATATAAGTAAGGTTAAATTAATACCTGATGGATCTGGAGAGTTTACTAGGCGCATGGGTATGCTTGTAGCAAAAGATAATCTTGGTTTTGGATTAAGGTCATGGCGCTATGCTGCTGTAATAGACAATAAAAAAATTATTAATTGGTTCGAGGAGCCGGGTATTTCCGACAANTACGAAGATGATCCTTATGGCGAAACATCTCCACAAAATATTTTATCTAAAATATGTTAACCAGAAGTTTTTAGTTTAAGTATTTTTATTTATTAAAATCATCACCTTAAACCCTCATGTGATGGCGAGCCACATGCCGAACTGTAATGTTACGGTGANGTGANAATTGGTCATCGAACCTTACAAAAAAAATCAAAGCAAATTGAATATATAAATATTTAGCCTGACACATAGTTAGCTGAAGAAATGGTTTCTAATAAAAAAAGCCCCACTATTTCTAGCGGGGCAAGTAATTTCCATTAGGGAGGGTATTTATANTAACGACCCTTGCCCAATTANTTTAGNAGAAATCNNTAAATTTAATTAACAGGGAAAAATTTTTAAAGAATTTTTTTATTTATTTCCGAACCATATTCNTTAATGTTTAAGTAATAATAAATTTAAGTAAATTTCTTACTAGTTTATATTGGGGGAACCTATGAAAAATCTTTTTAGTTACACGCTAATGTTTCTCTTAGCATTACCTGTTTTAAATATTTCATCACTAAATGCTCAGTCTTTAGATGAAATAATTGTTACAGCTCAAAAAAGAGAGGAGTCAATTCAAGATACACCTATTTCCATGGCAGCTTTTGGATCAGAGGATTTGGAACAAATGGGAGTTGTTGAAATTGGTAATGTATCTGATTACCTTGTTAATGTTCANATTGATAAACAATCAGGTAGTGTCGATAATTATGGTTACAATATCCGTGGTGTTGGCGCATTTGAAACTAATCTATTAAATGANAGCGCTGTGGGAGTTTATTTAGACGGTGTTTACATTTCCAGNAGCACCTCAACAGCTTATGACGTTGTAGATCTTGAAAGAATTGAGGTTTTAAGAGGTCCTCAGGGAACTCTTTACGGAAGAAATACAATCGGCGGTGCTATTAATCTAATAACTAAAAAGCCAAGTGAAGATTTTGGCGTCAAGGTTAAAGCAACTGTTGGGAATAGAGACAGAGCAAGATCTAATACCTCAATTAATACTGGAACTTTTGGTAATGGATTATCCGCGACNATCAGTTTCAACACTGATGAAAGAGGTGGTCTAGTTACTAATAGTTACAATGAAACTGAGCAAGGCGCTATTGAGTCTAAAGCTTTCCGTGTAGCATTACGCTGGCAACCTAATGACCAACTAACTGCTGATTTGACATTCGATAAATCAAANAGGGACAATAATGGTAATCTGTATCAGATTTCNATGATGNGGCCTNNTAATGCACNAATTGGTGGAACATTNTCTCGCCAAGCTGCNGCNGCAGCTAGCATGAGCCGTTTAGGAACAGCTCCAGCATTNTATACCTCNGGNCTAGACTCTTTCTCAGATATTGAGATGACTACACTATCTATTGAGTACGAAGTTTCTGATCTTATGACATTGAAGTATATTGGCTCTGACAGAGATTGGGCTAGTGGTACTCAGGGAACAGATTTTGGATCATTCCCTGCAGATGGAGCAACAGTATTAAGTGATACTAATCCTTCTAGTCCATGGTTTGGACTGGGGGCAGCTGGACTTGCACCCGTACCTGAAGGAACATACGTATCAATTTTTCGGGCAACAAGATTCTCTGAAAACGAACAGCAAAGTCATGAGGTTCAGCTTGTTGGCGAATCTGATGATGCAAGGTTGAAATATGTAGTTGGTTTATATAGCTTTGAAGAAGAAAGCTATGAAGACAACCCTCAGTTCTTCACAATGCCTGCAACATTTTTATATGGCCAATTAGATGCAGCGACCCAAGCATTTATGTGCGGAGCTGAGCTCGTTCCTGGACTTGGAGCCTGTTTTGGTAAAGATGGCGTTGCAAGTCAACCTGACTTCGAATATGGCGGTGATTTTAAATCTCAAGCAATATTTGGTCAGTTAACATATAGTGTTACAGATGCATTGGATTTAACTATTGGCCTTCGTTACACTGAAGACGAAAANGATGCTTTCTTTGCTAATACTCGTGTANNCCAAGGAGGTGTNCCATTNCCAGCTGGANCAAGAGTTAATGCCGGTAAATCTTGGGATAATACAAGTGGAACTTTCATAGCCAATTATGCTTTGNATGAAGATACNNGAGTNTATGCTAGTNTATCCACNGGATANAGATCGGGNGGATATACCCCTCGCGCATCTACTGCAGAAGGNTTNCAAAATGGNTTTGATGAAGAAACAGTNACNAGTTATGAACTNGGTGTTAAATCAGACTTNCTNGANAACNGACTAAGATTTAATTCATCAATCTTTCATATTGACTTTGAAGATCAACAAGTNGCNAGCTTNGAAGCAGGAACTGGCGGCGCAACCAGTGTTATTTTTAATGCTGGNAAGTCTACNATNTCAGGCATAGAGGTNGAGCTNACAGCTCAACTTACTGAGGCTCTTAGACTTAATNTAAATCTNGGNCATATTGANAGTGAGTATGACGAATTNATATCNGGTAGAACTGATCCAGTANCTGGTTTNCCAGCTCCTAATGTANCAAGCCCGAGTTNCAATGCTGCTACAGGTGAAGAAGATATTTCTGATACAGCNATNTTCCCTACTAGCCCAGAAAATACTGCNAGTGTAGTTCTNTCATATGACTTTCTNGGAGTNAGNTGGGCCGACGTGAATGCTCGTTTAGAAATGACCTACAGAGACAGNATGGTCTTTCACCCAATAAACGTTCTTTATGATAAAACTGAAGACCAAACCCTAATTAATGCAAGAGTNACTTTTTCNGAGTTAGCAATGGCGGACGAGAAACTTACGATTGCAGGNTGGGTTCGAAACCTAACCGACGAAGAATACAGAGAATGGGGTATCGACTTTGGTGGCGCTATAGGTCTTATTAATAATACTTATAGAGAAACCAGAAGTTATGGAATAGATTTGATTTACGAATTTTAATCAGTCTATTTTTAATTTTTAAAATTTGTTCCCTGTGACATTTCACAGGGAACTTTTTTATCNGCTAACAGTGCCATAATCGATAGCAAGACTAGCTCCACTTACAAAAGAAGCACGATCACTGCATAACCAAGCAATTCCTTCAGCCACTTCTTGAGGAGTCCCAAATTTTCCAGANGGAATACTATTTAAAATAATTTCTTCCATACCCTCACTCATGTTAAGGGCTTGGTCGAGAAGAGGAGTTTTTGTTGAACCTGGCAACACCGAATTAACTCGTATACCTCGTGCGAGATTCTCAGTTGCTGCTGTTTTTGTTAAACCAAGTAAAGCATGTTTCGATGCGCAATAAGNTGCCATTGATGGAACAGCAATTAATCCTGCTCCTGANGAAACATTCACAATACTGCCAAAACCTTGTTTTATCATTTGACTGATTTCATGCTTTAAACAAAAAAANACTCCAGTAAGATTTACTTGGATTACCTTAGACCAATTATCATAAGTAGTATCTTCAATATTTGCTGGCGTTCCTGTAACACCAGCATTATTTACAGCACAATCTAAACGATTATATTTTTTGGTAATTTCATTAATTACTTCAAAAACATTTTCTTCATTAGTGACATCACATTTTATAAAATTAGCTCTTGANCCAATTTCGTTATNCACACGCTCTCCAGAAACTTCGTCAATATCAGCAATAATTACANTTGCCCCCTCAGCAGNAAATAATTTTGCTGTNGCTTCCCCAATGCCTGATCCACCACCAGTTATAAAGGCAACTTTATCTTTAAGAAGCATTTTCCAATCCTATAAATCGTAATGTTTTTTGTATTCAGAGAATCTCTCATTAATGTTTACATCTGTAAGTCCATATTCACCCAATGAATATTGATGTTTAGAGTTTTTATTTGAACGATCCTGACTAAAACTTTTGACTTCATCAATAGCGTGATGATTAATACTTTCACCTAAATGAGAATATATTTTTTGCAAAACACCAATTGGGTCGTCTAATATTTCATTATAGAAAATATCAATAAAATTAGATGAAAATTGNTTTCGAAATTCTATAGTTTTTTCCAAAACATTTGCCCATTGCTCAAGTTGTTCCTCACCTAGTTGTTTAGGAGAAGTAGAAGGTTCTGACATTGATTTAGCTGACATAACCAAACTGCAAACTGATGGAATTACCTCTAATGGATCACGATGAATTTGAATAACNGTNGCATCTGGAAACTGTTTAAATAGATAGTCAATNGACCACATNTGTGATGGATCCTTGAGCACCCACCTTTTGTCCTGATCATTGAAACCGATTATTTGCAGAGAACGATAAAAATATTCATAAGTTGAAGTGAAATTAACCGTATAAAGCCAATCTTGATAATCAGGGATTGTTGCATTGCTTTGAAAGGTTACATTTTCAAAACAATGCATAAGAATCAAACGGCACTCATCTACCTTGTCAGCTGCCATTTCATGAATGTTTTTAATTTCAGGATTCATTTCATGATACGCAGTTAGGGCTGCTTCGACCTCCAAATATCTTGGATTCTTTCCCCATTGTTGCCTTGATGGTCTTGGCTCAGGAAAGGTTCCTAACCAATTCTCAATTCCCTGATTTTCTGNATGATANCATAACAAGCGATGCAAAAAGGTTGTGCCCGATCGTGGCAAACCAATAATAAAAATTGGTTTAGAAATTNTGTANTGATTAATTTNTGGAATATTTTTAATTGATGCTTGCANATAAAGTCNNCCTTTTAAACAATTTAGGATNGTACCATATGTAATCTGCTTACCTATTTCNTTAAATTGCGATGTTCTATCATANGCATCTANTANGATTTTAAGGCTAGTAATATATTCTNTTGNTCCAAAGTCNTTAAAACCAGTCTGCTCAATAGCATCAGAATGTANTTGNTCAAATAACGATTGNAAACTTTGGTCCATAATTTTAACCCCTTAATTTTGNTATTTTTGANACTGCATTTTCGAATGAAAGTAATTCNGTNNTAGCATTGGGATTATTATCAGCCANATTCCACCTTAGAGATATACAGCCGCGATAGTGTTCAGCTGTATTAATCCAATTGTATAATCCNGGGTCCTTNGGACTAATTATAAATCTGTACTTACCGTCATCATCTGCTTTAGCAGTAGCNTGGTTAAAGTGNGTACAAAAATCTAAGTAATCCAATGACTCNAGCCAGTAATTAGTAACTTGGATATTCCAATATTCACANTCNGGTGGGTCTAACTCTACTANAAGAACTTNGTCAGAATTTAACTCAAAATAGCCATTATGGTAGAAAGTATCAGGATCACCATTTGCGAATTTTAGCAATTCTGGATCAGTAGGATTTATCTCATTTGGCTTTGATTTGAAGTTATGTGTCCAATGCAAAAACTGCTTAACAACACCNTCTACAAACATACCACTCAAATTTAANGAGTCTGCNAGTTGCGAAGAACTTAGTGGCTGTTTTATTTNANCAGA
>NZKY01000160.1:6206-9333 GCA_002694035.1 Opitutia bacterium
TTGAATTAATTAANTCTATATTAATNTCNGCNGGNNTATCTATTTCACGGTGNANAATTGTTTGTCTTATTANAATTGAATTTGTCTCATTAATAGTAGGNAGCCAATTTNCNTGGTTATTNTTTTGTGAAACAAGTATGTCAAATCTGCCATCATTTCCAATNGNTAATTCTTTTAATTGAATATTTCCACTACACTGTAATCCTTTATNTGNGCCNAANCCACCATAATAAGACCCNAAGCTGATATTAAATGCNTCNTTTTTATTTCCATATATNCGNTANTCATNNGAACCTGAAATTANAGNTTGNCCATATAGAAAATCNGGATTATCNCCNCCAATTCTTGGTGAATTATAATCAATNATAGGTCTTTTGATATTGGGTGGATCTAAAAACTTANTTAATGAATAATTTACCAATCGAGCCANATANCGNTANCCNTCNACACGATCAAGTGCGTTTTCAGGGGAATTATTAANTATTTCATTNCCAATTTTANGTAATTGGTTACAGTANTTATCCCAAATTATTGGATCAAATAAATCTTTTGAAGNATCNCTCATAAAAATCAATTTCAAAATAATCTTAGATAATAAAAATATTCAACTTTCCAAGTTTTAATATNTTGAATTAACCTAAACTCTAATGANTTTTATGTAATTTTAAACCAAATNTATTNTTGGAGATNCAAATAATGCTNATGCGTGATAAAATAGTNATCGTTTCTGGAATTGGNCCAGGTCTNGGACAAGAATTAGCTTTACTNGCAGCACAAGAGGGAGCNGCAGGNTTAGCTATTGGAGCAAGAACACCAANTAAGCTCGACTTAGCTGAGCAAGCAATCCGAGATTTAGGCATTGATGTCCCGATACTAAAAGTAAAAACAGATATCAAGGATAAAAATCAGTGTGAAAATTTNGTTAGAAAAGTAATAAGTGAATTTGAAAGAATAGATGTTCTTTTTAATAGCGCTTATGATCCTGGTGAGTTTGAACTAGCGGANGACGCTAANCTTGAAAATTGGAGACGTGTNATGGATACCAATTTTTATGGCTCAGTCCAACTAACNCANGCNTGCATTCCTCANATGAAAGCTCAAGGNGGCGGTNCTATAGTNATGATTGCTACAATGGCAGAACATAAACCAATGTTGATGAATGGGGGTTANGCTGCNTCTAAATTAGCNCTCCGTGCAGCAACTAAACAACTTGCTATGGAGCTNGGTAATGCAAATATAAGAATAAATAGTGCTCATATTGGCTGGATGTGGGGTCCAGCAGTTGAAGGATACTTCAACACCCAGTCAGCCGAGACAGGTATTTCTGTTGAGGATTTAAAAAAGGTTATTACTAATGATATTCCATTAGGAAGAATTCCAGAGGACGGAGAATGTGCTAAGGCCGCAATGATTTTAGCCTCAGATTATGCCAGTGTTGTCACAGGCGCAGGTTTAGACATTAACGGCGGAATGTTTATGCCAACGTAATTAACAATTGTTTTATTGTAATTAACGGCAGGTAAATCCACCGTCTATGACCAGTTCTGCGCCAGTTACGTATTTTGACTCATCAGACGCAAGATATAAACATCCATCCGCAATATCTTTTGGGTCTCCCATTTCACCTAAAGGTATTTCCGTAGCCATGGTTTTTAATAGTGCGTCTACTTCATGCTTTGGCATCGTTTCAAGAGCATTATCAACCATTGGTGTTCTCATAAAACCTGGGTGAACAGAATTCACCCTAATTTTGTAATTTTGTGCAGCACAATGAAGAGCTGCAGATTTTGTGAAAATTCTCACTCCTCCTTTGCTGGCATTGTATGCTGCACATGTTGCATTACCAATTAAACCTTCGATTGATGAAATATTGATAATTGAACCACCATTTGGTTTCATCAATTCCACTGCGAACCTTGTTCCCATAAATACACCATCAAGATTTACAGCTTGGGTTTTGCGCCATTCATCCAAAGGAGTGTCTTCGACTGTACCACGAAAAACAATACCAGCATTGTTGACCATGATATTGAGCTTGCCGAAATTGTTAGACACGTGTTTGTTAAGGTCTTTCCAACCCTCTTCATCAGTAACATCTTGAAATAACAAATCTGGAAAATCTGTCAGGTTGTGTTCCTCAAAGGCAGCGTGTAATGCATCTTCATTTATATCAGTAATAATTAACTTCGCACCTTCCTCCATAAAACGAAGAGCGGTCGCATAACCTAGACCTGAGGCGCCACCGGTTACAACAGCAACTTTATTTTTTAACCTATCACCCATAACACCCTCCAAAAAAATTACACCAAAATTTAATATGAAATAAAATTAATTATTTATTATAATTTTTTAATATCAAAACCTAATTTTAAATTATCAAAAACTGAATAAAAATCCTTTACCAATTGTTTAGAATTTCTACTGGACATTAATTTCTTATATAAATCTTTGGGTGTGGGTTAGCTTAAGAATATTCAAGTGCAATTAAAAGATTTGAAATTTTTCATTCGCAGTATTTTAAACCCCAATTAACTCTATTTAATTAAAATATTAATACTAGTTTTTATTCAAATGATATTGACTCACGCTCAAAACCAAAATATTCGACACCACAATCATTCCACATTGCAGTGGCTATGCTGTTCCATTTAGGGTCATTCTCAAAAAAAGAAATATTTTCTTCTAATGCCTCGGAACTTTCGGTTATTGATATACAACCAAGCTTTCCATCATATCTTATTCCACATTTATTATGTTGTTTATTTGGCGCTTTTAAATTTTCATATTCTCTTAACATTTCAAATTTTTCTATTGCAGCGTCTATGTTTTCACATTCGTTTTCAGTAATTATTACGTATTTATATTTTTCAAAATCAATTGCATAACTAGGATATGCAAGTACGAGTGTTATGACAATTAATAATGATTTCATAATATGGCTTATCACTTTTTTGAAACTTATAATTGGAGACCTACGACTATTAGTAAAGGTAAGTTTCACAATCATATAGAAAACATACATTATCTTGTTCGTACAAAATAATACTTTATGTACAATATATTTGTATTTGTTAAAAACTTCTTAATCCCACGTCCAAAAATCGAGTTTTTAAAAAAGATATCAAAA
>NZKY01000051.1 GCA_002694035.1 Opitutia bacterium
ACTTTCCGCAAATCCGAAGATTTGCTTTTCGTTCGACTTGCATGTCTTAACCATGCCGCCAGCGTTCACTCTGAGCCAGGATCAAACTCTCCAAAAGAGAGTTGTGCTTAACGCACAGGCTTGAGTCATTACTGACTCGGTATTCAAAAAAATATGACTGGTGACCCGTCTATATAGATCACACAAAATAACTTTCAAAGAACAACACTCGAAAAATGAGAGAAAGACTTCCAACAAATAGAAAAATCAATTGCTGGTCAAGAAAAATTTAATGAAATTCTTTTTTTGTTAAAATTGAAATATTTCCTCTTTTAAGGGTATTCTCTTCCAAATCTGAATCTGGAATTATTAACCAAATTTTCAAACCAACCAAATTCACTACCATTGTCATCATAACGATACCAAGTTGATTCTTTGTTTGAATAAAAATTTGGGTAAACATATCTTCCAGTCCACATCCATCCATGTTTAGGAAAATAAATCCAATTATCATACGAACCCTTCCCTTTTGGATAAAGCCAGCCTAACTCATAATGAAACACCCAGTTGTTAGAACTTTGCCAATAATATCCGAACCAATCCAAAAAAAACCAATTGGGAAACCCATCCAAACTTCTTGACTGAAGCCACAACGGGTCGTCAACATCAGCCCTTACGCATCTAATACCTAACCTTCTCAGGGTACTATTAGGAAGAAAGCTATGGCGAAAAGCTAATCTCAGTTCATTACCATCAGCATCTGGATTAGACCTAAAGTTTCCACCTCTGGCGACCCGGGTTAGTGACATTTGTTTAGAAGATAACAAAGGAAATAAATTATCGTAATCAGGTCCTTTCGTATCACTAACTCTTGATTCACTGTTGCTGTACCATGAATCATAGTACCAATCCCAGCACCATTCACTAACATTGCCAACTATATCATGTAACCCAAAATTAGAAATTTGGTTTTTGGGTGTAACTAAATGTCCATTAAAACTATACTTCGATTCATTGATATCCTGATTACCATTAAAATAGCCAACAGGAGTTGCAGCATTGTCAAAAGGATCACCACTGTAAAAATAGTTTCCTTTGCTTCCGTCCAATAAATTACCCCATGGGTAATGAAGAGAATAAGAACCTCCTCTTGCAAAATATTCCCACTCACCTTCAGTCGGAAGTCTATATCCCGAAGCAGTCCATTTTACATTCGAATTGTTAAGATCAATATCACCAGTTTTGTACAAATAAGTATGATCATCGTCTAAATAATATATGGGCACCCTACCTTCTAATTCGGATCTGGCATTACACCATTTTACAGCATCGTACCAACTTATCATGTTCATTGGAAAAATTAATTCCGAATTTTCTGTATACCAATAAGGTCCATCTTTTCTTAAAAGAGATGAATCAGAAAATTCGTAACCATTTAATTCTGCCCATTTAGCCACCTTTTCCCAATGCCAGATATGGACTTCTTTTACATCCACATACAAAGATGAAATACTTAAAGGATGGGCAGGTTCCTCATCAGAAAGGTTCTTATTATCTCCCATCCAATAAGTCCCTCCCTGTACAAGCACCATTTCGATGCTGTCCGCGTGTAGGACAAGATTAGATACTAGCAGAGAAAGTATTTTATAGAAGCTTTTTATCGAATGCCCTGTGATATTCACGCATTAAAAAAAGGGCAGTGCGTGAAAAAAGCAAGAAAGCCTTACCTTTTCCGTGAAAACTTAGTCTGAAATTTTTCTACTCGACCTGCAGTATCAACAAACCGCTTCTCGCCAGTGTAAGCTGGATGTGAGTCCATGGTTATATCACGGACATGCAGAAAATGATCAACACCATTAATGTTTTCAGTCTTTTGAGATTTGGCAGTCGAATATGTAATAAATTTTTTCCCAGTAGAAACATCAGTAAAACAAACTGGGTGGTTAATTGGGTGTATGTCTTTTTTCATTTAATTAACCTTGTCTTGCTTTAAATCGTGGGTTGGTTTTGTTTATAACATATAACCTACCTTTACGACGAACAACTTTGCAATCAGGGTGGCGATTTTTGAGAGTTTTGATAGAAGATGCAACTTTCATAAATAAAACCTATTATTTTTAATAGTTATTGTCAACAACACATGCAAAAGCCTAAATTATCGGTAAGAATATCAGACTTGCAATTAAAAATTTTTCTAAGATAATGGATTTGATGAGTACTGAAGACGAACAACATGTTAAAAGTCGTAACCCCGAAAAATTTACAATTTTGGACAAAGAGTCCCTTTCTAGATATACCACAGATACAGGAAAAATTCTGCCAAGGAAGTATACAGGCTTGACACCAATGCAACAAAGAAAGATTTCTAAGCTAATCAAGAAATCTAGGCATATGCAACTTGCTCTTTGAGTTAATTCAATGTTACTTTTTGCACCTCTTTCGGTGTAGTTCAGTATGTCAGTCGAGGTTTGTGCATCTTGCTTATCTAATGGTGATGTATGTGTTCTGCCTACTGAGACTGTGTATGGTTTGGCCGGTTCTGCGATCTCTTCGAATGCCATAAAGAAAATTTACAAAATTAAAGGCAGACCTCCTAATAACCCTTTGATTGTTCATGTGCTAGATCATGAATCTGCGTTTGATTTTTGCCACACAAACAATGTAAGTAAAATCCTTGCCGATACTTTTTGGCCTGGTCCACTCACTTTTATTTTGCCCAAAAAAGATATAATATCAAATTCAGTCACAGCTGGGCTAGATACCGTTGCAGTAAGATCACCAGCACACCCATTATTTAGGAAAGTTCTCGAAAAAGTTGAATTTCCTATTGCAGCACCTAGTGCTAATTTATCAACACAAATTAGTCCAACTAGCAAAAGGGATGTTTTAGATGCCATGGGTAAAAATTGTCCTTACATTTTGGATGGAGGAACTTGTAATTTTGGCATAGAATCAACTGTTATTGACCTCACTGATTCACCCGTGAAAATTCTCCGACATGGTCCAATAAGTGCATCAGAAATTGAAAGTAAAACTGGTATAAAAGTTAATTTTCCCGATTCGCAAGAGAAAAGCCCGACAAACGAACCACAACTTAATTCACCTGGTCAAATGTCGAAACATTACGCACCAACTACTCCTCTTAGACTTTTTAAGTCGTTCGATGATCTGTCAAATTTTCATCTCAATAAGAAAAATGATTTGATAATACTTCCTTCAAACAAAACAAATTTACCTGTTTCACTGCAAAAAGTACAAATATTCTATTTATCAAAAACAGGAGAATTTCGAGATATTGCACAAAATCTTTTCAGAGTTTTAAGGGAAGCTGACAAAATCAGGAAAAATTTCATTAATACTCATTTACTACCTGAAGAAGAGAAATACTCTGCAATAAATGATAAGTTAATCAGAGCAAGTTCTATTAATATTTAGGTTAGTCAAATTCAATTAAAATTTCTTCTTGTTATAAGAAGACATAAATGAAATAGATAGTGTCCCTACCTAATTAATGTTAAGCTTTATGAAATCATCGTTTTCTATTCTTACTTCAGTACTGCTTTTTCAATCAGTAGTATTCTCTCAGACTGATTTTCAACTTCGGGACCCAGAATACTTAATTGAACAGTACAACCAGTTAGTCGCAAAGCACAACGCTCTTATTGAAAAGACAAGAATTATATTAACTGAAAAAAAACAAGCTCCGCAAATCGATATTGTTCAAGAAGAACGCTTGAAACAACAACTTAACGAAAGCGAAGCTAAAATCTCAACGCTAGAAAATGAGTTAAATAAAATAAAAAACGAAGGTTTGCGAACAAGCACAAGCAATCAGTACCTTGACGATACAAACGCAAGACTTAGAAAACAACTTTTAGAGATCAAGGCTGACGAACAAGAATTATTGCAAAGAAACAAAGAACTAACAGCTGAAAACCGCCAACTTCAGAATTTACAGAAATCATTCGATTCCCAAGAACAATCTAATTACAAAAAAATTCGAAATCTTGAACTCGGAAAATCCACTATTCAAAGAAGGGCTAGTGACTTGTTATCAGAAAACAATAATCTTTCAGCACAAAATAAAAAATTAGAAGCTATAATCGATCGACTTGAAAATGAAGTCGCATCCTCAAAGCAAGAAGTCTCCTCTTTGCAAATAGATAAAGAAACCCGTGCTTCTCGTCTTGCTGATCTTGAAGCTCTTCTGAAAAGTAAGGACGAAATTAATAAATCATTGGAAAATAAAGAAAAAAATTACGAAGTTGATATTAATGATTTGAGAAACGAGGTAATACGACTTTCTGGCGTAGAAAGTTTGTTAAACGATAGAAACGAGATTCTGAAAGATGAAAACGAACTTCTTGAAAATAAAGCTAGGGATTCTGAAATTAATTCGGATGCACTCCGTGAGGAAATTGCTGACTTAAGAAAGCTTTCAAATGAACTTAAATTTGAAGTGGCCCGCAAAGACGAAAATACAGAAAATTTGAAATCAATTAACTCAGATCTCCGCAGAGATCTTGAAAACTTAGATTTGCAAAACCAAGAACTCAAGTATTCGGAGTCTGCTATGAAAGGCGAATTATCTTCTCTGAAATCTGAACTTACTTCACTTGGGATTGAGGAGTCTAGAATATCAGAACAACTCATCGGTCTTAGAGGTGCAAATGAAAAACTCCTCGAAAAGACTGAAAACCTTGAAAGAGAAAATGATGGCATGAAAAATGCCATTGACCTAATGAGGATAGAGATACAAGACATGAACACCAACGAGCAGGCACTCGTTGGGAAAGTAAAAGACATCGATTCCCAGAATAAAAAATTACTTAATGAGTCCAGTACGCTGAGTGAAGAATTAAGGATTTACAAGGACAAAGCTCGTCAGCTTGAAATACAACTCAGTCAAGCAACTGCAAATGAAAGAATTTTAAATGAAAGCCTTCGAACTGCAGAAGATCAATATCTTCAAATGCAAGCTGAAGTAGCCCGCCTTAATAGAAAAGATACTTCCGAATATCAAGCTCTTGTCCGAGAAGCTCAAGCATTACAATCACAACTTAATAATATCGCTGGCAGAGAACTTGTTATGCAAAATAATCTCAAGACTTTAGAAGCTGATAATTTAAGACTGAATAGCGAAATAAGTAACGCAAGGGAAAGGGAGTTAGATTACAACAACCAAATTTCTCTTTTAAATCAAAATAACAACAATTTGATCAGACAAATTGAGTCTACTCAGAAAATGCGACTTAGATTAAGAAATGATATTATCGGTGTTATCGACCAAAATGACCAAGTCGATCCATCCAGATAGAGGCAGTAATTTTGTTTCACTCCTGAAATTTTCCCATAGCTCGAAATTTCTCGTATCTTTCTTTTTTAATTTCAAAAGGTTTTTTCTTTAAATAGCTAACTAGCAATTTGTCTAACGACATCTTTATTTGCTCGGCTGTTTTATCCCAGTCTCGATGAGCACCTCCGATCGGTTCTTTAACAATTTCATCAACAATTCCAAGATTCTTCAATTGTTGTGCATCTAACTTCAGAGCTTCAGCTGCATTTGAAGCAAAAGCTCTGTCTTTCCATAATATTGCAGCACAGCCTTCTGGGGAGATAACCGAATAATAAGCATTTTCTAGAATTAGGACTTTGTTAGCGACAGCGATCCCTAGTGCTCCTCCGGATCCGCCTTCACCAATAACAATAGCAAAAATCGGAACCGACAAAGCAGCCATCTCTCTTAGGTTTACAGCTATTGCCTCGGCAACATGCCTCTCCTCTGCTTCGATACCAGGAAATGCTCCTGGAGTATCAACAACGGAAATTATGGGCAATGAAAATTTATTAGCCATCTTCATCAGCCTAAGGGCTTTCCTGTATCCTTCAGGATTTGGGCAACCAAAATTTCTCTTTAAGTTGTCTTCTGTGTTTCTTCCTTTTTGCTGAGAAATAACGATGACTCTATGCCCGTCTAAAGATGCAGGACCACCAACAATGGCAGCATCGTCCTTGAAAACTCGATCACCATGTAACTCCTCGAAATTATCAAAAATTCGCTCAATGTAATCAACGGAATATGGTCGGTTTGGATGCCTAGATAGTTGAACTTTTTGCCACGGAGTTAGGTCAGAATAAACATCTCTTTTTGTTTTCTCGATTTTTTTTTCAATAGCTTTTATCTCTGTCGAAAAATCTAGATCCGAATCTTGAGAAGATTTAACAATTTCTTCCAATTGTTTTTCCAGCTCTAAAAGAGGCTTTTCGAACTCTAAACTGTGCTTTTTCATAAAATAATATTTAGCATCTTAATTAAGGAAAAATCATAAAAAAAGCCACACAATTTAAATTTAGTGGAAGAAAAGATTTAAGCTTTCAATTCTCAGATAGCTCTTCTTTCCAACCCAGAATTCTAGCTTCAGCAGAAGCCTTTTCTGCACCCTCCTTGTCACCTTTCTTGACTAAAATTCTAGCCAAGCTAACCATAGAAGTTAAGTCTTTTTTATCGACCGCCAATGCACGATTGCAAAAGTTTTCTGCCTCTGTAATCATATTCAAACTCAAATAAACTTCGGATATTGCACGCAAGGCAGGTAAATAAAGTGGATCATCTTCCAAAGCTTTTTGAAAAATTCTCAAAGCAAGGTCATCATTCCCCAACGAAAACTCGAGAATACCATCATCGACGAGACTTTTAATGTTTTGCTCCACAATAATTACAGTCCATAGATGTTCGAATACTAGCAAGAATAAAAATTAAAAGAAGCTTAGGTCTTGTCAGAAATTACCTAAACGATCATCATAAGGTGAAATCATAATCATCAATAAATGTTATCAAATAACACTGAATTCAAAAAATTGCTCCTTTTGCATGGAAAAGACAGAAGAAAAAGAACCATGGAGCTAGAATTATCAAATTCTCCAAATTTGATTTCTTCTATTGAGAATAAAATTGATGTCGAAGAGAAAACGATAGAATCGGCCAGAAATGAACTCTCTCTTCTCGAGGCTAAAAGTAATTCTCTTGAAAATGAAATTGACTCAATTTCAGATCAAGTATCACGGTTAAAGAACAAACAACTCGAAGTTAAAAAAAATGAAGAGTATCAAGCACTGATCAATGAAATTTCATGCACTCAAAAGCAACAATCTAGTCTAGAAGATGAACAACTTCAAATTTTGATAAAACTAGATGATGCGAGAGAGACTCTAAAAATTGCCCAAGATAAAATTTCCAATAAAGTCAAGCACTTGCAAAATGAAAAATCTCAACTTTCAGATAGAATTGATGATTTAAAGAATGAAATTTCTAAACTCGATTTAGAAATTATTGATTCAATCAAAGATGTTGATAACTCTCTATTAGCTAGTTACGAACAAACGAAAAAAATTGTATCTCGCCCCCCATACATCGCTCCTCTTAAAGAACAAAAATGTACTGGTTGCAATCTGAGAGTATCCAATGATGTTGTCTCATCTGTTTTGGTTGAACAAAAATTAACCCAGTGTGATCAGTGTGGTCGAATAGTTTACTGCGAAAGGTAGTTATTTTTATGAATACAAAGTTGTTCAATTTCAATTTCCGGGAAGCGATCATTCGCTGTTTATAAATGATTATGAATAGAGGAAAGTCCGGACATCACAGGGCAGAATTCCCCGTGAAAACGGGGGGAAGTTAGCGTCATGCTAAATTCACGGCTAGTGCAACAGAAAACAAACCGCCTTGAATTCAAGGCAAGGGTGAAAAGGTGGGGTAAGAGCCTACCGCCACAGAGGTAACAATGTGGGCTTTGCAAACCCAATTCGATGCAAGACGAAATAGGAAACGGGGTAGCCCGCCCAATGGTTTCGGGTACGTCGCATCTCCGAAAGGAGAATCACTTGTTGATAGATAAATGAATGATCTATGACAACAGTCATTGAACAGAATCTGGCTTACAGCTTCCCGGAATCTTTTTAAATTGACGAAAAAAAATTAAAGGACATTATAAAACCTCCCTATGGCAAATACAAAGTCAGCTATCAAGAATATCCGCAAGAACAACGCTCGTTACAAACATAACAGAACCATTCTTAGTAGGTTAAAAACACTTGAGAAAAAATTTCTTACAGCTGTTGAATCTAAGGATCAAGACCTTTCGGCAACTAGCTTGTCTTCCTATATATCTGCACTTGAAAAAGCAAAGAAATCGTCTTTAGTTCATGCCAACAAAGTTTCTCGGAAAAAATCTCGCTGTTCATCGCTTCTTTCCTCAATTAAAAATAGCTGAAGTTCTTCTCCGCACTTTAAATGTGCTTTGAGTCAGATTCATCCTTAGAATCATATCCAGAATCTTGTCTTTCGTGATTTACTTTATTCTTTAAAAGATATGCTTCATGAATGTCTTGTGCAGTCATTCCCATAACCTGTGCTAGAGAGACGAGAAAGTGAAATAGATCAACTATTTCTACTTTGGCATTTTGCTTATCAAAATGCTGATATTTCGCCCACCATTTCCAAGGAACAGAATCAGTTAGTTCGGCCAATTCTTGTTGCATGGCACGAACATAATTTAAAATCCATTTAGAACGATCTTCGTCGTTCATATCTTTCATATTTACTCCAATTCGAAGATTTAATTCATCCTGCAATTGAAAAATGTTTTCTAATTTATCCATAGGTTCTAAAGTAATGGTTTAAATTAATCATTTAGCAAGTGGTTTTAGCTTTTATTGAGAAAAGTACTCTCTGTTACATTTCAAAGTTTCTTATGTTGTAAGCATCAGTATTTTCTGCAGTTATAAATTACCCTATTTCCTAATCAATTTAAATTCCAATAAAACATATATTTATGAAATCAAGACTCCGCTCAAGATGGCATCGACCAAACGAAAAACCATTAGAATCTAGTACAACCATTAAAAAAGATTCTGCACCTATAGGAGAAGTTCAGAACACAGGGCAAGGATTTAAAGATGATCTTTCATCAAAAAAACCACCTCAGAAAAAAGATTTCCAAGGGACTCCCCAAAAAAGAGACAATTCAACCAGCAATAAAAAAAAGCATTCCAACAAGGCAAGAGCTCGCAAGAACTATCCCAAAAGCAAAGAGCAAAACAAAAGATTCAATGAAAGCTCTGCCGAAAAAGTAAAGAGAACAGGCTCAACAGAAAATCGGAAAACAAAAAAGGCGTACACTAAGAAAAATTCTCAAAAACATGAGAATAACGAAATTAAAGAGAAAAAATCTGGATTGGGAAATTTTCTTTCCAGAATATTCGGTAAATAACTTCTATGTTCTACATGTCTAACCATTAACAAAATTGGAAATCTTAAGAATAGTTGGCGGAAACAGACTTCAAGGTGACATTGAAATTAGCGGTTCGAAGAATGCGGCATTACCACAATTTGCTGCGACTCTTCTAAGCCAAGAAAAAAGCATTATTTCTAATGTGCCCAATTTAAGTGATGTCAAATTCATGGCTGAAATACTTTCCGAATTAGGTGCTGCTGTTACTCAAATAGATTACGATACATGGGAAATTGACCCTGCTAATATTAAACATATTGCACCTTACCAATTAGTCCGCAAAATGCGGGCTTCTGTATGTTTGCTAGGTCCTCTCGTTGGAAGATTAAGAAAAGCTGAAATTCCAATGCCTGGTGGCTGTGTCATCGGTCAAAGACCTATTGACCTTCACATTCGTGCCCTAGAATGCTTAGGGGCGAATGTTAAACTCGATCGAGGAATTGTAAAAGTTGATGGTAAAAAGTTAAAGGGTGGCCAAATTTTTCTTGGTGGGAGGCACGGAAGTACTGTCACAGGCACATCAAATGCTATAATGGCAGCAGTTTTAGCTCCAGGAATTACTAGAATAGAAAGTTCCGCATGCGAACCAGAGATTGTGGATTTATGTAATATGCTAACAAATATGAATGCTAAAATCTATGGAATTGGCTCACATATTTTGGAAATCCATGGTGTAAAAGAATTAAATGGTTGTTGCCATGAGGTAATTCCAGATCGAATTGAAGCAGCGACCTATGCAATTGCAGCGGCAATGACTGGGGGAGAAGTTACTCTCAAGAATTCTTGCTACCAACATCTAGGAAGTTTTCTTAACCTAATGCAAGAATGTGGGGTAAAAATTGAATTAAATGATGAAAATCAACTAAAAGTTTCTTGTAACCAACTAGATCTCAAACCATTTGAGATAATTACCCTGCCCTATCCGGGTTTCCCAACAGACCTTCAAGCTCAAACTTCAGCTCTTGCCTGTGTCTCTAAAGGAATTAGCATTTTAACTGAAAGAGTATACCCGAGTAGGTTTATGCATGTCCCTGAATTAATGAGAATGGGAGCCAATATTGCAATGGAAGGTTCAAGCTGCATAGTTAAAGGTGAAAATCAACTGACTGGTGCTCCTGTTATGGCTTCTGATCTTAGGGCTAGTGCTGCCTTAATTTTAGCCGGATTAGCCGCAAAAGGAGAAACTTGGGTACAAAGAATATATCATCTGGACAGAGGTTATGAATCTTTTGAAACTAAGCTACAAAGTGTTGGTGCATCAGTTGAAAGAATTGCTGAATCGAAGTTACCCAAATCCTATTTTTCAAATTAATGAAAACTCCTAATGGAAAAAGAAATTTTTAAAGGTAAAGAGTTTATTGATAACGAATCTCTGCCAGTAGAATTGGACGCTGCCTTAAGACCGCCAAGTTTTTCTGACTTTACTGGGCAAAGAAAAACCCTTGAAAGACTGGAGGTCATGGTAGGAGCTGCCAAAAAAAGAGAAGAACCACTAAAGCACATTCTCCTATGCGGCCCCCCCGGACTTGGAAAAACGACACTTGCTCACATTGTCGGTCACGAATTAGAAAGGGATGTTCGCGTTACCTCTGGTCCAGTCATTGATAAACCTGGTGACTTAGCTGGATTACTAACTAATCTCCAGACTGGTGATGTCTTGTTCATTGATGAAATTCATAGAATTCCAAAAACAGTTGAAGAATATCTCTATTCAGCAATGGAGGACTACAGAATTGACATTATGATTGATCAAGGACCAAATGCTCGAAGTGTTCGTTTGGACATTCCAAAATTTACTCTTGTTGGTGCCACCACTCGAGTTGGTCTTTTGACTTCACCAATGAGAAGTCGCTTTACCTTGCAATCCCGTTTAGATTACTACAGTCGGGAAGATTTGAAAAAAATTGTTCTCAGATCCTGTCATTTGTTAAATGCTTCCGTCTCAGAAGGTGGTGCTGACGAGATAGCAGGTAGAGCAAGAGGAACGCCTCGAATAGCCAATAACCTAATTCATTTTACCCGTGATTTTGCACAACAACGAGCGGATGGAAAAATATCGAGAAAAGTTGCCTGTGAAGCTCTTGAACTATTAGAAATTGATGAAATGGGGTTAGATGAAATGGACAAAAGAATTCTAGGCATAATCGCTGAGAACTATAAGGGTGGACCGGTCGGATTAGGAACTGTATCAATTGCTATTGGTGAAGAACAACATACAATTGAAGAAGTTCACGAACCTTTCCTTATTCAAGAAGGCTATCTAAAAAGAACATCACAAGGAAGAATGTTAACTTCAAAAGGCTGGAAAATAACTGGTCTGAGTGAAAGTGGAAATGGAAAATCAAATCAAATATCTTTCATGTAAAAGTCTGCTTTTCAACAGACAAAATATATGTATGAATGATTTTGAAAAAATTTCTGGAGATGTATTTACAAGTCGGTAAATTTCTATAATTGACTCTTCTTTGAGTTGAACTATCTCGTTCCTATTAAAATACATCGCGTTTGAGTTATGCGTAAAATAAACTCGAACAAATTCATTTCCAGTATAAATACATGGACTCAACCTTAGTATTTCTTTTAGATCTAAATCAGAAACAAATTGCCCTAATTCTTCCTTACATTCTCGTATTGCTGCAGTGGAATAGTCTTCACCACAATCAACATGACCGGAGCAAGAACTTGTCCATAAAAATGGATCGTAATCTTTTTTTGCTGATCTCTGTTGGATAATTAATTTTCCATCCGGTCTGAACACCAAAATATGAACAGCTCGATGGAAAAGATTAAATTTGTGAACCTTATCCCTTTCATAACTTCCAACTACTTGGTCACATAAATTTACTACATCAAATACATCGGTCACTAGATTAAAAAAATTTTATTTCTTGTTGGCTAATATGACTAGAACGGCTTAATGAAAGATTGTGGATGTAAAATTCAAAATACTAGGATCAAGTAGCTCTGGCAATGCCGCTCTTTTAAGAATCCCTGGACTTAATATACTTATTGATGCTGGACTCTCGGGAAAAAAAATCGAAGCTTTATTGAATAACGAAGGCCTTGCACTAGAGGCATTGAATGCAGTATTTCTAACACATGAGCATAACGATCATTCAGCTGGTGTAAGAGGACTTTCAAAATTTTCAAACCTACCATTTTTTGCAAATCAGGATACCATCCAAGCAATTCAGCCGAAGCTACAAAAGTGCCCAAAATGGAAAGTATTTGAAACGGATAGACCATTTAATTTTGGCCCTCTAAAAGTTCATCCATTCAGTGTTCCACATGATGCATACGATCCAGTTGGATTTTTCTTTGAATGGGGTACCGGAGATCTTTTTGATCCTTTAGCAAGTCTAGCTTGGGTAACTGACCTTGGATATGCTTCCTCTCTAGTTAAAGAAAGAATACGAAAAGCAAAAATTCTTGTAATTGAAGCAAATCACTGTTCAGAAATGCTTAAAAATGACTCGAAAAGACCTTGGAGCCTAAAGCAAAGAATCAGTGGTAGGCACGGCCACCTTTCCAATAAAAGTACTTTCTCCATTCTTAAATCAATAAAGGGGCGATGTTGGGAAAAGATATTTCTCATGCACTTAAGCAAAGACTGTAACAATGTTGAAATTGTCCAAAAAATGTTTTCTCAACTTGAGGGTCATGGTTCTAAATTCTCAACTTTTGTTGTTGACCCAAGTTCAGCTGAAACAATTCCGATATGAAAAAACTTAGACGGCAAACTAAACTAATAGCTACGATCGGCCCTTCAACTGAAGGCGAAGAGCAAATTGAACAACTAATAAAGAATGGCGTTGATGTCTGCAGACTAAATATGGCCCATGCTGATCATGATTGGGTACATATGATTTCCAAAAGAATTAGAAAAATTGGTACCCGCTTAAATAGAGATCCAGCGATTATGATGGATGTTAAAGGTCCGGAAATTAGAACCGGTTACCTTAAAACACCAATTGAAATCCAAGTAGGAGATATTTTGGATATTATCTTCGAAGCCCAGCCTGACCCTCCTCAAGCGGAGGGAGTTTGGAAAATCGAAGTTAACTACGACAGATTATCAGAACACATTAAAGCTGGTGACACAATTTTATTAGATAATGGTTTAATTCCTCTAAAAGTCATCGAGTCTTCACCTAAAAATATTCGGTGCAAAGTAATGCAAGATGCAAAACTGAAAAGCAGAAGACATGTCAATCTGCCAGGAGTAGAAACAGGGCTTCCTTCGCTAACACAAAAAGATCGAAAAGATTCTCTGGTAGGAATTGAATGCAAACACGATTTTTTTGCTCTATCTTTTACAAGGGATGCAGACGCTATTGACTTGTTCCGAAGCTTTTTGAAAGAAAATGGATCTGACGCAAACATTATTGCTAAAATCGAAGACCAGCAGGGTGTCTCTAATCTCGGTGAAATTGTTTCGGCATCTGATGCGATTATGATTGCCCGAGGCGATTTAGGCATAGAATGTGCGTTTGAAGACCTCCCTATCATTCAAAGAAAAACCGTTGGAGTTTGTCTTGCAAATGGAAAACCAGTAATCATTGCAACACACCTTCTAGAATCTATGATCGATTCTCCAGTTCCAACTCGTGCTGAAATTAGCGATGTAGCAAATGCAGTCAATGAAGGTGCAGACTGCCTAATGCTAAGTGGTGAAACTACTACTGGCAAACAACCAATATCCTGTGTGAATTTGATTAATCGTATAGCTTCTCGGATAGAAAGTGAAATCACACCTGGCTTAACTGAAGAATTAAAACTCTTTCGGCCAAAGGCAAAAATGCTAAGATCCGCAGCTCTTTTATCAATGAAGATGAAAAACTCTGCTGTATTAGTTTTTACAAGAAGCGGAGATCTAGCTTCCAAACTTGGTGCTCTCAGACCAAATGGAGCCCCTCTTTTTGCATTCACAGATGTGGAAGGTCTTCACAGGCGATTAAGGCTTATTTGGGGAATTGAACCATTCCTAATGAAATTTAGAGAAGATCCAGAATTAACCGTTCAAAATGCAATCGACAGGCTTAAATTTGAAAATTGGGTCGAAATCGGAGATCAATTGGTCACAGTTACAAATGTATTCGCTGGGGGAAAGGTTGTTGAAAGTATACAAATCAGAGAAGTTGAATAATTCAGCGCTTGCTGAATAAAACAAATGAAGCGAATATTGTGAATACCAAAAATGGCAAGCAGGCACCAAACCAAGGATAAAGAATCCCTTTTTCGCCCAAAGCTTGGCAGGCTGAAAAAAGAATATAATATAATGTCGAAAATAAAATCGATAGCCCAATAATCGCACCTTTTGATGATGGTTGCTTCCAAAAGATTAAAGCAAGTGCACAAATTACTGCGAAAAAACTTGATGCAAAATTAAATTTGATTTGGGCTCTTCTGTATTTGTATGGATAAAGTTTTTGCGAATTTGAATTCGGAAAAGTATTAATGATTTCAGAAATTGAAAATAGTGACATATCATTAGGCTTAAGCTTTAACAATGCAAATGGCGTCGGGTCATCTAGTATATGATTGAGTTCTAAAATTTCGAAATTTTTGCTGAATCTTGGGGTGGTTGAATTAATCGAAAATTCTTTGTTGCTAATACTTTTTTTAACCTTCCATGTTATGCTATTATTTTCTAAAATTGGCAATCCTTCATCGGATGCAAATCCTAGAAATCTACCATTATTCAAAACCCAACCGTTATTAGTTCTTTTTCCTGATGCAGCTTCGATTCTAAAAATATCATTCCCCTCTTCGTCATACTGATAGAGGTAAACCTGTTCGGTTAGTTTACTTTTTAAATCATAACTTTTCAAAAACCATGTTCTATTCTGTTTTTTTAAGATCATACGAAATGAATAAAACTTTTTTTCAGAAAAACTTTCAGCACCTTGATCACCATTAAAAAATTCATTGGAAGACTTCTTATAATCGAAAAAAGTTAAGTTTACAAAAGTCGATACAAGAGCCAAAATCAAGATCGGTCTTAAGATAAAAAAGGTCGAAATACCTGTCGAATCTAAGGCAATTAATTCATTATTTTTGGATAAAAAAGAAAAAGCGAATAAAACTGCCAAAAAAGTGCTGATTGGAATTGTTAGGGGAGTCTCATTTTTAATTCTAAAAAATATTTTTAACAAATCATCATCCAATAAGTTTTTTCCATCTATAAAATATTGCAAAAATAAAAGAGAATTTAATACGAGGAATGAAAGCAAAAACCACTTTGTACACTCATAAAACAAATATCTCTCTATTAGTTTCAAAATAAATTATTCTTTCCACCAAAATGTCGCTCAAACGAATTCAGGTCAAAAGCAAATGGGTATTAAAATCTGATTGTCTACAATTGCTGAATTCTTTTTAGTCTTTAGCATCTTTATAACCGATTAGACGATAAATTTTATAATTAAACAGTGAGTTAAATCATTAGACAATGAATTGGGAAGAAAAAGTAGATCTTTTTTTTGGTGAATCTATCGTATCACCAATGGCCTCTATTCTATTTTGGCCGGTTCCTGGACTTCAAATGCCCTTAGTTGTCGCATGGCTTCTAGGTGGAGCGGTTTTTTTCACAATTAAAATGAAGTTTGTGAATGTTAGATTTTTTAAACATGCTATAGATTTGATTCGGGGTAAGCACGACTCTAAAGAATCCAAGGGTGAAGTGACCCATTTTCAGGCTCTCACAACTGCTCTATCAGCAACTGTTGGTCTGGGAAACATAGCCGGCGTTGCAATTGCAATCGGAACAGGAGGACCTGGAGCTACTTTTTGGATGATTTTGGTAGGTTTTTTAGGAATGTCTTCAAAATTCACTGAATGCGTCTTGGGACAAAAATACAGAAAAATTAGAAAAGACGGTAGAATCATGGGTGGAGCAATGCACTACCTTTCAGATGGATTAAAAGAATTAAAACTTAAACATCTTGGCGGTTTTCTTGCAGGTATGTTTTGCGTTCTTTGTATAGGCGGATCTTTCGGGGGTGGTAATGCCTTTCAGGTAGTTCAATCGTTGGATTTAATAAAAAATGTGTTCCCGTCTCTAGCTAATTGGCCATGGGCTTATGGTCTTGCTTTAAGTATCCTTGTTGGTCTGGTCATCCTTGGTGGAATAAAAAAAATCGCCAAAGTAGCATCGATTATTGTTCCATTCATGTGCGGAATCTATCTGCTGGCATGTACATACATACTTATTATTTCCTGTAGCAAAATTCCTTTTGCTATTTCTTTGATATTTTCGCAGGCTTTTTCACCAGATGCCGCATTTGGAGGATTTTTAGGGGTTTTAATCATTGGGGTGAAAAGAGCAGTCTTTTCAAATGAAGCTGGAATTGGGTCCGCCGCTATTGCTCATTCTGCAGCGAAAGTCTCTCATCCAGTTGAAGAAGGAATTGTCGCACTACTTGAGCCATTTATTGATACAATTCTTGTTTGTACGATGACTGCATTGGTTATTATCGTAACAGGATCTTATTTGGATCCGCAAAATCAAGAATTTATTGCTAAAAACCAAGGTGGTGCTTTAACTTCTGCCGCCATGGGTAGCGTAATATCATGGTTTCCTTATTTGCTTTCCTTTGCTGTTTTCCTCTTCGCTTTTTCAACTATGATCTCATGGTCATATTACGGAGAAAGATGCTGGGTTTGGCTATTTGGGGATAAATCATCTGTCTATTACAAGATAATCTTTTTAATTTTCACATTTCTTGGCTCGATTATTACTGCTACAAATATACTGGATTTCAGTGATTTGATGATATTGGGAATGGCCTTTCCTAATATACTTGGACTCATTCTGCTCAGCGGAAAAATAAGAGATGACCTAAATGAATATGAAAAATCGTTGAATTAAGATTAAAATAATTTGACAAGTAGCTTTTATTACTATCGATTTACCGTATCCTATCATCAACAATTTTTTTATCCCTTAAATCATGGACGAAGACTCAGTACATATATCTGATTCAGACGAAGCTAAAGCTTCTATCACTCGACTATTAAAAGCAATTGAAGGATGGGCAACGAAAGAAAGCCAGAAAGGCGAGCTCGAATTGACTGCATTTAGCGCAGCGTTGGCTTCAAATATAATTTCCTTTCATGACTTCACCTCTAAAGATTGTCGAAACAGTCAAAATTTAATTGGTGCTGTTGCAAGAGCTAAGCAGCACATAGAAAAAGAACATAAGAAATTTGATTCCGAAATTGATAAGATGCATGTCAAATTTGCTCAAGAAATGGAGGAACTTGATCTCAAAATCATCCGAGATAGAAAAGAATTCAAAAACTACTTAATATCAGTAATCTATGCCGAAGAGTATAACAAACTCAGAGTTGCTTTAACGAATATCTACGAAACTCTGGACGCGAAAGCTAAATACGAATCTGCTTAATTTCATTTTCATTGGCTAGGTGGTTATGGAAGGAGTTTCACCCCAAAGTACAGCCATACAGGTGTTGTTATTAAACAAACTACCATAGATGCCAAGATGCATTGTAAAGCAACTGTGCCTTCTTGTCCGTAATGTTTTACAATCACTAGTGCAAAGATTCCAGCAGGCATTGAACCTTGGATAATAAGAATTTTTTTTAACCAATCCATTCCCTCAGGAATTGGACAATAAATTACACCTAAAAAAAATAGCAAAGGTAGCAAGAAAAGCCTAACCATTATTGCTGAGAACTCTATCTTGACCCCCTCTGATAATTTGAAATTTCTTAGCAAGTCAGCAAAATTACCACCAATTAGAAGGAGACCAACTGGTATCGCACAAGAACTTAAGACTGAAATGATCTCCCACAAGAAAGGAGGAATTAGTTTTACTCCGCCAATTTCTCGAACCAACACTGCCAAGATTATTGCAACTATTGGTGGATTGAATAATCCGTATAAACGAAATTTACAAGATGACAAAAACCAAACGCCCACTGACCATATCGCCGCTTCGACACCTAAATTGAAAAGAATAATTTTCGGAATTAACTGCTCACCAAAAATGGCTGCTGCTACAGGAAAAGCAAAGTATCCATAATTAAAAATTCCGGTTGAAAAAACGAAACTACGGATTGATTGGGAATCAATTCTGAAAAGTTTTGCTACCAAAAAAGCACAGGTAAATCCTAAACAAATACAAACAAATCCCGTGCTAACTACATAAATCAAATGGGATTTTAAAATTATTTCCTTATTTCCAACCAAATGATAAAAAAAGAAGCATGGGTAAAATATTCTTATAGTGATGATTCTTAAAGATGAATCTGCCTCTACCCGCAACCAGCCAATTTTCCTGCAAATTCCACCGATGAATAGAGTCAAGGCAGACGGAGCAAGAGCTGAAACAATACCAAACAAAACACCCATCGCAGAAATCTATTGTTTAAATTAAAATAGCACAATCATCATATTTATGGTTATGAAAACATTTCATTAGTCTATCTTAATTTATTGAGTAATCACTTTTACTCCTTCATTGTTCTAATAAGATCTTCNNCTCAAATTGTCTTTATTATCATATTGGTTGGATGCGTTCTGATTCCTTATTGAAAACTCTATTGCCCAAAATTTGAAAAATGGTTCCCCAACCGTCCGTATTTTTGTTATCATTTTGTTACCACTTTTTTTGCCCNAGTATTGCCAAAAAAGTGGTACTCAGTGCGATTACTACAAATAAAGGACAAAGCCTAAATCCATGAGTCTCTGCTTCATAATTGACTCAAAACTAACACTTTGCAATCCAAAGCAACTCCTTGCGAAATGGCGCCCCCACTGGCTAAGGGTTTCTTTGAAATATTGAAGATAAAGATTAATNAGCCGACTATCTGGGGAGATTGCGGCGTTGGATAGAATATTCNAAACCCTCAAGGATGAACCCAAACGAACAAGCTAAGAAACAGTTCTAATCTCTAATAAAAGCGGATCTAAACCGCTGGTGGGCTCAGATTTTATTCGATTATAATATTATATAAGGGGGGAGTCTGAGGGGGATCAAGATTCCTTTTTGATAATCTTAACTTTAGCTATCTGAGGCTCTTCAGGTTCTTCTCCTTTAATAAGATTCATCTACTTCGGATTGATCGCTTGCAAAAATTCTCTTCCTTTTAAAGGATAAAAAGATGATAAGAAGATCATTCATTCAACAAGCCTGTGGAATTTCCTTATGCCTTCCCGCGTTAGCCAGAACTAANACTACACCCTATCTTCGAGAAATTGGGCTTCAACTTTATACTTTGCGCAANGCCATAGCTGAGAATTTGCACAAGACCCTTGATGAAGTCGAAAAGATTGGCTACCGACAAGTTGAACCCTATGGCTTTCCTTCAACGCAATCCATTGAAATGATTGAACGAGCTAAGGACTTAGGGATGCAGGTAAATTCGTCTCACTTCACTTGGGACTCTTTATTAAACCCCCACAAAAAGGGCATCTTACCTTTCGCTGAAGTCTTGGCAACTGCTCAAAAGCATAACCTCACCGATCTAGTCGTTCCTTATCTACACAACGAGGACCGTAAGGATTTAACGGCATACAAAAAAACTGCTGAAAAGCTAAATCAAGGGGCAGAAGAAGCTTCAAAAATTGGTATTCGCTTGGCCTATCATAACCATGCATTCGAATTCAAACCCTTAAGCAAAGACAAAACGGGTTATGATATTTTTGTAGAGTCATTTTCACCAGAAATGCATTTTGAAGTCGATGTATTCTGGGTCAAACTGGGAGGAGTGGAACCCATTGCTTTGCTTAAAAAACTCAACAAGCGAATTTCGCAACTTCATTTGAAAGATCTCCAAAAGGGCTCCGTTTGTCCAAACTATGGCAAAGTCAAGCCAGAGGCGTTTGATGAAATCGGTGATGGAATGATCCCAATGGTTCCGATTATGGAAGCCGCCAAAAAAATTGGGGTCAAACATTGCCATGTTGAACAGGACCACTCCCCTGCCCCTCTATCCAGCATCCAAAAAAGCCTAAATTTCCTAAAGAACCTATGAAGCTTTTGCTTTCTTGCCTTACAGGCTTATGGACGAATTCTGTTCTTGGTTAGATCAAAAATATTTGATCATTTGATTTTCCAAAGAGCTTCACAAGCTTGCCGACCTCGTTCGTTGGGTGTTAAATTTGCATTATTCCTAGCACATATAGCTTCTTGAGTACGAGNANCGTTCCAATCTTTTCTTTGCTGTTCTTTTGGTTTCCTTGGCTTTTCTTCTAGTTTACCCGGACTTTCTTCTTCTTTTCTCCGTCAAGGCGATAGACGATTGGCTGGATGAAGAAATTATCGGGTTTGAGCCTGAGGAGGGTTAGTCTGTTACTATTTCGCCGTCCTTGCAGGTGAGTCGCTTATATTCCACCTCATCCTCGTTATAAAAAATGCTAACGCCTTCTATTTTGCCTCTTTGAAGTTTGTTTCAGTATTCTTTTTACCATTCTCGTACCATTTCCATTTTGTTGCTAACCCGTTTTGTTTCCCGTCTTTATAATTCACCTCTCCTTTTTTTTGTNCGTTATCATACCATTGAGTTCTTAATCCAACTCTTTTCCCATCTAGGTAATTCACCACTTTTTGTTTTTTACCATTTTCGTACCAAGAATTTGCGAATCCGCTTTTGATACCACCTTTAATTTGGAATAAGATTCTTACTTTCTGATTTTTATGATAAAGAACGCCCCAACCATCACCTTTGTAAGGCGATAACAGATCAGAATTATTACTGACCCTCTCCCCCCTATCTTGTTGTCATTTTTTTGCCAAAATATGGCAATTATTAGATTTTATCTGCAATTTGCAAAATTGTAAAAAAAAGGAGATGACCGCAAAATGAAACCCCTTGAATACCCTATAAATACTGAAATTTACTACTATTTGCCATACTATTCAGAATGGCGCCCCCACGAGGAATCGAACCTCGATCTACGGTTTAGGAAACCACTGTTTTATCCGTTAAACTATGGGGGCTAAATTAAAGGCCTTGAGTTGCGGTAATATTAATATCATTTATCAATCTGTTAGCAGCGTTGATTTTAGATAAATTATTTCCCAAATTACCGATCAACAAATTTGGATTATTTATAAAAGTATTTTCAGTGCTTAAGTTAGGTTTATCAAGTGGATTCTTAAAGTCTGTATTGAGTGCAAATTCCCAAAAATCACTAACTCCATCTCCGTCTGTATCCTTCCTCGCTGCACTCATTGATGGATTATTTGTGCTTCCATTATTGTCATAGTCTTCAAAGGCATTACCGTTGATATCAGTAATGGGTGTGGCATAAAAGGCATATCCTGAATATTGAGCACTTTCATAGATATATACCGTTCTCGCCATAGGATCAGAAAAATTATCCCAACCATCCTTAACGCGATAATTGATTGTAACTACAGTCATATCCAAATTAGTTAGAGTGGAAGCATCACTTTCCTTGTCTAAATCTGTAAAGTTATGATCAGNAGAATTATTCGTANTTGAATTCCAAACCTTCGGAACCTTTGCCGCAGACCCTGAAGCAGTACTATTACTTGGGAAGCCGTAAGTGTTTGATTCAAGCAAACTTTGCCACTCAGCCATTGACTTCGAATTGAGAGAAACGGATTGTTCCTCAAAATGGCTGTAAACATGAATAATATTTGGGCCGTTAGAACAAAGAGATACCTCATTCGGGTCGCTAACTTTAATAAATGCATAACCTTCGCCAACACCATCTCCGTCTAAATCAGGATAATTATTAGCGACATTCCATGCAGAATTGTTGTCTTCTGCATAAACTCCAGGATCTACAAAATTATATCCTGCAAAAAGCATTCTATGCTCTCCTCCGGAAAATCCAGTTGCATTATGAACAGTTCCATTCATTTCTTCAATATGAGTTGCGGGCGAAGGAGCATCTGGGCCTGTATTAGAAGCAAATCTCAAAAAATCATGAATCACACTCTTGCCCATCATAGTAAGAGTTGGTTTTTGAGTATCACCAACTTTTAAATACCGGGTAATAGANGAACTTGTATTACCAGAAGGATCCGTAGACGAAATTGTTACAGTGTAACCTGGATCATCTTTAGATGCGGGAAAAGGGACGCCTGGATCGTAGGAACCNCCATTNGGCTTTGCAATTGTAACATTCCAAGTCAAATTTNCNACNGGTTCAAANTTATTGGCATCGGTAACATTNAAATCTGCAACCATATAATCCTTAACACTTTGCTCATCCATNACATTTGGATTCGATGAACTGGTGTAATCAACAATCAAAGTTTGATTTGCTGGGGTAGCAATTGTTGGAGGCATTGTATCTTTAACAACAACATATCTATAATTTGAGGTAGCAATATTATTTGCAGTATCTCGAGCATCATATTTGATGGTGTATATTTGATCTTTTNTAGAGAAATCGGTAGGGATTAAGACACTTACGCCTTGCGATATTTGTAAATCAGACTTTGGAACATCTGTTGTTGGATTGGCAGATGTAACATTACCTTCATAATAAATAGAACCTGCAAAAGTTCCAGCATTAACATAGCTGCTGTATATATGACGAACTAACTTATGTGGTATTGAGCCCTCAGCTGCGTCCAAAACTTGAGTCTCTAAAGTAAAAGAACCACTCTTNCTAGATGTAGAATTTGTCCATAAATAAGCACTTGAGGAAGTATCTCCATAATCTACTCCACCCTCAGCAAGAATAAAAATATCTGTTCCATCTGTCAAAGGAGAGAGTTCGATCGTTGGTGCGACTGCATCAATAAAACGAATAGTTCTTGCATTGCTTACCGATGCAGTTTGTCCATTTGCCTGTGTTGCCGTGTAGGAAATAAAGTATTTGTAAGGTCTTCCGTCAGTATCAGTAGTCTTATTCACTGAGGAAGTAACAGTAATACCAAGATTTGAATCGTTTCTTATATAAACGCCCGGATCCTGTAAGGTTACTCCATTACCAAAATTTATTTTAAAAGCACTGTACCAAATGAAGCTCCTACCCCATACATCATTTACGAGTTTTGTAGTTTGACCAGAGATCGTATCGTCAAAATTAACATCGTTTGGATCATTCGGTAGATCTTTGATGTAAAAGTCCTTATCGCTACCAAATGTGTTGATATAAGGATCTGCATCGATTTGTACATAAGTCTTGCTGACATGATTGTAACCCGCAAGAGAGGAAATTTCATTCAAAATTTCAGTTGGAATGGGATTATTGGGATAATTTATCACAGAAGAAACTACTGGAGCATCTGAATTCAAAGAATTTGTTGAAGGAGCAGTCAGGAATGAATGCGGAATAACAGAAATCAGAGGTGCGATAGTATCGACAACTCGAATGGTACGATTGTTTTCCCCAACATTATCATTTGAATCAGTTGAGGTATGATTTATCTGATAATCTCCAGGTTCCCAAAAACCGATTGTAGAAAGTGTATTAAAAATTTCTCCTCCCGATGGGTCAACTACNTCATCCATATTAGGGCCCGATTGGAGCTTGGTAATAATTAATGGGTTGGCATCATAATTATCTGTTACCACAGCTCCGGGATCGGAAAATGATGTACCTGCCTGAATATTCAAAAAATCAACACCGCCTCCGTCATTTAAGGAAATAGCNGGGGNTGTTCGATCAACAATACGGACTTCTCTCTCTAAACGTGCTTCATGACCAAATTGATCAGTCACAACATATTTTATAACCACTTTTTTTGTAGGGTCTTGATTACCAGTCGAATCTACATAATATCCATTCNTGAAATGATAATTCACTAAACTTGAGTCGAGCCCCTTTATAATGTCACCAATATAGGCAAGCGAGCTTACTCGATCATTCAAATTAATGGGAGATATGCCAATTCCCATATCCTTGTAAGCTGTAACGCCAGGGTCCGAAAATGGNGTATTGACCTCATGGTATAAAGGACTGTCACCGTGCAATACCATAACCGGTGTTTTGAAAGGGGAATTAATAAGAACAATTTGACGAAATGCCTGAGCTTGGTTTCCNGCCAAATCAGAAATTATATACTTTAGTCGAAAGGTAGCATTCACGCTGTCCTCTTTTTTTGCCTTTTCTATAATGCTTTCTAAGGAATTGGAAACAGTACTGTAAGACTCAGTTACATCATCAACCAACATCTCCACAAACACTTCAATTCTGCTATCACCCCATTCAATTGTTCCATCCAAGTTATCGATTCCAAAAACCCCTGGATCTTTAAAAATATTTGTAGTATTTAGATCCATATAAATCGGATCAGAACCATATAGAGTTATGTCTGGAGGGTTACTATCAACTACCTGAACCCAACGGGTTTTAGGATCGTTAAAATTTCCAGATGGATCTGAGATACCTTGATAGGTAATTTCGTACAAACCAGCAATTTCCATATTCACTTTCCCAAAAACACTCTGTTCAGCCCCCTGTTCCAATCCATTGTAGTTCAGAATTTCCTGCTCCGTATAAAAATTATCAATCAAACTTACACCTGGATCACTAAAAGAAAGNCCGATACCACCGCTTACTTTTAAAGGATTTTCTTTTTCATTTCCATCTGTGAAAGAAATTATGGGTTTTTGGCTATCAACGATCTTAACAACAGGTTTGATAGTTACAGACACTGGTCTACCATCAGCAAAATTTACTTTTCTCTGTTCAAAATCATCAACATATAAACTAATAGTAGATTCATGCCCCAATTGGGTGTAGTCAACTGAATCAAGATTCGAAATCNCAACCGCATTTGAAATATCTATATCTCCCATAGTAACTGCTAGATAAGATGGATAAATAGANGACTTACCTGAAAGAATTTTAAATGGTCCATAATCATCCAAAGGATANTTGAGGTTTTTACGCTTTACCAAGTACTCGATCACATAAGGATCGTTTGATACTTTGTTTGCTCCTGACACTAAAGTTATCGTCGGGGCTTTGATATATAAATTCTCAATTCCTTCAACTGTCTGAATAACATCACTTACAACAGATACAGGTACAGAAGGTGCCTGTATTTGTGGAGACGGAGTAGTAACAGAAACTGCATCTGCTATATCATCAAATGAGAAAGACTGAGCACTTATTTCACTAGTTTCTATAGTAAAAAAAATTTCGGATGAAATTTCATGAACTAATTCCCAATCAGTATCAATGGTGACTAAATTTCCAAATCCTATTGAGTCCACTTCTTCATCGTCTTGAGAATTGCTGATCTGGGGGAAGAGAACATCAAAAGCTGGTGGGACAGAATTACCAATTAATGATTTGCTATAGATCGAACTTAGGTCAACCAAACCTCCGGGCATGGTTGCCATAGAATCACCAAGTTTCCCACTGGCTAATTGAAGGGATTGTCCAGAAACCAGTTCGACAAGATTACCTCCAACATCCGTGTAAGAAATATCACCAGAAATTAGATTTACACCTCCCGTAATATCCCCAGTAACTGGATTTCTTACTGCAACTAACTGAAACATTGTTCCTCTTATTCCAGCAGTTCCTAAAGGACTGCTAATATTCATAGATGAACCCTTATTCAACTTTGGTGCCTTAACAACAAGGTTTCCAAAATCGAGATGACAAAGCAGTTCAGATAAGGAAGGTTCTTCTTCTAATTCGGAAGGTTTTAATTCATTGTCTTTTTTGAAAGCTTTTTGGGAAAACTTTCGGAGATAAAATCGGCTCCCAGGTTTTATTGTTATTAGAGCACCATTTGAAAAAAGAATGGAGGCGGTTCCGTTATCACCAGTTTCAACAATAGATTTTTCTTCGAGCTTCTTGCCAACTGAACTTACATCCAATGTAACCCTAAATTCTTCTTCAATAGACAAGGAGGAAACTTCCCCTTCAACTGAACAGATAATAACAGTTCCCGTTTCCCCGATAAGATTTAAGGATAAAAAGTGGACAAATGAAAAAAGAAAAAAGAATTTGAGCAAAATCGATTCCGTGGAAATCGGAAATGCAAAGGTNGATTTTCTAGGACTCATCAGGGAAGGTANCTCAAATATATTCAATAACACCTTCCAATCGCAAGCGATTTTTAACTAGGTTTCAGTATTACCAATTTCTGATGAATATTGAGTATGATTAAGCAAAGTCTCGAGATTTGCATTAGATTTGGGCAAAATTCTGATCATCCACCCATCAGAATATGGGTCCGAATTAACCTTCTCAGGAAAATCATTTAATTCATCATTAACTTCTGTAACTTTACCGGAAATAGGCATGTATAAATCAGACGCAGCCTTAACAGATTCAACTACACCAAAAACTTCTCCATTTTCAAATTCATCACCCACAGAAGGCATCTCAACATATGTAACATCACCGAGGTTCTCTTGAGCATGATCAGTAATTCCAATTAAGAAGCTACCACCTTCTTCCTCCACGATCCACTCATGATCTTTTGTGTAAAATAAATTTGACGGAATTTTGCTCATGTATTTTTCGTTATTTTGATTAAGCTAATGAAGCAAGAAGATTCGAAAATTAATTCCCTATTTTCGTCCCTGAAGGAACAACCCCATTTTTAACAACAACTAAAATACCATCTCTAGCGTAAACTCCTTTAAAATCATCTGCCCATCCTTCCTGCAAACCATCTGGAGAAAGAAATACATCCGAACCGATTCTAGCATTTTTATCTATTATTGTATTCTTTATCACAGAATTATTTCCAACTCCAATTTCGGGAAGTTCAGAAATACTACTGGGTAAATCGAATTCATCTTTGGACTCAAAATAATCTGCTCCCATCATAACAACATTTTCAAATTTGCATGAATCACCAACCATTGAGCGTACACCAAGCATGCATCGAGAAAATATAGACCGTCCAATCATACAACCACTTGCTACTGTTGTTTGGTCCATATTACAATCGGTCAACTTAGCTGTTGGAAGGATATCTGGATAATTGTAAATCGGAAATTCTTCATCATAAAAATTAAAAGATGGCACAGGCTCGGTGAGCTGTAAATTAGCATCAAAAAATGCTTTTACGGTTCCGATATCCTCCCAGTAATCATCGAATATATGACATCTAATATCTTTTTGCTCAACTAAAGAAGGAATAATCTCCTTGCCAAAATCTTTAGAATCACCAGCTAAAGCATCAAACATCGTCTGGGCATTGAATACATAAATTCCCATAGAAGCTAAAACTCTATCTTCAATTACTCCATCTGACTTTAATTCTTGAGGAACTAAGCTGGAAATAACTTTGAGGTCAGTTGGCTTTTCAACAAATTCGGAAATTTTAGCATCTTCTCCTAGGCTTAATAGACCAAGCCCATATGCATCGCTTAGAGGTACTGGTTTAGCTGCAACTGTAACTTCTGCTTTACGATATAAATGCTCATCAATCATTTTCGAAAAATCCATTCGATAAAGCTGATCACCCGAAAGTATAACAAATAAATCATCAGGCTCTGCGTGAAAATGAACAATATTTCTTCGTACTGCGTCGGCTGTGCCTTGGTACCAATCATCACCAAATTCAGTTTGTTCGGCAGAAAGTATTTCGACAAAGCCCCTTCCAAAACGATCAAATCTGTATGCGTCTTGAACATGACGATGTAAAGAAGCAGTGTTGAATTGACTAAGGAGGTAGATTTTATTGAACCCGGAATTTATACAATTACTTATCGGAATATCAACCAACCTGTATTTACCAGCAAGCGGAACAGCGGGCTTACACCTTAATTTGGTTAATGGATATAGTCTCGTGCCTCGCCCACCTCCCATAATTACACAATGTACCTCTCTTTTCATATCAAATCTTCCTGAACCTTTTAAATAATATTGCTTAAATTTACATCTACATGTGGAAATAGAAATAATGTTTGTGCAATCACAAAAACTAATATTGTTGAATTGACGCCAAGCATGCTTCAATTTCTATAAAATTAGTTACTCGAAATTTCACGTTAATTAGGCTTCATCTTAATGCAAACTTCACCTACCCTTGAAGATTTCAAGGAACATTCTAAAAATTTTGATATAATTGCTGTAAGAGCAGAATTTACTGCTGATACCGAGACTCCACTTTCTGCTTATGCCAAATTGTCCAAGAAAAAACCTGCTTTTCTTTTTGAATCTGTTGTTGGAGGAGAACAGGTAAGTAGGTTTTCTTTTGTTGGTTGTAATCCTAAGAAAGTTATATCCTGTAACCAAGCGGAGACCACAATTATTGAAAAAGGTTTACCCCAAAGAAAATTTCCCACTCCCGAAGACCCTTTAAAAATAATCGAAGATGAAATGGCCGGAATTAAATATTTGGGATTTGATGATGAAAAAAGGTTTTCCGGAGGGGCAGTTGGTTATGTCTCATATGAATATGCAAATAGAATCGAAAGAACTGTGCCCATTCATAAACAAAACGACTTAAATTTACCTCTTCTTTATTTTATTGTTGCTGACCTAGTTCTAATTTTTGATCACGCACATCAATCACTAACAGTTTGTGTTAATGTCATTTCAGGAAACGATCCAGAAAAATCATACAACGAGGCATGCCAAAGAATTAAAGAGACGATAAAAGATTTGTCGGAACCTACTAACCTCTCCCCCGCTAAAATTAATCAAGCTAAAAATATAGACACATTAGAAGGAAATATTTCGAAAAGAGATTTTGAAGGGATAGTCGCAAAAACGAAAGAATTTATTCGTTCAGGAGATATTATACAGGCTGTTCTATCACAAAGATTTTCAATACCCTACAATGGAAGTTCGATTAATTTATATCGTGCCATTCGTGCAGTAAACCCTTCTCCCTATATGTTTTTGCTTGAAGATGAAGATTTTTCTATCGTTGGTGCTTCCCCTGAGGTCCATGTCAGACTCACTGGTGAAAATGTTTTAATACGTCCGATTGCAGGGACTCGCCCTAGAGGTAAAAATGAAAATGAAGATAGAATCTTTGAAAAAGATCTTTTAAAAGATGAAAAAGAAAAAGCGGAACACCTGATGCTAGTTGACTTAGCTCGTAATGATATTGGACGAGTCTGTCAAATTGGTACCATTCACGCTGCCGAGTTCATGACAATAGAGAGATACTCTCATGTAATGCATATCGTTTCTGAAATTGTTGGTAAAATTAATCCTGACTTGAATGCATTTGACCTTTTGCGAGCCACTTTTCCTGCTGGTACCGTGAGTGGTGCACCTAAAGTACGAGCGATGCAAATCATTTCAGAATTTGAAAATATGCAGAGAAATGTATACGCGGGTGCATTGGGTTATTTTGGCTTTAATGGAAATCACGACTCATGTATTGCCATAAGGTCTGGAATTATAAATGATGGAACTGTCTACTTACAAACAGGTGCAGGTGTAGTTTCCGATTCAATACCCGAAAACGAATATCAAGAGACAATTAATAAAGCCAAGGGAATGCTCAAAGCGATAGCTTTAGCAAAAGATATTTCAAAATAAATTGGCTACATGAAATCTAACCCATGCAAAAACAAGAACAAGAATCTTTAAATATTTATCTTCGGCAAATTTCTACAATTCCTCTTATTTCAGTCAAAGAAGAAATTGAACTTGCTAAAAAAATTAAAACCGGTGATGAAAAAGCAAGGGAAATTATGATCACAGCAAACTTGAGGCTTGTTGTAAAAATTGCCCAGCAGTACTCAAATATCGGACTTTCCCTATTAGATCTGATTAATGAAGGAAATATTGGACTAATGAAAGCTGTAGAAAGATTTGATCCAAGAAAAGGTGGAAAATTAAGTACTTATGCAGCTTGGTGGATTAAACAGTCGATCAAAAGAGCATTAGCTAACCAAAGTAAAACAATTCGGTTACCAGTTCATATGGTAGACAGGGTTACTCAGATGAGAAGAACTGCAGCAGGACTTTCTGAAAAACTTGGGAGAGAACCTACAGACGAAGAGCTTGCTGCAGAAATGAACTTACCAGTCTCAAGAATATCACATCTTAAATCAGTAAGTAAAAAACCTGCCTCCTTAGATACTCCCATCGGCGAAGATGATTCATCAACTTTAGGTGAATTGGTCCCAGATGAAAAAGCGAAAAATCCTTTTGAAAAACTTCAAATCAAAAGCCTGATAGGTGATGTTAATCAGGTGCTTTCTCAACTTGAGCCAAGAGAGGCTGATATTATTCGTCTTCGCTTCGGTTTAGAGGGTAGAGATCCTCTTACTTTAGAGGAAGTTGGTGCCAAAATTGGTGTGACAAGAGAGAGAATCAGACAACTGCAGGAGCAAGCACTTCGTCAGTTGCGAAAAAACATGGCAACATATCAAAAGCAAAGAACTGCTGAAGAGATCGAAGAAGAGAAAAAAATTGAAGAAAGAGGGAGAATTCTCAAAGGAATCCTCCAACAAGCTAAAATAATTTAAATTTTAAATATTTTTATTACTCTTCGCCTTCTGCTGAAGTTGCTTCATCCAAGAGATCGCCTAAGGATGTAGTCAAATCTTCACCCACCTCATCATAAGCAGCAACTTCCTTGGCTAACGCATCTTCGTCATAGTCAGCGGCTTTAATACTAAGTCCGATTCTTCTTTCCTCTTTGTCAATCTTTATGACTCGGGCAGAAACTTCATCTCCTTCGCTGAGATGGTCTTTTACTTTTTCCACTCTGTCTTCGGAAATCTGGCTGATATGAACAAGTCCATCTATATCATGCTCAAGTTGAATAAAGGCTCCATAACCAGCAACTCTTGCAACTTTACCTTTGATAACATCACCCATTTTATAAAGTCGATCGATATCTGCCCAAGGGTCTTGTGTGAGTTGTTTCATACCTAGTGAAATTCGTTGGTTGTCGACATCGACTTCTACTACCTCAGCGTCAACTTCATCTCCTTTTTTAACCATTTCACTGGGATGGTTAATTTTACGAGTCCAACTCATATCAGACACATGGACCATTCCGTCTATGCCTTCTTCTAGTTCAATGAATGCACCATATGAAGTAAGATTTCGAACTTTACCACGAACCCTAGCACCAGGAGGATAGTTGTGTGTAGCCATATCCCAAGGGTTTACATCGAGTTGTCTGAGTCCTAAAGATATTTTTTGATCTTCTTTCTCAATTCCGAGTACAACAGCATCAACTTCATCACCGACACTTAAAACTTCTCCAGGTTTGGTGATTCTTTTAGTCCAAGACATTTCAGTTACATGAACAAGTCCTTCGACCCCTTCCTCCAACTCAATAAATGCGCCATATGGAACCAAATTAACAACCTTACCACGCACCTTCGCATTAATCGGAAATTTTCCTTCAATGTCATCCCATGGATTGGAAGAAAGTTGTTTAAGGCCGAGTGATACTCTTTCCCTGTTTGAGTCAATATCTATGATACAAACGGTAATTTCCTCACCTGTTTTTACCATTTCACTGGGGTGAGAAACTCGACCCCAACTCATATCAGTAATGTGTAAAAGACCGTCTAGTCCATCAAGATCTATAAAGGCACCATAATCAGTAATATTCTTAACCATGCCCCGACGCGTTTCACCTGGTTTAATCTTTGAGAGAATTTCTCGTTTCTTGTCTTGTCGTCGTTCTTCAATAAGTTCACGTCTTGAAACAACAATATTCTTTCTTTCTCGGTTAATCTTTACTACCTTAAAGTCGAAAGTCTGCCCAACAAATTGATCAAGGTTCTTGGGTGCCTGAATATCTACTTGAGAAGAAGGCAAAAATGCATCCACTCCAATGTTAACTACAAGTCCACCCTTAACTTTAGAACGAACTCTTCCAGTTATAACTGATCCTTCCTCGCAAGTATTTACAATCTTTTCCCAATTTTTCTTCTGCTCCGCCTTATCGAAAGAGAGTTGTGGATTTCCATCCCTATCTTCTAATCGCTCAAGAAAAACCTCCAAATCAGAACCTATTTCTAAATCACCTAAATCAAGAAATTCATGAGCAGGTATGGTTCCTTCTGCTTTTCCTCCGAAGTCAATTACAACTTCAGTAGGTCTGATTTCCATTATGGTACCGGTAATCACGGAACCTTCTTTTAATAATTCAATTTTGCTCTCTGCGAGCAATTCTTCCATTACAGCACTCATAGCTAGGTATTTAGATATCGATGGCAAAAAGCTAAATCGCTAAAGGCGAAATAATACGCCAACGGGTTAAGGGTTAAAGATTGATTAAAAACAATTTTATAAATAAACAGCTTTTCAATTTATTTCAAGATTAATGTTCAAAGCAAGTTTTATGGCACGAGTTTATTCAATGGAAATTCAACTATACCTTCTGCACCCAACCTTTTTAAGGCGGGAATTAACTCACGAGAAACTTTTTTTTCAATTACAGTTTCTATTGCAACCCAAGTATCATCACTCAGATTTGAAATAGTAGGCTTTCTGAGTGAAGGTAGGTCCGAAAGAACATCGTTGATTTTTGAACGTTCTAAATTCAGTTTCAATCCAACTTTCGATTCCGCATGCAAAGCAGCCTTTAACATCATGGCTATGTTTTCGATTTTTGCTCGTTTTTCATTATTTTGCCAACTCGTGCTGTTTGCAATTAACACTGTGTTGGTTTCCATTAAAACATCAACAATCCGAAGTTTATTAGCTCTAAGAGAACTTCCTGTTTCCGTTAAATCGACTATTGCATCAACTAACTCAGGTACCTTTACCTCAGTCGCCCCCCATGAAAATTCAACCTCTGCAGTTACTCCATTTTTATTCAGATATGACTTAGTGTAATTTACAAGTTCAGTCGCAATTGTAGCACCTTCGAGATCAGCCACAGTTTTAACTTCTGAGGATTCGGGAACAGCGAGAACCCACTTTGATACCCTATTTGAAGATCGACTGTAAACAAGATCACAAACAATTTCGACATTTGAATCATTTTCTAAAACCCAATCTCTTCCAGTTAACCCACAATCAAAAAATCCATCTTCAACATAACGACTCATTTCTTGGGCCCGAACAAAGCGACCATCAATTTCAGGGTCGTCCCAACAAGGTGTATAGGAACGAGATCCTTTTGTTATATGGAACCCAGCTTTGCTGAAGAGCTTTATCGTTGGATCCTCTAAACTTCCTTTGGGAATGCCAAAATTTAATAATTTATTCATAAAAAGTGTTCCAAAACACTTTGTTTTTCGATGCTTAGCAAGAACATTTCAAATGTTTAAATAAAAGACCTAATACCTTTTATCGACTTCCATCAAAGATTGCTTCATTTCAAGTTCTGTAAAAATCTCTTTTATCTTATCAACATTAGGACTTATGGATGAAACCAACTTCAATTCAACATTTGGCTCTAATTCCACAAGAGAGCGATTCCTCCTTAATAGTTCTCGTTCCTCATAGATTAAACTGCAGAATCTTTTTGGTGAAATTCTTCCTGCATTTTGAATAATATTTTCTAAATTATCATATTCTTTTAGCCATTTTGTGGCAGTCTTTGGTCCAACTCCTACTAACCCTGGAATATTATCAGACTGATCCCCGATTATTGACAAATAATCAAGAATTCTGGATGGAGGGACACCAAATTTTTCAATCACACGATCGACATCTAATATCCGCCACCCCAATCTTGGATTAGCAGTTGGAGGAGGAAGTAATTGTTTGATTTTAGGAGCGACTAATTGAGCTAAATCCTTATCCGCACTAACAATAAGAACTTCTTCTAGTAATTTTTCTTTCAAAATTCGGACTGCTGATGCTATGAGATCATCTGCTTCCAGACCTTTTTTCTCATAAACCCCATACCCAAAAGCTTCAGAAAGCTTTTTGATCCATTCCAACTGATCTTGAAAACCTTCTGGAGGCAATCCTCTGTTTTCCTTGTAGGAAGGAAGCAATTCTTCCCTTTTGGTCGCTCCACCCAAATCAAAAAAAACATGAATTTGATTTGGATTGAATTCATCCTCTAATTTCCAAAAAGACTTGACCCACCCATGAACCATATTCGTTGGAAATCCATCTGATCGATTGAGCTCTCGTATTCCGTAAAAAGAACGAAAGGCAAGATTATGCCCATCACATAGAAGTATATTTGCCATAATTTAAAGTGATATCTCAATTAATCTGAAAGCAAGAAAAATTAACTCGAGATAATTAATTTAGTACAATTCCCTTTGAAAATTCTGGATATGTTTCAATCAGTTTTACATTTATAAGCTTGTTTGGCTTGGTCAGATCACATTTATCCAAAAGAACCTTTACATAGTTGTCCGTGTAACCGGAAATCATATTGCCCTTGGGGTTTTCAAGTAAAACTTCTACAATCTTACCTTCATGCTTTTTGAAAAATTCCATTCTTTTGGAAGAAGAAAGTCTCCTAAGATGAGCACTTCTTTTTCGGCGTTCATCCATCCTGACTTGTTTTTGCATTCTGTATGCAGCCGTTCCTTTTCTTTCTGAAAATGTGAATACATGACAATAGCTGAAAGGAAAATTCATAAAGGTTTCACAAGTTTCCTCAAAGTGATCGTTGGTTTCTCCAGGAAAACCGACCATTAAATCAGTACCGATACAAACCTTAGGAATTTTACTTACAGCACGTTCAAAAAATTCTGACATTTCCAGAAGAGAATATTTTCTTTTCATCAAATTTAATATTTCATCTGAACCGGACTGCATAGGTACATGTAAATATGGCATAAGCGGATGAGAATTATCAGCCATCCAATCAAAAATAGCTTCAGGGATAGTCGTGGGTTCAATACTACTAATTCGAATCCGTTTTAATCCATTAAAAGCGGAAATCATTTCTATCAAATTAAGAAAGTTTTTAGATTTTGAAGAATATGTACCTAAATTTACTCCAGTTAGAATAATTTCTTGTACACCACTTTGAACCATTCTGCCTACTTCACTTATTAAATCATCAAGCTCTCTAGATCTTGCTCTTCCTCTAGAAAAAGGGATTACACAAAATGAACACATAAAATCACATCCATCCTGTATCTTCAAATTTGCTCGTTGCTCAAACTGTGGATCTCCAACAAAACCGATACTAAAATCTTCCCGACTTATTCTGTCTCGTACAATAACTGGAGTTGAAGGTTTTATATCATCAACATGATCAAGAAAATTCATTTTGTCATGATTTCCTATTACATAATCAACTCCTTTAATCATAGCTATTGAATTAGCATCCATTTGAGAATAACAACCAACAACTACAGTTAATGCTTCGGGATTTTGCCTAATAAAACGGCGGATTACATTTCTTGATTTTGCGTCGGCTTCATTAGTAACCGTGCATGTATTGATTACTCCCAGATCAGCCTTCTCGCCGAAGGCCACAATTTCGTAACCCGAAGCTTCCAATCTACCCTGCATCTCGACTGCTTCATACTGATTCAACCTACAACCAAGTGCTTTTACGGAAGCTTTTTTGCTCATTATACCCAAACCTTTGATTAGAAATTCTACTTACCAGGAAATTCACTCCCAAACCTAATAAGCAAGAATGCCAAACGAATTGATTTAAAATATCTAGGAACGAAAACTTTTGGACTTTGTAAACAACGAATAAACCAGCCTAAATAAAACCGATCTGCCCATTGTGGTATTTTTGCTTGTTCACCAGAAAGAAAAGCCAAAGCAGCTCCGGTGCAAATAATTAAAGGATTGTAATTCAATCTTTGCTTCAAAAATAAACCTAGAGATTCCTGAATTCCACCTCCAATTTGAATAAAAATGACATTAGGTTTTAACTTTTCTATCTTACCCAGGAGCATCTCATCATTTATTTTTTTTACTCTTTCATAAGTTGGGGCGATGTAAGTTTGGTAATCCAAGATTTTGACTCCGTAAGTTTCATTAATCCAAGTGCGATGAGATATATCCTGTATTTGATCTGGCATAATCCAAAAAGAAGAATCAAACGATTCAAAATGATCAAGAAATGATTTCAGAAAAGCATAACCTGAAATCCTCTTAATTTTATTTTTGCTAAAAAAGTTTACCCAAAGGCACATAAACCCACTGTCTGGTATTACTAAATCTGCATTTCTTAGAGCTTCGTAATAGTAAGGGTTTTTGAGATCACAGGCGAGCCCAGGACCAGACGGTGCAACAATTAAACCACCTTTTCGGGCAAATTTTATTGAATCAACCAATTTACCGCAAAAGAAGTCTATTCCCAATATTTTCAAAAGACTCAAGTTAAACTCAAAAACTGAATTTAAAAATATGCAGCTCAGTATGCACTCTTGGGCGGAAATAAAACTTGAAAAATTGTCCTAAAGACGATTTCACAATCCAACCAAATCGTCCAATTGCCAACATAGTTAAAGTCTAATTCAATTCTTCGCTTAACTAATTCAGGGTCTGTAAATTCTCCTCTCAGTCCTCTGCATTGAGCTGGACCAGTGACCCCAGGCTTTACAAACTGCCTGATTTTGTAAGATTTGTAATCTTTGTTAAATAAAAAATCGTGCTTGGCTAGATATGGTCTAGGTCCAACTAAACTCATATCGCCCCTCAATACATTGAAAAATTGTGGAATTTCATCAATGCTAAATCTTCTCATGAATGCACCAAATCGAAAAATTCTTTTGTCACCTAGCTTAGCTTGTTCAGCTTCATCCCTGATTCCTTCGACATCGTGAACCATGGAACGGAATTTATAAATTGTAAATGGCAGTCCACCCAAGCCCACTCTCTCCTGCGTGAAAAATAAAGGGCCAGGTGATTGAAAAATTTGAAAAATCTTTATAACAAACATGAATAGCGGAAGTAAAACAATGAGCGTTGGCACACAAATAATGAGGTCGAAAATTCGTTTTATCATTTTGTTAAAAGGGCTCTCTAGCGGTTCATTTTGCAAAGAAAAGAATTGTCTTCCTGATTCTTCGACAAAAACTAATCTTGACTCGAAAAATCCGCACAAATTATTGTAAACTAGAATTCTACATCCGAACTTTGCACCCATATCGGAAACCGTGCTTATCCAATTTTCCATTGTATTGTTAGGGAGTAATATAATTTGGTGAATTTTATTCTTCTCAAGATATCCACCCAAGACTTCGACATTTCCGAGCCAAACCAATTCTGTTGAGGTAGGTTTACAAGAATCTGTGGTAAAAGTCCCTTCAAAGCTGTAGCCCTTTTGCACATATCTCTTTACCCAACTGTTCAATTGATCAATTGACTGTGAATCACCGATAATTAAACTTTTACGATCTAATAATTCAAAGCCAATTACTCGCTTAAAAATACCTGGTAAAGCAAAGTTCAAAAAAGCAAGCATTGGCCAACTAGTCGAAATGTAAAAAATTAAAAATTTTCTACTAGTTTCGTTGTCCTTTGTTGCAAAATAAGAGGCAAAAACAAAGAATGCAATAAGAGCTATTTGAAAATTTGCTTTTAATAGAGATTCTCTTATTCGCCCCCATCCATTTTTGATAAAAAATAAGCCATATTGTTGAAGTGACCCAAAAGTTGCTACAGCTAACCCAGAAATCGCAACGAGTGCATAATTCCAAGGAAGGTTAATTAGCGAGAAATTTAATCTTTCCCAAATATCCAAAGATACCCAAAACCACAAAAAGATAGAACACAACAATATGATTTTGTGTAATGTAGCATAACCCCTATCTCTGTGATTAAACATAATCATAAATAATACTTTAGCTTTGTAGTTGTATCAAGATTGTAATGATCACTTGTAAAATGCGAAATTGGTAAGTTGATTAAAATTGGCTCTTGCAAATTTCATTATTTTTTGAAATGAATGAAAATCTAAGTTTTGCCCCCTTTAAATACAGATTCTTTTGTTAAAGACTCTCCCGATCGATTACTTGAATTAGAGTCGATTGATTTTTTTGTTCGACTGATGGGAATTCTTGGTTTGCCCAGATCAGTAGGGGAAATTTATGGGTTGCTCTATTTTTCAGAAATTTCTTTAACTATGGATGTTATAGCTTCAAGACTTGAAATTAGTATTGGTTCGGCAAGTCAAGGTTTAAGAACCCTCAAGTCACTCAAAGCAATTCGATCTACATATGTTCCTGGTGATAGAAGAGACCACTACTCCGCGGAAACTGAATTTAAGAGGTTATTCTCGTCTTTTATCAAAGACGAAATTATGCCCCATCTCGAAAGTGCAAAAGATAGAATTCACAGGATGGAGAAAATACTTCAGCAAAATAAAAACAACAAAGACTTTCACCAAATAAGACTCGAAAAGCTAAAAAAACTTACCAAAACAGGAAGTAGACTTCTTCCTGCTCTTACTGGACTGCTGAAATTTTAATGCAAAAAGAAGAGCTAAAAGACTGGTCAGTAGGATGGTATTGTCTAAGAGCAAAGCCGAGAATGGAAGTGCTTGCAGCTCAAACATTAAAAACATTGCCTGACATTGAAGTTTTCCTTCCCCGAACTATCAGACCAAGAAAAGATGGTTCATCTCCAGCACGGCCTCTTTTTCCAGGATATTTTTTTGCAAGGTTCGATCCTGTTATCCATCATCGAAATGTTCATTTTGCAAGAGGAGTTTCGTATGTCGTTAGAAGGGATGAAATTCCTGTACATGTTCCATCTCAGGTTATGATGGAACTTAAGCTAATCTCACCCAATGGAATTTTAGAAATTCCTGATAAACCACATTGTATTGGGGATAAAGTTAAAGCTATTGCCGGATTATTTAAAGGAGATGAAGGGATTGTCACTCAACTCATTCCAGCAAAAGAGAGAGTTAAAGTGCTTTTTGAAATTTTAGGCCGTCCGACCGAAGTGGAAATCAATGAACAATCCCTTGATTTTCCAAGTTCTCATCCAATTGGTACAGACACTGATTGAACTTACTTTTGAATTTGATAATAATTGGCTTTGTGACACAGCAAACGGCCAAGGGCGGTAGCTTGTAAAATGAATATTTTTAATGTTTAATTTAAATTTAAGATATTTGCTTTCCGTTTGTGCACTTTTTTTCGTTTGCATCTTATTTTTTCTATCTGAGTTTCTTATTCCACATCTTAAAAAATGGAAATCAAACAAATTGCTTAATTTGTCAAAAGTATATCATGATGAATCAATAAGTACAGAATCTGACCTGCTAGCCGAAGGAGTAAGAAAAGCTAGAATCGCTAGCCTCTTGGACCCCAATAATGATTCTACAAGAGAAAACTTTTTATCTTTATTATTCCGTTTCAAACCATCGCAAGCACTTCAAAAATGGTCCCAAATTGCTAATTCGAATAAAGCAAACGATGAGGAAAGAGCAATTCTTCTTAAAAGAAGCATTAGTACTCTAAAAAATGATTTATTGATGACAACCGAAAGAAAAATTGCTGGAGAAATAGCCATTGAACAATTAAACGAACTATTAAAAAATAACACCTGGTTGGATTCTCCCGACAACTCACTCATTGCATCAGAACTATTTGCCGAAACAGGAGATACCAACAGAGCTTACAAATTAACTGAAAATTCTATTGAGAATCATCCGGCTCATGCAGAAAGTTTGTTTCTTTTTTCCAGACTCACGGTACATCTAAACCGTAAGGACAAGCTTCCCCTACTCGGCAGCAGACTAGCTAAACTGGCCACAAGAAAAGGTAAAACCGGCGTGGATGCTATTCGACACATGACCTTATTACATCTGTTGAATCCGCTTTCGGAAAGCAGTCTCAAAAAATGCCTTGAATTACTTCGTTCCAATACTAAATCTGAACCAATAGATTTCATGCGCATATATGCATTACAGTATGAATCAGCGGAAGAGATAAAAAAGAAGCAAATTATAGAATCTTGTGCGGACCAATTTGACCTTGAGCAAAACAAAGAATTGATGATTTTCGCGCGCTGGCTTGGCAGACTTGGTGCTTTCGAACAAATGACTGAATACATTTCTGCAAATAGAGCCAAAGTCGAGGAAGAACTATTCAAACTTCGAATGAATGCGTTAGCTCAAATTAAAGATTTAGAGTCTATTCATTTTGAAGTAAACAACGCACCAATAATACCAGAGAGGTGGAGACTTGTTATAGAATCGAGAGCTTTCGCTATGGAAGGAAATTATAAAGAAGCAATCAGAGTACTAAACAGGCTTCTGCCTGTCCTCGGGAATGACCCAAGACTAGTCCGTAGTGTATGCGAATATCTTGAAAAATCGAATGATGTAAAGAGTCTTACCCATGTACTTTCAAAATTGGCTTTACAACCAATTCATGAAAGTTTTGCTTTAAAAAAATTAATGCAATTTCAGAGCAAATCTGCGTCACTTGAAGAATTACTTGGATGGATGTCAAAACTTTCAAAGCTTCACGGCAAAGATCCTTTTTTTAGTCAAAGTTACTTGTATTTTGAATTACTTGACCCATTTCTAGCCACCCCATCAAGGAAATTAAGTTCATTACTTGAAGAAGCAAAGACAAATTTACTCTCTGAACCATCCGCTCAAAACAGAATTTCCCTTGCTCTTGCCGAGTTAAGAAATGAATCCCCAGATAAAGCTTTGGTTGCACTCGGAAACCTAAAAAATTGGAGAAATTGGCAACAAACTCGTCCTGCGTGGTCCTTCATAGCCTCAATGGTCTTCCATTTAAATCATGATTCCGAAAAATCAATAATCATTAGGAAATCGATTGATTTTGAAAATATTGATCGAGCTGAAAAGGAAAGTCTTGTCAGCTTATTTCCAAATAAATTTCCAAATTCCGAATAATAAAGACATTTAATTTGTTAAATAAATTACAGACTGGATTGGGCCTTACTAGCATATGCATGATTTGGGCAATGTTAATAATTCAGCTCTCTGTTACTTGGCTAGTAAGCGAACAGTATTCACATGGTTTTCTAATTCCCCTGTTGTCTTTTTATCTTCTGCTGAAAAGCCCTTCAAATAAAATAATCGAGGGCAAGACTTCTTTTTTACAGGGAAAAGCTTGGATCTTCCTTGGAATACCCCTGATGATTTCTTTAATTCCTATTTGGATCATCACTGGTGCAAACTCTGACTGGAGGCTTATTAATGTAGTTCTATTTGTAATAGTTTTTCTATTAACACTAATTCCATTTTATGATCATGGCGGATGGATTAATATCAAATATAAAATATTCCCGCTTCTATTCTTTGCTGTGGCAATTCCATGGCCTCTGGCTACAGATCTTCAATTAACTCAATGGTTTCAAATTAGAGTCTCTTCCATTATTGTGGATATTCTCCAACTCATGGAACATGAGGCAAGCCTTCAAGGCACAGTGATTGATGTAGGTGTTTTTGGTCAAATAGGAATTGATCAAGCATGCAGCGGAATTAATGGCCTCCAAGCTTCTTTTGTGGTTTCTCTTTTCTTTGGTGCTTATTACCGGTTTAAAATAGTAAACCGAATTATTCTTTTTATATCTGGAGGTATTATTGCAATCATACTAAATTTATTGAGAGCCTTCTCACTATCATTTATAAAAGTTAAAGGTAAAGGTCACCTTCTGGAACAAACCCTATTTTCAATTGGAACATGGGACTTTCCTTCACTTCATGATTTGGTAGGTTGGATTGAAACCTCAATTATTTTTGTTTTGATTTTTTTACTAGCACGCTCCGCTAGAGGAGGACTATTTCTAAAAATTCTCGGTAACGAACCAAACAACTGGAAAAACTTATCAACATTTCCATCCGTAATTTACAGCATAATGCTGATACTTTTCACAAGTATTTCTTTTGGGCTCTCCGAATATCATTTTCGAAGTCAAGAGAAAGAGTTCTTAAACATGCCAAAATTGAAATTAAACTTGAATAATGGATTGATATTTAAGGAGAAAATTCAAATTTCAAATCAGATCGCCGCACAACTACACTTTGAAAGTGCCCATTCTTATCAATGGCAAAAGGAAACTTCCTCTCGCTTCAACCCATACACTCAAAAAAGAAGTATCAACCCAACGAAAGAATACTGGCAAGCGTTCGAAGCAAACTGGGATTCAGGGGGTGCATGCACTGCTGTGCTGTCAACCCACTCACCGGAATCTTGCCTACCTTTAACTGGACTTACTCAGATTAATCCACCTATCGGACAAAAGCCTATTCTTATACCTATCAAGATAGAAAATCGAGAAGTTCTTTTCGAAGCATATGAATTCTCTCGGAACTATCGCAAACTATTTGTTTTCAGATGCTTTTGGCCACACAAACTTGCTCCGGGACAAACCAATCTCTTTCCCCGCGGCGGATACAACTTTGAAGGCCGAATAAGATCCGCCTTACGTGGTCAACGTAATGTTGGAGGCACCATGCTAGCACTTGCTCTCGCCAATGTAGATTCTTTGGATTCTGCTATTGTTAAACTTCAATCTCTTTCAAATCAAAGATTGAGCTTATCCGATTAGATCTTAAAAAAAGTTTAATCGACAGGTTTCACTTTTGATTTACTAACTCCCTATGAACAATCTCTCGTTAATTGCTTATTGGATGTTATAATTGCAATAACTAGAAATTTCATTTTCTAATTACAACTCTTCGAAAATAATACCTTATTAATAATAAAATCTACCTAAACCTTGGATGTGGTTCTCAAATAAACCCAGAATGGATAAATCTTGATGTTAATCCTTACATCGAAGGAGTTAAAACCTGGAAAGCATCTGATGGAATTCCTGCAGAGGATAATTCAATTGATGTTATTTACCATTCACACTTCTTAGAGCACCTCTCTTATGAAGATGGTAAAAAACTTACTGAAGATTGTTTTCGTAGTCTTAAAAAAGGTGGTATTTTAAGGGTAGCAATTCCTGATTTAGAAGAAATTTGCAAAGAATATCTATCATCTTTGAAAAGGATCGATAATAAAGAGTTAAATTCAAGTCTAGATGCAGAATGGATGCGTTTAGAGTTAATTGATCAAATGACAAGAACTTATTCTGGTGGAAAAATGCTAGATTTTCTTAAATCCAATCCGAAAAACGAAGATTTTGTAATCTCAAGGTGTGGTGAACAGGTAAAATCCATTATTGAGGCTAATTCGAAAAAGAAGGAATTTATAATGCCCGAAAAAAAAATCCCTCTCCATCTCAAATTTAAGCTGCAAATTAAAAAACTTCTTAAATCCTCTTGGTTTAGAGACCAAATTATCAAACTAATATTACGAAAATCTGAATTAGATGCACTTCTAATTGGGCGTTTTCACCTCTGTGGAGAAAAGCATAAATACATGTACGATCGAATATCTTTAGCAAATTTTTTGAAAGAAATCGGATTTGTATGTATTACCAGACAAACTCATATAACCAGCCTAATATCAAACTGGAATAATTATTTACTTGATAACACTATATCAGGAAGTCCAAGAAAACCTGATTCACTTTACATGGAAGCAATCAAACCTAGCTAAAATCTTTAAAATCATGAATTGGAATAATAAAAAAGTACTCATAACAGGAGGAGCATCCTTCATTGGTTCTCATCTTTCAGAACAGTTGGTTAAGAAAGGAGCTTTGGTTCGGGTTGCAGAGAATTTCTCTAGTGGAGAAAGAAAACATCTGGATAATGTAGATTGTGAAATAATCGAGGGAAACCTCCTCGATTCTGACTTTTGCAAACGAGCTACCAAAGACATTGAAGTCCTCTTTCATCTAGCTGCAGATCATGGAGGGCGTGGCTACATTGACTCTCACCAAGTCGAATGCTCGACCAATATGATTCTGGATGGACAGGTCTTTAGGCATGCTCACCAAAATGGAGTAGAAAAGATCGTATTTGCTTCTTCTGGTTGTGTGTATCCGACCTCAGAACAGATGGATGTTACTAAAGAAGTCTTTCTCCATGAAAAAATGGTGAAGCCTCCTTATGAAGCAGATGATCTTTATGGATGGGCTAAATTAATGGCCGAATTAAGCCTCAAGGCATACCATCAGCAATTAGATCTAAAGACTGCTTCTTGTAGGTATTTTACTGTCTACGGCCCAAGATGTACGGAGAACCACGCAGTTATGGCAATGATCGCAAGGGGTTTCCTTAAGCTAGACCCCTTTGAGGTTTGGGGAAATGGTGAACAAATTCGCAACTGGACATATGTTGATGACATTGTATCAGGGACAATTGCAGTTGCAGAAAAAATACACGATGGAACTTCTATCAATTTGGGAACGATGGAGAGGATAAAAGTAAAAGAATGTGCAAAACAAGTTATTGATACATTAAATCCAGGTGCAACCATCAAACTTCTCACAAATAAACCAACAGGACCACTCAATCGAGTTGCCAGTAATGCTTTGGCTAAGGAACTTCTCGGTTGGTCTCCTCAAACTAGATTTTCTGACGGCCTGAAAAAAACTATCGATTGGTATGTTGCCACCAAAAGTAAAGATCAAGCAAACGCTGATTTGAAGACGAAACTAGTCGGTAGATAAATATATCATTTTGCAAAAACAAAGCATAACTGTTCTAAAACCATCCGCAGGCTGGACGGGGTTTGATTTTGCCGGGATCTGGCAGTACCGAGACTTGCTTTACTTACTTGTAAGGCGGGATTTTCTAGCTCAGTACAAACAAACTATTTTAGGCCCTGCTTGGTTTGTACTTCAACCTTTGTTTCTTACTGTCGTTTTTACGCTAATATTTGGAAAATTTGCTCAAATTCCAACCGAAGGACTCCCTCCCCTACTCTTTTATAACTCCGGTTTGATCATCTGGAGTTACTTCTCTCATTGCTTTACAGGAAATGCCTCCGTGTTTACTGCAAATGCTGGGATTTATCAAAAAGTATATTATCCGAGACTCATTAATCCACTAGCAAACTGCGTTTCCGGACTATTAGGCTTTTCCGTACAAGCCCTTTTTTTTGTAGGTTATTTTTGCGTTTATAAAATTTTTATTCCAACAGCTTCACACTTTGAGATGACTTCGGCCATGTTGACTATTCCTTTGCTTATTCCTTTGGTTGCATCCCTCGGTCTCGGTATGGGCTTATGGATGTCTGTACTTACTGCCAAGTACCGCGACTTCAATCAAATCACTGGATTCCTTGCACAGGCACTGATGTACGCAACGCCAATCATATACCCTTTATCGGAAGTTCCAGAACAGTATAGATTCTGGGCATCACTCAACCCTATGGCCTCAGTTGTTGAATCCTTCCGCTTTGCACTCCTTGGAAAAGGCTCCTTTTCATTTCATCTATTGTGTTACTCAACAATAGTTGCTGTGTTACTTCTGCTTTCGGGAATATACTTTTTTAAAAGAACCGAGAGGCGAGTGGTCGATTACTTGTAAATTATGAAAGAATCTCTTGTTATCCAAGCAAACAACCTTTCCAAAAAATATAGGTTGGGTACAATTGGGATGACTAGTCTGCGCGAAGACCTCAGCCGTTGGTGGACTAGGAGTAAAAATGGGATCCCAAAACATGGTTTCGACCAAGCAGGTATTGACCCCACCCGAATGATCAACGACCATGAATTCTGGGCCTTACACGATCTGAATTTTGAAATCACTCGGGGAGAAGTTGTTGGTCTGATTGGGGCAAATGGATCTGGAAAATCAACGCTTTTGAAAATTTTATCCAGAATTACTGAACCTTCTGAAGGCAAGGTAAAGGTCAAAGGCAAAGTAGCCTCATTACTTGAAGTCGGAACTGGCTTTCACCCCGAACTGACTGGGCGTGAGAATGTTTTTGTCAACGGGGCAATTCTTGGGATGACCAGACGAGAAGTGGACAAAAAATTTGATGAAATTGTTGATTTTGCCGGAGTTGCCGACTTCATTGATACTCCAATCAAAAGATATTCCTCTGGAATGACGGTACGCTTAGGCTTTGCTGTAGCGGCTCACCTAGAACCAGATATTCTGATTGTGGATGAAGTACTGGCAGTTGGCGACTTAAGATTCCAAAATCGTTGCATCAACCAAATGAAAAGCATAGCTGAATCTGGTAAAACCGTGCTTTTTGTAAGTCATCAAATGGCGACGGTCGAGAATTTATGTAAATCGGCTTTCCTACTCAACATGGGTCAAATCATATATTCAGGTAAAACATCCGATGTCATAAAGAAGTATCGCGAAGATATGGAGGAAAGTGCCAATTTACCAATTTCCCAAAGAATGATTCGGGAAGGAAGTGGTAAATGTAAATTGTCGGGGATTGAGTTTAGAAACGATCAGAATAAGGTTGTCGATTCTTTGATTTCTGGGAAATCGGCTACCATAAAACTGTTTTTTGATATCTACGAAGAAATAACTGCCCCCATGAGCCTTAGCCTTGGCATATCAAACTCCACTCATGTAAGGATTGCTCATTTATGTATGAAAACTTTTGGAAAATGGATTTTGCCTACATCACAAAAATCTTTCCAAGTAAACTTATCCCTTTCAAAACTTGAACTCAATCAGGGTAAATATTATGTCACCTCTTTTTTGGATGATGAAAGTGGGCAAATAATTGACTGGGTAACTGATGCCTTCGTGATCAACGTATTGCAGTCTGATTTCTACGGTACTGGAATGGTTCCTCCTACCAGCCAAAGTATTTTTTTAATGGATCATTCCTTTTCCTTTTGAATTCAGTAATATCTGGCCTTAAAAAATTCAAACACGACTTGGAATTTGTTCAGAGTAATTCTCAAGAATTTTCATTATGGCTCCACATCGAATTGTGGATAAAGGATTTTCTTTTTAAAAAAAGTCCACTTGATGCCGGTTTCCCTTGGATAAACTATTCCGTAATCCAATTCTTACATCACTATATCAATCCAAAAATGCAAATATTGGAATTTGGAGCTGGAGGGTCCAGTATTTTTTTTCTAAATCGAGGAGTCAATTTATTTTCAATTGAACATGAAGAGATATGGATTGATAAAGTTAAAAAAAGAGTTCCTTTTAGCGAATTTGCGCGATGGTCTCCTAATTTAGTTTTACCTAGAGAAAGAAACTTCTCTATTCCTAATGTCGATGATTATCTTGCTCCCCTGAAGAAGATTTCAGATGCGTCTATTGACATAGTATTCGTCGACGGAAGACATCGCGTCGCATCCATTATGCGATCAATGAATTTGCTAAAAGATGGCGGGATTATCATTTTGGATAATTCTGACAGAACTCATTATGAAGATGCTTTTAAACTTTTAGAAGATTGGCCATTACAAAACACCGCATGTATTACAAATGCTTCTGAGTTTGTCACTCCTGCTGCTATTTGGAAAAAACCTATTTCTTGAAAAAGAAAATAATCATTCGGCAAGAATATGGACAATTGGGGAACATACTTTTTCGCTTATCTAATGCATTGGCATACGCTGTTGAATATGATTACAAAATTGAAGATTACACCCTCGCGTTTTGCAATTATCATGATGGCAGTTCAAACATTAGATTTTTTGAAAATTACTTTCCATTCCATTTTTTTGAGTATCCCCGTCCAAAGTCGCGATTGATTAATAGAATAAAATGGAAATTTCGAGATAAGACTTATCGGAAGGTAAAGATTTTAGAAAACTTCGACCCTAGCTTTGATCTAAATGATTTACCGCCTAAATCCAATTACGAACTTAAGGGATTTCATTTCACTGCAAAAAACTTGGTCAGGAAACATCGTGAAAAAATCTGCCAAATTCTAGGCTTTCGGAGTTCCCTTAAAGCTCCAATAAGTTCCTTAATTAACAAAGCCAAATCAAAATATGATGTTCTTCTAGGAGTTCATATCCGTGAAAATGATTTCAAAGATTTTTACAATGGAAAATATTTTGTGCCTGTTAAACATTATCTTAAATTAATCGATCAATTCAAAAAACTAAAATCTGAAGAATCGCTTGGAGTTCTAATCTGTTCTGACAGTACGAAAATATTAAGAGAGGTTAAAGAGCAACATCCTGATTTCATCTTCCCCAATGGCTCTGTTGCACAAGACATGTATGCTTTATCTCAATGTAACTATTTAATCGGTCCGCAAGCCACTACTTTCAGTACTTGGTCAACTTATCTCGGAAATATTCCACTTCTTCAAGTCACCAAAGATTCAAAGTTTGAATCTTTGAATCTTTTCAAGGTGGTTTCACGATTAGAACCCTTTAACCCCAGCCCTTCGTAAATTGAATAAATATTCCCCAAGCAGACTCAAAAAAATTTCAGTTTTACTTTGTTCCTTGACGCTTTCATTGGGTATTGCTGAGGTTTGTATGAGGTTCTTTTATGACGCTCACTTTGTCATCTCAGGTTGGAACGGACAATATCTTGGAGTTGATGAAATAAATCATCATGGTTCCAGGGGTAGAAAAATATCCTTTGAACAAACAAAAAAACCTAAGGTTTTATTACTTGGAGACTCACAAGTGGTTGCAAGTGCTTCAAAATTAGAGGAAATGCCTGAATCTCAATTGGAAAGGATCCTTGAAAACAGAATTTCATGCACTTCCCTCGCGGCAGGAGGCTGGGGGCAAGATCAACAACTTCTTAACTTAAAACGTTTCTTCCATACTCAAAAAGCGGATCTTGTAGCCCTATGGTTCACTCCTATGAATGACATTGCAAACAATTTGTTCCCGACTCATTTCCCAGAAAATGGTTGGGCGAAGCCGACTTTTTGGCTTGAAGAAGACTTTCTTACCGGCCCCAACGAGAGACAAAACTCCCTCATATATGCGACGCCGAGAATTAGGATATTAGAACCTTTCAAACTTTTGTATGATCGGCCCTTTATTTTTGATCGCGATCAAGAATGGGAAAGAAAAATACTCCCAGAAAACGATCAATCTATCACCCATAATCCGCCAGAAACCGAGATCAATTCCTTCATCGATAGGTTAGATATCAATTCCTCGGACCACTGGTTTTATAAATATGAAAATTTTGAAAATGGGAAAAACAGTTTTTCTCTTTGGATAGACAAAGTTAGCCCAAGGATGGAATATGGATTAAAACTCACAAATAAACTTCTTCATGAAATCAATGAAGTATGCAATGCAAACAACTCAAAGTTATTGATTTTTTGGACGGAATTTCAACCCGGATTTAATGAATTCCCCAGTAGGCAGTTCAAACAACCCTTCGAATACTTTCGAGTTAAAGAAAAAATCTACCGCTTTTCCCATGATGCATATTCAGCAAACATGAAGAAAATCATGGAGGGACTTTCAGTTTTTCCAATTTCAATCAAAATGGAAAAATGGTGGCGAAACAATCAAGATTCACACTTGAACACTATTGCAAACAATCAAGTTATGGCTGAATTAGCACCGATTATAACATCGATGCTTTAATTTAAAATTTTGAGAATAGCATTCCTTACATCGATTTATCCAAAGCACGCTGAGGAAATTTACAAACAAAACCCCAAACTTTCTAAACAAACTTCTGATGAACAAATGGAATTCATCAGATGGCATGCACTTTCTTCCTATGTGAGATGGTTTGAATTGCTTGAAAAATTAGGATTCAAAACATGTCAATTCAATCGAAATGTGCCTGAGATATCGTATGCTTGGGCAAGAGAGAATCATTTTAATCCGTCTTCAAATGATCCAGTTTTAGAAATAGGAAAAGAGAAAATTCGTAGATTTCAACCTAATATAATATTTTGCTTTGCACCTACACTATATGTGGGAAATCGTTTTCTTGATGAGGTTTCAGGTGAGATAAAACCCAAAGTGAAACTAATCGCGTGGTACGGAGCGAATGTCGGGGATGAGAATATGTTCAATCGATTCGACCTAACTTTATCAAACTCAAAACATTTAGTTAATCGTCTCAGGAAAAAAGGGATTTCTGCAGAATGGCTACAACATTCATTCGATCCAATTATTTTAGAAAAAATTTCTTTACCCAATACAAGAAAAAACAAAATGGCATTTTTTGGAAATCTTGATTTAGCGACCCCTGACTTTAAATCACGTACAGAACTACTAGAGGAGCTTACATCAAAAAATCGATATTTCGATATTTTTGGAGATAGTTACACTCCCAAGGTTAAAGAAAGATTTAAGCATAGAACAATTAGATATAGGCATTCTATTGCTTCGAAAGTTTCAAAATACTGGAAGAATTCCAAAATTATGAATTGGTCTAATGCAAATAATTTACCTAAAAGTCCTTGGTTATTGCCTACAGAATTCGCAAAAAAAATCAACAAACCAAAGTTTGGCAATGAAATGCTCCAAGAATTGTGTAAATATCAAATCGGTTTCAATTATCATAACCAATTTACTGGAAATTATGCATGTAATATGCGTCTTTTCGAAAATACAGGTTTAGGTTGCGCACTCCTTACTGATAACAAAATGGACATAAATGAATACTTTGAAAATGAGAAAGAAGTACTAACTTATAATAATAAAAATGATGCAATCGAGAAAATGAATTTCCTTCTTAACAACCCAGATTATTCAAAAAGGTTAGGCAAAAAAGCTCAGGTCAAATGCCTGAGTTCTCACAATACAAATAAAATTTTAAAAATCCTAAAAGATTATTTGATAAAGACAATTTAATTATGATAGCACCTCTTCAATTCAATAAACTACCAAAATGGAAAATTTTTATACTTCTGTATATATTCAATTTATCCAAAAATTTAATGGAATCTAAATTTTCATCATTTTCGTTCATCTTATTTCGTGTATGCTTTTGGATCGCTCCTCATTGGGATGATTTATGGTTAAATTATTTAAAATTACTTTACAAGAAGTCAAAATTCAGAAAAGCTGCACTGCTGTATAAAAAGTCGATATACTTAAGCCCAACTTTTTCCACTGTTCACAAACTTGGTGAATTTATATCTAAAAGAGGAAACTTAAATGATAGTTTCCACCGCGAATTCATAAATCTTATCAAAGATAATGAACTGAGAACTATGGTATTCTCCTTATGCAAATCAAAAGAATTATATCATCCATCAAAGTTTTGGCTATATCATCTTGTTTTTAATATTATACAAATTGAACTGAACGGTATTGAAAATTTCAAGAGGTCAGTAAACAAAAACTATTTTGGATGGTCTCATCACGAGGATATTATTTCCCAAATTGAAACGATACTTAGCAATTTTACTGTAAATGAAAGTGAAATTTTTAACAATATTGACAAAAAGGTTTTAAGCACTAATCAAATGAAGGAAGATCTGACAGATGATGGATGGAGAGACTATGTCAGGTTGGTAATTCTTCTCTATAAATTTTCGTCATCTAAGGATGATGAAAACTTATTCTCTAGCGTTAAAGAGTCAACACTAGGTAATCCAATTTTAGTTGATATTGATGAAGCAAAAATTAGCCAAGATTTACCAAACACCATCTTTGAAATTAACACTTTTACAAAATATTTGAAAAATGATGAACGTAAAAAATTAAATGTTATTGAACTAGGTGCTGGTCATGGAAGAATCGGTCACACAATGTTGCAAAAGTATACAAACATGAAATATACTATCATTGACATACCTCCTGCACTTTTTATTTCACAATGGTATCTCTCCAATTCATTCGAAGATAAAAAAGTGTTCAAATTTAGGGATTTCGATGATTGGGATAGTGTAAAAGATGATTTTGAAACTTCCGATATAAGGTTCCTTCTCCCGCACCAAGTTGAGATGTTACCAGATAAATACTTCAACTTATTTGTAAATATAAGTTCTATGGGTGAAATGGTCAAAGATCAGATAGAAAATTGGTTCTTCCACATCGATAGATGCACTGAAGGGATTTTCTTTTTGAAGCAATATTCAGACTTAGAAAATAGTTTTGATTCTATAAATATTTCAAAATCTGATTATCCGGCATCAAGCAAATGGCAAACGCTTAGTGATAAGACTAACCCTCTTTTCTCCTCATTTTTTGAAACGGTATATAGAATAAATTAAAAAGAACAGAATAGCTATATTATTTGAAGAAGAGTTTCTTGGTGTTTATCCAAGTTTAATTAATGCTATTAGAATATTATCTCAAAAAAATTTTGCGATCGATATTTACACAGTGGAGCGGGAAAACAGTTTTCCACTTCCACCTCAATTCAATAAAAATGTAAAGATTAGATCTATTAAGCAGTTCTTAAACTACAACAGAAATAATTTTGTAATAAATACACATAAAGATTCTCATTATACAGAAAATAAATCAAATTGGATTAAGTCAATAATACCAGAATACATTAAAACCAATTTCAGATTTTTAAGAGATTTATACAAAGTAAATATTGAGGCTTTAGATTCTCAAATTATGTGGCTTTATGACAAGCTACGATTCATGTTTTTCTGCATTTCGTATCATTGTTACTTTAGGTACGAAATAATTATATCAATTGATAATATTGGTCTTGTAACATCAAAATTCTTAAACTTTTTAAAAAAATCTGAAATTTATTATTGGTCCCTTGAAATTGACACAAATAAAAGTAATCTTTTTGTTTATAGGTTATTCGAAGTCTTATACACTAGTTGTCTTTCTTCAACACGCGAAATAATTATCCAAGAAAATTCGAGGCTAAAAGTTTTGTCTAACCATTATTCGGTAGATTTTAATGGCAGAAATATTTATTTTATTCCCCACAGTCCGATCAATTCAAAAAAATTTTTAAACAGAAATTTTTTTAAACAAAAATTTAAATTTAGAGAAAATAAAAAGATAATTTTACATGCTGGATGGATCCATGATGCGATGTGCGTCGATCAGTTAGCTTTAGTATCCAGATATTGGAAAAATAAATATCAGTTAGTATTGCATGAAAGAGAAAAGCGATCAGCTGAAGAACCATTTATAAAACATATACATTCTTTAAGTGGTAAACGCTTGAAACTCTCTTTAGATCCAGTTTCTTTTGATAATATAGACGATGTTTTTTCATCTGCAGATATAGGAATTATTGCGTATGATAAAAGATATGGTGGTGGCAGAGAGAATGTATTCAAAGCTTCTGGTAAACTTGGTCAGTATCTTAAGTGTGGAGTTCCAGTTATTGCTCTCAATCTACCTGGTTATTCAGAATTATTTTCTAAATATAACTGCGGGTTAGTTTTTAATCATTTTGGTGAAATTGAAAATTGTATAGATCAAATCTTTTCAAATTATCAATTTTACCGAGATGGTTGTTTTAAATGCTTCGAAGAGGAGTTTGATTTCTCGAAATATTTCAATCGGCTATTACTTTCAATAAGTAATCACTATAAAACAAATTAGAGAATCTTTATAGTTTTAACATATCGTGATACAAAAAATCGTTCACAACAATACATTATTAAGCATAATTGTAAGAAAAAGCTTCAGCGATTGTGGTATCCACTTTTTTACTCCTAACAATTTCTCACAACAACTTGCATATATGTCTCATCCTAGTGGTAAAGAGATTACACCCCATATTCATAAACCAGTAAGAAGAGAAGTTTTATATACGCAGGAGACCTTATTTATTCGTAAAGGAAAACTTCAAGTTGATTTTTACTCAAAGGAACAAGAGTATATTGAAAGTCAGCTATTAGAATCTGGAGATGTCATATTACTAATCGAGGGAGGTCATGGTTTCAAAGTATTAGAAGATTTGGAGATGTTTGAAGTTAAACAAGGGCCCTATGCTGGGGACGACGATAAAATTAAGTTTATTCCCGCGTAATGGTGTTCGAAAAATATGCTCAATACTATGACTTGCTTTATCAAGAAAAGGATTATCAAGGTGAAAGTAACTATGTCATGTCACTTCTATCTAAATTCAAACCTGAAGCAGAAAAATTATTGGAGTTTGGCTCAGGTAGCGGAATTCATGCAAGAATACTAGCAAACGCTGGTTTTAAAGTTTATGGAATTGAGAAAAGTCAACAAATGATTGATTTAGGAGAAGTTTCAAATGCCGAAATTGATAATAAAGAGAATTTTTCCATTAAAAAAGGCGATTGTACTAACACATATATAGATAATGACTTTGATGCAGTAATATCGCTTTTTCATGTATTCAGTTACCAAACAAGTGATGACTCTGTTATTGGAATGCTTAAAAATGCCTATCGACAATTAAAAAAAGGCGGAGTTTTAATTTTTGATTTCTGGTATGCTCCAGCGGTATGGACAATTGGTCCAACTCTAAAAGTAAAAAGAGTTCAAAATGATGAAATTTCGATTACAAGAATTGCTGAGCCAAAATGCTCTAAGCCAAAAAATATCGTAGAGGTTAATTATCAAACTTTTATCAAAAATCGAAGTTGCGGAAAAATTTCCGAAATTAAAGAAACCCATGTCATGAGAGCGTTTAATATTAATGAAATCGTACAATTTGCCAAAGAATGTGGCTTTGTATTACTACTTTCTGAAGAATGGATAACAGGTAATCAACCATGCGACCAAACTTGGGGGGTGTGTTCTATTCTGCAAAAAAAATAAATCAGTGAACAAATTTATTCCGGTTAACGAACCCAAACTAAAGGGCAACGAAAAGAGGTACCTTGAAGAGTGTATTGATACTGGATGGATTTCTTCAGAAGGACCATTTGTTGAGAGACTTGAAAATGCCATGGCCGAATTATGCAATCGTAAGCATGCCTTTGCAGTTTGTAACGGTTCTGCCGCATTGGAACTTGCAATCAAAGCAATCGGGGTCGGACCAGGAGACGAGGTTATAATGCCAACTTTTACAATTATATCCTGCGCCCTAGCGGTATTCAGAGTAGGTGCCAAACCAGTTTATCTAGACTCTGACTCAAAAACTTGGAACATAAACACAGCAGATATTGAAGCACTAGTTAATGAAAAAACAAAAGCGATTATGGTCGTCCACATTTATGGACTGACTGTCGATATGGACCCTCTTCTTAACATTGCCAAAAAATATAATCTAAAGGTAATTGAAGATGCTGCTGAAGTAATTGGCCAAACCTACAAAGGACAACCATGCGGAACTTTTGGCGATATTAGCACCTTCAGTTTTTATCCGAATAAGCATATTACAACAGGTGAAGGTGGAATGGTTCTCACAAACAATCAAGAAGTTGCTGAACGATGTGAATCATTAAGAAATCTTTGCTTTGGTAAAAGAGAAAGGTTCATTCATAAAGAAACCGGATGGAATTTCAGAATGAGTAATCTTCAAGCAGCAGTCGGTGTGGCTCAATTTGAACAATTAGAAAATAATCTTAAGAAAAAAAGAAAGATTGGCTTTTTATACCAAAAACATTTTCAAAAATGTGAAGCATTTACCTTACCCTTGGAAAAAACTGATTACTGTAAAAATATTTATTGGGTTTTTGGAATGGTGTCGAAAGATTCTAAAAGGAAAAATAGATGGTGGATGAGAAAATTAGCAGAATTTGGAATTGGCACCCGCCCTTTTTTTTACCCTTTACACAAACAACCATGTTTTTCCCATTTATTAAAAGTAAAGAAAAAACTTGATTGCAGTGAAAGTCTCGCTGATTTCGGATTTTATTTACCTAGCGGACTGACTCTGACTGAAGAAGAAATTTTTAAAATATCAACCACCCTTTTAAAAATTACAGAAATTAACAATGAGTGATAGGCCTCTTCTTTCTTTGATTCTTTGTTCTCGAAATGACTCTTACATGGGTAATTCTCGTTGGCGACTGGAGACTTCCATAAACTTGGCATTAAAAAACGCAATTAAAGCAAAATTTCTCGATAACCTTGAAGTAATTGTCTGTGATTGGGGAAGCAAAATACCCTTAAGCAAAGCCTTGCATCTCATTCCTGAAGCTGTAGAGAAAGTAAAATTCGTATACATACCGCCTGAACTCGCAAAAGTTAAACAAAGAGATAGCAAATTTCCTGAAGTAATTGCGCTGAACGCTGCGGCGAGAAGAGCGAACGGCGAATACATAGGAAGAATAGACAACGATACTGTTGTCGGTAATGATTTTTTCAAAAAGTTCGAAAAGCTGAATAAAAACAATCCTTCGTCCAATTTCGACCTTTCAAATGCTTTTCTTTTTGTCGAAAGAAGGAGCGTACCATTTAGAATAAGTAGGCTTTCCCTAAATCTTAATCAAATAAATTCATTCATTGAGTGTTTTAAAAATCATTTTCAAGTTGAATCTGCTACTAATTGGGGAAAAGAATTCTGGTGGAGTCCAGTTGGAATAATGCTTTTTCACAGAGATATTTGGAATAATACCAAAGGTTATGATGAAAAACTTATATATTGGGGATGGATGGAAGGTGATTTAGCACTTAGACTCGAGAAAAAACATGATATTGTAGAATTTAGTAAGTATGTAGGACATCATTTCTACCATCTAGAACACTATCCTAGTCTAACTGCCTATAAAGACCGGAATGGACCTGCAACACCTAGAAAGAAAAATGAGCCTGTTTTTGAAAACTTGTCCTATTCCGTAAATGATGAGGACTGGGGACTATGGTCGTCTAACGAAGTGTTAATTCAAAATTATAAATTAATTAAAAAAAATGATTGGCTATTTTTTTTGATAAATAAAATATTCTTTATCCCCATGGTTTTGAATGGTTTGTTTTTGAGAAAGATTGATCAGATACGGATGCATGGTGTCAGCTATATTAAAGAAAAATGGAATAGAATGAGAATTTTCATTGGAGACAAAAAAAATTGTATCTTGAAAATCATAGTTAGTTAACATGAAAAGTTTTGATATTGATGAATTAAAATCAACTATTGAAAAGGATGGTTTTGCCGACCTGACCGGTTTGATAACTTCAAATTGTATAAAAGAGATTAATTCAAAAATCGAAAAAGCAATGAACCAACCTCACTGCAATGGTGCAAGGGGTTATATAAAACAAGGTTGCCAAAGATATTTAGCTGACACTCTTACTTATGGAAAAGAAATTATCGATGTCTATACAAATGAAACTTTGATAGAATTAGCAGAAAAATATTCCAGCGATAAAGTTCATTTGTCTAACTATAGAATTTACAGTACCTATCCCTCCGAAGATTTCAAGATGTGGTGGCATCTGGACAACAAGATCGACACATACGACTTTGAAAATAATTGTTTCGTTCAAGAAGTTGTACCTGATGATAAAGGTTTGATATTTTTAATGTATTTGTCTGATGTTGAAGATGGTGGCGTCCAACTTGTAAAAGGAAGTCACAAATGGTCTAGAAATCATGATTGTGAAGGTTTTGATCACATGGAGAATGATTTTCATAAGGAAATAGTTACTTTTAACAATCGTCCCAAGGGTACATTTATTGCATACGATTACGCCACAATTCATAGAGCAAAACCTTATAATGGAGGACAAGTTCGAACCTCCATGTTCGGGCAATTGTCCCCCTCAAGAATGCCAGTTGGCGAACCTATCCTGCTAAATACAAGAGACTTGAATGGTCTAACAAAGAAGCAAAAACAGGTTCTAAACTTTGGGCAGGAACCATCAACTTTAAATTGGCCTATAGGCGAAATAAACGAGCTGTGCTCGAGTCAGAAGCAAAAATTCGACCTAAAAGAAAAATTTAAAAATTTATTTCGATAGAAATTAATCATCTGTTATCAACTTTGTTTTCAAGTCGTAAAAGTGACGACTCGGTCTGTTATTCCGGATCTTATAAATCATGGAGCGATGCAAAATCTGCATCTAAAGGATACAATCAACAAAATATTTTTGACAAAAAAATAGCTTCGTTAGAAAGAATTTTATCAAACGAAAAAAAGTGCGAACGAGACACAATTTTATATGATCATTATCAATACTCATTACCTACAATTCTAGGTATAAATTTTGCCTCGAATCGTTATGATGAAACCATTTCAGTTTTGGATTACGGAGGAGGCCTTGCGAGTTCGTTTTTTCGTAACCTTAAGGTATTAGAGAAATATAATCTTAATTGGACAATAGTTGAGCAAGAGCAACTTGTTACCGCAGGACGGGAAAAATTGGCAAATTTTAATCAAATTTCTTTTTTAAACATATTTGAGTTTAATAATTTTCATAAACAACTTCACTTCGATGTGGTTCTTTTAGGAAGTAGTATTCAATTTTTTGAAAATCCTTCTACTGTAATTGCAAAACTGAATAAAACATGCGTCAAATCGATTGTTGTGGAACAGACGCCATTTGTTGAGCATGGACCATCGAAAATCACTGTTCAAAATATCAAACAACCGATCTACGAGTCCTCTTATCCAGTATGGCATTTTAACGAAATGGAATTTCATTCATGGATCAGCCCAACCTTTGAAGAAGAATATCGTTTTGTGAACCCTCACATAAAAAATAATTGCCAAGGATTTTCATCAGTACTTGTTGATTTAGTTTTTGTAAAAAAAAGGAATTAGTACGAATAATTACTGTACATATTTTGATAGCAACTTTTTATCCGCCGGCTATAGCTTGCTAAAATCTATAGAAAAACATGATAAGAATTCCTTAAAATATGTTCTATCACTTGATCACAAAACAGAAAATTTCTTGGACCATACTGATGTAAGCGGTTTAAAAATTATTAAAATCAATGAGTTAGAAGAATCTTTTCCCAATTTACAAATAGCAAAGAAAAACCGTTCTAAAGTTGAATATTATTGGACTCTGACACCTTTGGTCCTCTATTATATAATCTTCAAAAAGCATTTCTGTAGTTCTTTAACATATCTGGACGCTGACCAATTGTTTTTTTCAAGCCCTGACATTGTTTTTAATGAATTTAAGAATGCTGACATCGTTATTATGCCGCATAGATTTCCAAAGCAACTTAAATACTTAGAGAATCATGGAATATACAATGTCAGCTGGCTTACCTTCAATAATTCTGACAATTCAAAAAGATGTCTTAAATGGTGGAGTGAAGCCTGTATCGAATGGTGTTATGGTCGAGTTGAAGGTAATAAATACGGAGATCAAAAATATTTAGACCAATTCCCAAAGTTATTCAAAAATGTACACATAATTAAAAATGAAGCATGCGGATTAGCTCCATGGAATATATCTGAATATGATTATCGTGAAAATTTGATACTATTCCACTATCAATCTTTGAGACGCGTAACGGATTGGCTCTACACCATAAGTTTACCATCAACAAACAAATCTGCATTAAATAAGATTAAACCATATTTAAAGCAGGTCATAGAAGCCCTGAACTCCAATTCACAGGAAATATCAATTTCAGATTCTGATAAGTCAATTTTAATGGGCGAAGATTCTACAGTAATTATTAAATTCTCAAATCTGATAATTTTCTTAAAACGAAGATGGTTAGTTAAAATCTTCTTTGGCATTATTAAGAAAATTAGAATATTTATATGAAAATTTTAGTGACTGGTTCATCTGGGCTTATTGGTTCTGAAGTCTGTACTTTTTTCTCAAATTTAGGTCATATCATACATGGTATTGACAACAATCAGCGATCTATATTCTTCGGACCACAGGGAGATACATCTTGGCGTCTCAAGGAACTTAAGGATACCTTGCCCTCGTTTCAGCATCATGAACTCGACATAAGAGATCGTTCAAAAGTTTTGGCATTAGTAAAAGAAATCACACCAGATGCAATTGTTCATACAGCTGCTCAACCCTCCCATGATAAGGCTGCTTCTATACCATTTGATGATTTCGATGTTAATGCGGTCGGCACTCTCAATCTTCTTGAAGCTTGTAGACAGGATTGTCCTGATACTCCTTTTGTTCACATGTCCACAAATAAAGTCTATGGTGATGGTCCTAATTCTATCAATTTGAAGGAACTTGAATCAAGATGGGAATACGATGACCCCTTCTTTAAAAATGGAATCCCAGAAACTTTTTCTATTGATCAATGTAAGCACTCGTTATTCGGTGCTTCTAAGGTTGCCGCAGATGTTATGGTGCAAGAATACGGCCGATATTTTGGAATGGCCACATGTTGTTTACGTGGAGGTTGCTTAACTGGTCCTTCTCATTCTGGAGTAGAACTCCATGGGTTTTTAAGTTATTTAGTTAAGTGCAACATAGAAAATAGAGCTTACAAAATATTTGGTTACAAAGGAAAACAGGTACGCGACAATATTCATTCAGAAGATGTTGCACGATTTATCGAATGTTTTCTGCAGACTCCGAGATCGGGAGAGGTTTATAATTTGGGAGGTGGAAAAGCAAATAGCTGCTCGATCTTGGAAGCTTTTGAAATTTGTGAAGGTTTTTCAGGCAAAAAACAAAAATATGAATATTTGGATGAAAACCGTATTGGGGATCATATCTGCTACTACAGTGACCTAACCAAAATTAAGAACCACTATCCTAAGTTCGAAATCAAACACTCTCTAGATGATACNATCCAGCAGATTATGGAGGCTCAGAACCGTCGTAAATAGCAAACATTGTTAAACCCAAAACCAATACTTTTAGTAACTGAAACTCCTCCCGGGACTCCAAATGGTTTTGGGGTTACCCTTGATTGTTTGTTTAAGGACATAGACCATAGGGTTTTATACACTGATGCCTCTTATAAAACCCACTGTGAACACAAAGGATACATACTTGGACAGGTACCTTTTCACAGTTCACGAAGATATTATTTTAAGTACCTTTTCGGCTTAATTCCAGAATNGAGAGGTCGGTATTCGCATAAATGGCTAAAGACGAATCTAGGGAAGGAATATTCTGCTGTTTACGCATTTGTCTACTCTGCGGAGTGCATAAAATNCTCCAATTGGATTTCTNGTGTACTTGGAATTCCCCTATTGGTTCATTTGGCAGATCACTCCAAGGAGTTTCAATCAATTGAAGTAACAAAAACACTACAGGAATGCTCCAAAGTAATCTGTATCACCGGAGAGATGCAGAAAAATTATGAAACCATGCTTGGACGCAAAGATATAGAGGTTTTGCATAATGGTGCCGAGGATCGATGTTTTAACATTCTTGAGCCAAAAAAACCTCCTTTCAACAAAGACAATCCCTTTAGATTTTGTTTTCTGGGTGGGCTATTTTCCCATTTACACGGAGACTGCATTGAAGACTTTTTTGCAGCCATTGAGAAGGCAAGGAAAAAATATCAATGGATTGAATTTNATCTTTTTGGGCAAAAGCAACCAGCAAACTTTCTCAGCGAATTTCTTTCCTTGGATGGTGTNAAGCATCATGGGATCATCATGCCACTAGATAAAAAGTTTGAGATCATGGAGCAGGCTCACTGTTTCTTCATTCCTTCTTCATTTAGGGATAGCAAACACGAGCATTATAAATACTCATTCCCTACCAAATTACCTGAATTGATCGCATCCGGTAGGCCTATCTTGTCATATGGTCCGGCGGGAACCTCCGCTAACCGTCTGCTNGATCAACAAAATATTGGAATCAGGATTCACAAGCGTTCAGTGGATAATTTAGTTAGAAGCATANTGGAATTGATCGATTGCTATTCACAAAAATTAGATTTAGCCAAAAGCTCACGCAAACTCGCAGAAAATAAATTATCTGCTCATCAAGTCCGTGCCAAGCTTACACAAATNATTGGAATCGAATGATCTCCATCAGCTCACTTTTACTTAAGTCATCTCTCCTTCGTAAGAGTATTTTAACTAACCTTAAATCAAAGTATTTCCACGAACTAGGCTTGTCTATTCCCGTCAAAAATAATTACTGGGCACATCTTTCGGAAAACGATTCTTATAACTCTTTTTCAGAAATATTCATCAAACAAGAATATGAAGACATACTCCCTNAGATTCAATACAACAAAATTTTAGACCTAGGTGCTCATTACGGCTATTTTAGTCTTTGGCTACAAGCAAAGACCGGTGCAAAGAACTTTCGCTCTCTATTNGTCGAACCCTCTTCACTNTGTAGATNTTCTCTGGAAAACTTAGTTTCTCAACCAAANTTGTCAGGTCGTTTCAAATACCTAATAGGCGCACTCGGTAATCCCAAAAATAAAAATCTTCAATTTTTCGAGCGCCCATTCATGGCTAGTTCAAATTTTGACTTTTCCCAAAAGGCCCCTTCGAAGAAAATTAATATTGTAACACAAGATGAAATCACGGAAAGCCTAGAACCACCATATGATTTAATTAAATGTGATATTGAAGGGGCAGAATGGGAATTCATTCAGCACTACCAAGAGATATTATTTCAATCTAGGTACTTGATAATGGAATGGCATAGTTGGCATAACGGAGGTGGAGGATTTGAAAAAATCATTCAAGGCGTCGAAAATTTAGGTTTTGAACTTGTGAAATCATTCCAACCTCGTGAAGCTAAAACTGCAGTTGGTGAAGTTGGTTTGTTCTTAGCTCAAAATAAGAGTTTTGAAAATTGAAAGAATATGGACAAATCCCAGGAGGCANAAATGAACTTGAACCACTTCTATATGCTTTCTACAGATTCTATCCGCTTAAAATCTTCTCAAAATTTAGATGGTGGAGAAATAAAAAACTAAAGAATATTCTTCCAGATCTTAACAAAAATCANAAAAAAATTACTGTCATTGATCGATTGGGAGCACCGGGAGACGCTCTCATNACTGCAAATGTAATTCGCTGTATTAAAGACAAATACCCNAAGCTAAAAATAAATTGCATCACTCCTAATCCTGAAATACTCAAACTAGACCCTTACATTGACTCTCTTAACCAAAAGGAAACATTTTATTCATTTGATTCCACTTATTGGGAATTAATCGTAAATAAGGAAAAGAAAATGAATATTATTGAGCATAATCTGCTAAGGTTAGGTATTAAGGAACATCAATACAACGCTAGATATTATATTTCCGAAGAGGAAAAAATTTGGGCAAAAGATAAAATCAAACGATCGGATAAACCGATCATTGCCATTTGTACAAAAAGCAAAGAGACGGTAAAAAACTGGCCTGAGAAAAGATGGAATATGTTAATTAGATTATTGCTGAGCGACTTTGACCTCGTTCATCTTGGAGACCAAACAGAGCCCCTCTTTAATTTCTTGCTTCGCTTCGCAGGTAAAACTACAATTCGAGAATCAGCATCAATTCTTTCTCAATGTGATCTTTTTGTTGGTCCGGACAGCTTGCTAATGCATATCGCCAATGGATTAAANATACCAAGTGTAATTATTTTCGGTGGTTCAAGACCTGTCAGTTGCTTTGGTTACAATACAAACAATAATATTTCGACTTCACCTGATTGTAGCCCATGCTGGATACATGACGGATATGATACATGCAAGAAAGACTTTCTCTGTATGGATCGAATATCCTTGGAGTCAGTTTTAGAATCAATCACAAATCAAATACGGAATTAAATGAATTCAATCCAATTACCAAACTTTAGCTTACCGGATGTATCCCTATCATCTCTAGTTATCAACATTGTGCTTGGTATTTTATTATCATTACTATTAACTTGGCATTACTCAAGAAGGTGCGGCTTAAAAATACTCAGGCGTGATTTGGGACTAGTTCTTCCAGTTATTTGCCTAACTACACTCCTTGTAATCTCTGTAGTCAAGTCTTCTCTTGCACTATCGCTGGGCTTAGTTGGTGCCTTATCGATTGTTCGATTTAGAACGCCGATTAAAGAACCTGAAGAACTCGCTTACATCTTTTTGTCTATTGCTATTGGGCTTGCTTTAGGAGCAGATCAAAGGGAGACAGCTCTGGTTGCCGCACCTGTCATATTATGTATGATCTCATCAATAGATTTTATTTTCAAAGACCGATCCAGCAAAACAGGTAACTTACTCCTTTCTTTAGAGGTCCAAGATTCTTCAAAGAGTAAAAATTTAATTGAAGAGATTGTTAGTCTAATTGGAGAGTTTTGCTCTGAAATTAATGTTCAAAGAATCGATCAGGAACAAAACTCATTAAGCATAATCTGTCTAATCAATTCATTAGGTAAAGAGCAACTCTCCAAACTCTCTAATTCATTTTTAGAAAAATTTCCAAATGGAAGACTTTCAATCATAGACGATCATTCTTTTCCTAACGAATAAAATCTTTTGCGTTTAGATCTTAGAAAAAAAAATCGCTCTTCTCCAAAACAACTTTGGAGAGTTGGTTTTCTATGGAAGTGCTTTTCACTGTCATTTGTTTTGTTTCTCGGGGTTTATTTGGGATGGGTAGGACTACCAGGTTATATCAAAGCCAATCTAATCTTATTAATAAACACCGAGCTATGGAAAGGTTTCTCTGAAGTAAATGATTTAGAAACAATTAGACTCGATATTAAATTCAAAAACTTTCAAAAAATTGAATCTAAAAGAAAAGAAGCACTTGCACTTGATCGATTAATTTCAAGTGACGATGACTATGTTGGTGCTGAAATATCTTTCCAAAATTCTAGAAAATTACCTTGCAAAATCAGACTTAAGGGAGATTTAAGCGATCATTGGGCAGGTGATAAATGGTCATTCAGAGTAGACATGAAAAAAGATAACCTGGTTTTTGGAATGAGTCGTTTTTCCTTACAGAAACCAGGCACAAGATTAAATACTTCAGAATGGCTTTTTCACAATAGCCTTAAAAAAGAAGGTTTAATGGGTCTGAAATACAAGTTCGTAAATCTTGTAATAAACGGAAAAAAATTTGGAATATATGCGATAGAGGAACACTTTTCCAAAGAGATGATTGAAAAGAACCAACGAAGGGAAGGAGTCATCCTTTCTTTCGGAGAGTACCGCATGTGGAATTTTCTTTTGGATGGAAGAAAAAATCTAAATTGGGACGATCTTTACAGAACATCAGAAATTCAAATCAGTAACTCAAATCGAGTTTCCAAAGACCCATTACTCTCAGAGCAAAGTAATGCCGCTCTCAACCTACTTCGCATTATGCAAAAAGAAAGTGTTAAAAGTAGTGATATTTTCGCTCCTGAGCGAACGGGTAGATTTCTCGCCCTTACTCACCTCTTTAACGCAGAACACGGATTAATGTATGACGACATAAACTTTTATTTTGACCCCGTGACTTGTTTACTCGAACCAATCGGATTTGATGCAAATTGTGAGACTAACGAGGTATCGCCATACAATTATTTTAACGGTGGCAGCACAAATCGTACTTGGTTTAACTACGCTTTAAAATCCGCTGATGTAGCTTATTACTACATCTCATATTTAGATCAATTCACAAGGAAAGAATATATTAAAAACCTCAAAGATTCCTTTGAGAAAGATGAACTTACAATCAGAAGGTTATTACTAAGAGAACTAATTGGTCAAAACTCCTCTGAAATCTGGTTTAATTTTAATTCACTTTTAACATATGATCCTTGGAAAAGCTTTATGCGAAGATCAGAACTCGTTCGTCAGATTCTTAATGAAAAAAAACCTGTTCTCTGTCATGGGAAAAAAAATGAATCTAATGAATTAAAGATTTCTATTCGAAATGCTGTCAAACAACCAGTAGAAATATTAGGCTTTGCTTTTAAAGAAAAGTATTGGAAAGCAATTGATTGTATATCTTCAGATTCGAGCAACGAATACATAAATTTTCACTCAGACGATTCCATCGTTCTTCCCGCTTTTGATTTTGAAAGTACTCAAACACTTGGAGACTTAAAATTTCTAATTAGCGATTTCTTTTTATCTAATCCCATCCTAAATCTAAATGATCGCCTTATCGCGAAAGTTAGGTTGCTTGGATTAAAAAATCGAACCTTGGAAATCCCCGTACCAATAGATTCACATTACTTTGCCTCAAATTTATTACCATTTCTTGGTAAGACATCGACCTTTCACAATATTCCTCAACACGACTTCATCAAGGAACAAAATAAGACCATCATAATCAGTAAAGGCATACATCGTATTAAGGGCGATTTATATATACCGAGAGGATATGAAGTTTTAATTTCTTCGGGCACAACTCTGCTCTTCGACGAGAACAACACATTCATTTCAAATGGCAGGATTGGGGCTTTTGGACTTCCTCATGACCCAATTACTTTTACTGCTGCAAATCAAATTTGGGGAGGTCTGCTAATTGCAGGAGCCAAAGGAAAATCTCAATTTGAGAATGTTAAATTTAGCAAAATGGCTGGTATCAATAGAATGCCCAATCCTTCAGGTATTAATCGGGGAGGTTGGACAACCACTGGAGGGGTTACAGTTCATAACAGTAAAGTTGTTTTTAAAGACTGTACATTTGAGAATTCCTTCTCCGAAGATGCTCTTAACTTGATTTCTTCAACATTCAATATCTCCGGTTGTTTATTTAAAGACCTTCCATCCGATGGTTTTGATGGAGACTTTGTTCAAGGTGAAATTTCTGATTGTCATTTTGAAAATATTTCAGGCGACGGACTTGATTTTAGCGGAAGCAGAGTAAAAGGAATCTCTTGTTCGTTTTCAAAAATCACAGACAAGGCTGTCTCCGTTGGTGAATCTAGTGATGTAAACTTATCACATTTTGACATTTTTGATTGTGGTTTTGGTGTTGTATCAAAAGATTTATCTAATGTGGTGCTTTTTCAATCAAAGATGGAAAAAATAGAACAAGCTGGTGTATCTGCTTACCAAAAGAAAAAAATGTATGGTCCAGCAAAGATTAGCTGCGAATCGGTGTCTTTTACTGAAACATTAACGCCCATCCTAATCCAATCCCATAGTATTGGCAAAATAGATGGCAAAAAAGTCAATCAAACTGAGTTCAAAGCAGAGGAGTATTATTAGCACCTTATCGTGATTTAACTTTTGGATAGAAACCACCATTCCATTTTCAGAATTGAACTGAAAGATATCTTCAAGCAAAGGGATAAAACTTTTCTAGAAAGAAAATTATTACTTTCTAATTTCGGTTTTTATAAACCCTATCCCAATAGAAGGATTAACAGTCTATATTTCGACTCGTTTGATAACTCGTCTATTTTTGAATCAATCGAGGGGTCGGCTAAACGTGTTAAAAAAAGATTAAGGTGGTATGGTAAACTAACCTCAGAAACTTTTGCTAATCTTGAATACAAAATTAAGAATTCTCATCTTTCACGAAAAAACATTCAAAAAAAATTTTGTGAGGTTAACCCCAAAGCAATGAATTGGCTATCCTTCACGAAAAGCCAACATTGGCGAAAATTGACAAGAGACAACTATTCATTTCCCGCATCCATTGTTTCCTACGATAGAACTTACTACCAAAGTGCAAATAAAAAAGTGAGGGTTACTTTTGATGAAAATCTAACTTTTTTAAAGCAAGAGTTAAGAAATTCTCCCAATACAGCTAATTACAGAGCTTTAGTTGGAATTTTAGTTGTAGAAATAAAAGTTGCTGCTGTTGACCACGCCAGTGTTGAAAAGTTACAAAAAATTTTCCCTTTTAGTCCGAAAAGATTTTCAAAATATTGTGAGTCATTATTCCCCAGAAAACCAATTTTAAGCTAATGGAATTGATTTCAAGTATTTATTGCACTTATGACCTCATAGACGACAACTGCTCCCGAAGGACCAATTAATCGCTGTCGATTTTAAAGTATGGAATATCATTTGGGACAAGACACCTGTGAGACCTCATCACTCACACGCTTCAGAAACTAAACTTCGAAATCCTTAAGACTTCAAAGCCGCAACCAAGTAATTGGAAACATTCAGGTCATAAGGAGGTAATGAACTAATAACCCGGCCAATGAAAAAGATCCGTAACCTTTTCCATAGGATACAACTAGCTTTTTCCCGACACTGGTTCGTCTCCCTTGAGAAGGATCTGGCTTGTATTGGCATTAAAAAGGTATCGACGGTATTTGACGTTGGTGCTCACTTGGGCCAAACAACTCTCCATTTCCGAAAGGTTTTCCCTGACGCACAGGTTCACTCCTTCGAACCAATCCCCAAAAACTTTAAGGAACTAAAAAGAAATGTTGCTGGGAAGGATAGAATCAAGGTCAACCAAAAGGCTCTTGGGAGTTCTTCCGGTTCTGCCTTCATGAAAATTGGGGATTCGGATCAAACTCATACTATACGCTCAAATTCGCAAAATGAATTGATTGAAGGTCCAAAAGTGAAGCTTGAGACAATCGATACCTACCTTGCAAAGGAAAGAATCGCCTCCATTGATTTGCTGAAAATTGATGTTGAAGGGTATGAACTTGAAGTCCTCAGGGGAGCCAAAAACGCCCTTCAATCAGGTTCCATTCAATCAATCTTCGCGGAATGCGACTTTGATCCGGATGATAACCAGCACACCTATTTCAATGACCTCTGGGTTTTTCTCAGAAGGGAAAACTATGCCTTTATTGGTCTTTACGATGTGATCCATTATACCAAAACCTCAGGCATTGGTTACTGTAATGCACTTTTTATAAATAAAAGGTCATTTTCTCAACCACATCGAACTTAACAAAATTTTGGTAAAGGTATCCTGCTTTATTTTCGTAGCTCGTTCGGATGCTATGTATCTCCCCGAAACGCTCCCACGGCTTTGCCAAATGATCGAGAAAGTCAACTGTAAGGTGGAAGTAGTTTTGGACACAACGCAACCTAAAGGGATACTGGGGGAAAACCTGACTCAGTCTCAGTTATCCAATATCACCACCATCCTAGAAACTATCCAAAAAAATCATTCTTTCGAAATTGAGTACTTTTCGCCCGACTACCTTAAGGAAGCCAAGCACTTGTCCAAGTTGCACTTTGGCAAACCCTACGGAGAAACCCACTGCTTTAGAGGGTATCCGCTGCTCGGTTCGATACGACAGTTTCATAAAGACGATTCTGATTATGTCCTCCATTTTGATTCGGACATGCTTTTCCATGAGGCGGAAGGGTTTTCCTGGATAGAATCTGGCATAGAGCTAATGGAAGAACATGACGACATTGTTTGTGTACTCCCTCGGGGCGGACCTCCGACTTCTAACGATTACCTGTTTCAGGGAACTACGGATTATAGAATCGACAAAAGACGAGGAATCTATCTTTTCAAGAATTTTACGAGTAGGCATTATTTGGTTCATCGTAAAAGATTCCTTGAACTTTTGCCGATGAAACCGATTTGGCTTTCTTGGAGAGAACCCATCAAAAGCATACTACTAGGCAATGGCAAAATGCTCTGTTGGGAGACGATCGTTGAATATGCTATAAATAAATCAAGATATTGGCGAGCCGATCTTATGACAAATCAAGCATGGTCATTGCATCCTGCAGATCGCTCTGGAAATTTTTACAAATTATTACCCAAAATCGTAGAATCTATAAATAATGATAAATTTCCAGATGCACAAAGGGGACATTTTGACCTTCGTTTGCAAGATTGGGAATCTTTTCTAGCCTAGTTCATTCTATTAAACCTATTTACTCCATAATTTTCACTTTAGGAGTTTTAGTTTTTGTTCTATACAATCTAAAATTGCAAAAAGCTCTATGGGTCGATGAATGCTATACTTTTTATGGAATTGATCATGACTCGTTCTCTTCATTTTGGGATTCTATGCTCTCTGGCATTAATTTTTCCCCACCTTTGTATTTTTTCATAAATTGGTTTGCTGCTTTCTGTTTCCCCATAAGTATTGAATTACTCCGATTGGAGAGCATTCTTTGGACTGTGCTTGGGCTAATCTTTTTTTATCACGGATATAAAAAAATATTAGGGACTAGTGCTACTGCGATTTCGATAATTTTAGTCATTTCTCAATCAAACCTACTTCTTGATAATAGTACTGAGGCAAGGCATTACACTATGTTTTTTGCTTGTGCTTCCTGGGTTTTTTTAACAATTCCAAACTTAAAACATGGATCAAAAAAACTACATCCCATCGAACACTTTTCGTTTTTTATATCACATTTTTGTTTATGCCTTTCCCATTATCTTGGAATTGTATTTTCGCTCCTCTTCGTGGTCGGAATCTTACTCTCTAGAAAAGACATCAATTTTGCGAAAAGAATACCATGGTCTATTTTAACATGTTGGTTAATTGTTATTCCTGTTTATCTCTTTTTTTTGCAAAATCAGAGTTCTCATTTAAACACTTGGCCGAAGTCAAAATCTATTGATGCTATATTTGAAAATTATGATTATTCGGCACTTTTTTTAAGCCTCATAATACCGCTCATTACTTGCTTTCTTATGTTTCAAAAGAAAAAGTATCCTGTTACTTCAATCAGTAGTGAAGTAAGAATGGCATTGTTTGTTTCGGTATTGTGGTTTTTAGCACCTTTTCTCTTCTGGATTTTAGCAAATTTAGTTCCACTGAACTTACTAAAGGAAAGGTATTTTATACCTAAAGAAATTGGATTACTCGCAATTTTAGCATTTGCTGTAAACAGATGTTGTGCATTTATCGGAATAAGAAAAAGAGACTTTGAAAATAAAAGTGGAATTCCAATTATAGTTATTACTTTTTACTCCCTCTTTATGATTTTCGTTTACCACAAAAGATCATCTTTTGGATATTCTGAAAATCGGAATTACTATCATTGGTTACATATAGATGACAGCGTGGAGAAATTGAATCTACCAATTATTATGACCGGAGATCCTCTTTTTTTTCCAAATACTTATAAGAATGAAGAACAATACTTTTTCCATATGGACGATAAAAATTTACAAGAGATTTATTCAAGATTTTCTTCTAAGTTAAATATTGTTAGTTCTTCAGAGTTATTAAGTTGGGATTCATTTATTCTCGTTGGAAAATCAGATTCATTCAAAAGCTTGGACGCTTCGTTATTTTCATCCGTATTACTGGGAAAAGTACATGAACGACTTCCTTTTTTAATTAAAAGATTTAAACGAATTTGAAAAAATCAAAGTCATTTAAATCTCTTTTCTTCCAACTTCTAAAACCGTTATCTTTTTGGTTATTATTGCTTTACATTATAACAGAGTTTTTGCTCTATCACAATTTCAACAAATTACCCAACAAATTTCTCAACCACACGAGTGGTCCAGTACGATTACTGGGTGATTACTCCAAAAAAGAAGTTGTCCCAAAAGATTATTTTGCCCTTATTGGTGACAGCAATGTTTACGGCTTTGGACCATGGTTATACGATAATTCATGGAGCATGGAACAACCCGCATTTGCCACGCATCATTTATTAAATGTCAAACTAGGCTCTGATATTGTGGCTTTTGGATACCCTGGTTATGGTAACTTAGGATCTTCGCTAACATCAGTTGCTGAATATCGTTACCTCAATGAATCCTTGCTTTGGTCAGATTTCCCAATCCCTAAAAAGATACTATTCGTTTTTTATGAGGGTAACGATCTCATTAATAATCTTCATGAAGTTAAACAACGTGGTTTAAGCCTAATTGATCCGCTCGATGAGAAGTTTGACCTTAAAATAAATAATCTCATTAAAATGGAAGAGCAACGACTTTGTTCTAAATACTCCATTCTTGATCAGTCCCCCGCGTGGAACCTATCTTCGGGAATATTTCAAAACTACTTTAGGAAATTATTTGAAAATCAAAAAAACGAACAGCATACAAATCTTCAAAATAATCAATTTAAACAAAATGATCGACCAGATAAGGGTTCAGTACATCAAAGTGAAAATACAGCCTCAATCAATAAAAGTAAGATTGACCTAGGTTATTGTGAGGGACCGGCACTTCTCCTGACTTCACATGAAATTGATCAATCATTAAGAATTCTTCGACATGCAATTACTTACCTGAAAAATTATTTCTCCAAAAGTGATATCTGCGTGGTCTATCTTCCATCATCTCTTTCGATTTACAAATTCGAGGATTCCTCTGTTCGTCCGGCACCACTACAACTCAATTCCACAAATAGAAATAAAGCATTCCCACCCGAATTTGCTAAAGAAAGAAGTTTGATGATCAGAAAGAAAGTAGCTGAGATAACATCTAATCTTGATCTTGAATTTATTGATACTACTGACTATCTAAATTTGAAAGCTAGAAGTGCTCTGCTACATGGTCCCAGAGACCCGATTCATCTAAATCGCAAAGGATATGAAACTTTTGCAGATGCAATTTTTAGAGATTTGAATAAGCAATCGTGATCTTAGGAATCTCAGCATACTACCACGATAGTGCTGCAGCACTTGTAGCCGAAGGTAGTATTATTGCAGCAGCACAAGAGGAAAGATTTACTCGTATCAAACACGATTACAACTTCCCTGTGCATGCTATTAATTATTGCCTCAGGGAAGCGAACATTTCATTGAATGATCTGGATCAAATTGTCTTTTATGAAAAACCTCTTCTTAAGTTTGACCGTTTACTAGAAACTTATATCGGGTTTGCTCCAAAAGGGCTTAAATCATTTGTTCATGCAATGCCTCAATGGCTAAAGCAGAAACTTCACCTCCCAAGAGAAATCAAAAAGAATTTACCTGATAGATGGAATAAACCCATTGTATTTACCTCTCATCATGAATCACATGCTGCCAGTGCGTTTTTTCCAAGTCCTTTCGAAGAAGCAGCTATCTTAACGATGGATGGAGTCGGTGAATGGGATACTGCTACTGTTGGAGTCGGTGAGAGGAATCGAATCCAACTACTTAAATCGATGCATTTCCCGGATTCTTTGGGGCTTTTATATAGTGCTTTTACTTATTTTTGTGGGTTTAGGGTTAATTCAGGTGAGTACAAGTTAATGGGTTTGGCACCATATGGAAATCCTGTTTTTAAAGATTTGATTTTAGATACTTTAATTGACCTAAAAGAAGACGGTTCATTTTCTCTTAATTTAGACTATTTCAATTATTGTCAGGGTTTAACAATGACTAATGATAAATTTGCCAATTTATTTGGTGGACCTCCCAGGAAATCTGAAAGTGTAATAACAGACCGAGAAATTAACTTAGCTTCATCAATACAAGCTGTAACAGAGGAAATTGTCTTGCGAATGGCTCGCTTTACGAGAGATCTTAGTCAAAAAGAAAACCTTTGCATATCTGGAGGGGTGGCCCTGAATTGTGTTGCCAATGGAAAACTCCTTAATGAAAAAATATTTAAAAATATTTGGATCCAACCAGCATCAGGCGATGCAGGAGGTGCCTTGGGTTGTGCATTATTCACTCATTATCAACTGATGGAAAATAATAGAATCCCTTCGCCTCATGATTCAATGGAAGGATCTTTCCTTGGGCCTAAATTCGAAAATAATGAGATTCGATCTTTTCTTGATAAAAACCAAATTCCAAACCATTTTTACTCGTCAGAAAAGGAATTACTTAAAATTATTTGTCAATTTATAAGTAAAGGGAAAATAATTGGTTGGTTTCAAGGAAGAATGGAATTCGGTCCCCGAGCACTTGGAGGAAGAAGTATTATCGGTGATGCAAGAAACTCGGAAATGCAAACCAAGATGAACCTCAGCATAAAATTTAGAGAGTCATTCAGACCCTTTGCACCGTCAATACTCGAAGAGGAAACTTCTCATTTTTTTGATTTGGATTCACCTTCTCCCTACATGTTACTAGTCGCTCCAATAAAAAATGAAATTCGCCGAGAGCTAACCAATGAAGAAAAAAAAGCAATGAAAGATTCAAATCTCTTAGCCCGCGTAAAAATTGACAGATCGAGTATTCCCGCCGTTACTCATGTCGACTACTCTGCTCGTGTTCAGTCGGTTACTGAGGAGCGTAACGGACGCTATTATAGATTGATTCGAGAATTCAGAAATTCATTTAAATCACCGATATTAGTTAATACGAGTTTTAATGTTCGTGGTGAACCGATTGTATGTACTCCCCAAGATGCGTACCGCTGTTTTGTATCAACTGACATGGATGTTCTTGTTTTGGAAAATTTTGTTTTATTGAAAACAGAACAACCTGATGAATCCTTTAAAGAAAAAGAAAAATATATTAGTAGCTTTGACCTCGATTAAAAATAATTATGAGTACACCAAAACAGTTAAAAGTAGCTAATAAAGATGCCGTACGAGGGCTTGGTATAAAATTACTGATTGGACTCCCTATTTCAGGTTTATTTTGGACAATAATTTTCTATTTTTTTGTATCGAATGAGTCTTGGAATTTTAAAATTTTACTCTTTTTTTCCATTTTCGGAATTTTCCTTGGAGGAGGATCAATAATTAATTTTGCTTTCGGATCTTCAGTTTATCAACTTTGGCACAAATTGATTAGCTTAATTGATTCAATAATCGTGTGGTTGTTTCTTCCTTTTTTTTATTATTTAGTTTTCTTTCCTTATTCTTTAGCTCTGAGGCTTACAGGGAAATCGAAATTCAATCAAAAAAAAATCAAAACTTCTAGTTACTGGAGAGAAATCGATAACTCAAAAAACAATAAAAGATATCTTCAACAATTTTAAGTATAACCTATGATTAAAGAAAAAAAAGATTTCCAAAAATTAACAGAAAAAAGCGAGCAATCTGGTTTAATCCTAGAACTTTTTTCAATGCTCAAACATAACAAAAAGTGGTGGCTTACACCAATTGTACTGGTGCTTCTTCTATTTGGTTTGCTTATCATACTTGGTGGTAGCACATATGCACCCTTTATTTATACACTTTTCTAGATATTTTCTTTGTTTTTATGAAAATCTTAATAACAGGGATTGCCGGATTTGCGGGTAGTAATATTGCCTCTGATCTAATTTCTTGCCATCCCAACATCAAAATCTTTGGGATAGACAATTTTTCTAGAAAAGGATGTGAACAAAATATAGATTTGTTAAATGCTAAAGGTATCAAGTTAATTCGGGGAGATCTTCGCTTAACATCCGATATTGATACTATTCCGCAAGTCGATTGGGTTATAGATTGTGCCGCTAACCCATCAGTTCTTGGGGGTCTTGACGGTCAAGTTTCAAGCAAGCAAGTTATTGAGAATAACCTCTTGGGGACAGTTAATCTTTTAGAATTCTGTAAAAAATACCAAGCTGGATTGATCTTAATTAGCACAAGTCGTGTTTATTCTGCTCTTGAATTGGCAAATTTGCCGGTCAAACTAATAAAAGATCGCTTCGAAATTGATAACCCCAACATTCCCGGACTAACTGATCAAGGCATTTCTGAAAGTTTTTCTACCTCGGCACCCATTTCCCTATACGGAGTATCCAAGTTGACATCCGAGCAGCTAATTTTGGAATACAGTTATAATTTTGATTTTCCAGTCTGGATCAATCGATGTGGGGTTCTTGCTGGGGCAGGTCAATTCGGTAAGGCGGATCAAGGAATTTTTTCTTACTGGATTCATTCATTTAAAGAGAAGCAACCTTTAAAATACATAGGCTTTGGTGGGACTGGTCATCAGGTGCGAGATGCACTTCATCCAAGAGACTTAGTTTTCTTACTTTCCAATCAAATTATGGACCCCAATTTTAACGCGCCCAAAATAATAAATATTGGTGGTGGAATAGAAAATTCAATCTCACTCAAACAGTTGACTAATTGGTGTGAAGAAAGGTTTGGTGCCAACGAAATTCTTTCATCACAAGAAAAACGACCGTTGGATGCGCCTTGGATTGTGATGGATTCATCAGCGGCTCAAAAAGCTTGGAAATGGAGAGCCAAAATTGAGATCTATAAAATTCTTGATGAGATTGCTGATTTTGCTAGTAGTAAATCTAATTGGCTATCTTTGACATCCTAAGATCATGAAAATTGAATTTTGTGACCTTTCGCTTCCTAAAGATAAAGAAAGAAAAATCTGGGATAAAGCCAAATGCCTAGTTCAAAATAGGGACTTCATACTAGGTAGTGAAGTAATTGAATTTGAAGAAGCCTTTGCAAAATATTGCCAATGTGATTACGCAAAAGGAGTCGCAACTGGCTGTGATGGACTTCTATGGGCGATGCAAGCTCTTGGAATTGGAAAAGGAGATGAAGTGATCACAGTCGCCAATACATTCATTGGAACTGTTCTTCCAATCATTCGCGTAGGAGCGTCTCCTATTTTAGTTGATTGTGATCCAATCACTCAACAAATTGATCCGCTTGCGGTTGCTGATGCGATAACTCACAAAACCACCGCCATTTTAGCAGTACATCTATACGGCAGGTTGGCTCCCATGGATGAACTTCTAAAAATTGCCAATAAACATGGATTGATTCTTCTAGAAGATGCCGCTCAGGCTCATGGTGCTAAATATAAGGGAACAAGAGCCGGTAGCATAGGCAAGGCCGCAGGATTTAGCTTTTATCCTGCAAAGAACCTAGGGGCTTGGGGAGATGGTGGAGCGATGACAACTTCGGATTCTAAATTAGCGAATAAAGTCGATAAGATGCGCAACTATGGCCAAGAAAAAAAATACTATCATTCCGAGCTTGGTTGGAATAGTCGCTTAGATACAATTCAAGCAATAGTTTTGATGGAAAAGCTTAAGCTGCTTGACGAATGGAATGAGAGACGACGAATCGTGGCTTCCTGGTATTATGAATTTCTTAAAGAAAAAGATGTTACTACTTATCTTGAATCATCAGAAAATGAAGCGGTTCATCATCTTTTTGTGGTCACACTGAAAAATCGGAATAAAATGATTGAAAATTTATCTAACATTGGAATACCAACAGGTATTCACTACCCTGTCCCAATTCATAAACATGAATGTTTTTCGGAGTACTCTTTTACGAAAGGAAAGACTTTTCCTGTTGCCGAAAAACAAGCTGATGAATTGCTTTCCCTACCCATGCACCCAAACTTAACTCATTCAGAAGTTGAGTCCATAATTACTGCAATCTCACATTTCTTTTAATTTTGAATCAACCCAAAACTTTTTCATGTAAAATCCGTGATGTGGAGTTTGGTTCTAATGTTACAGTCGTGGAACCATGCAATTTGTATGAGTGTAAAATAGGAGATTCTTCATTCATTGGTCCTTTCGTTGAAATCCAATCAAAAGTAGTTGTGGGGAATCACTGCAGAGTACAGTCCCATACTTTTATTTGCAGTAATGTCACTCTTGGAAATTATTGTTTTATTGGCCACGGAGTAACTTTTACTAATGACTTATTTAGAAAAGGGTCTCCTAGTGCAGAAGAGAATGATTGGTTGCCTACAATAATTGAAAATAATGTTTCTATAGGAAGCGGAGTAACATTACTCCCAGTCAAAATTATTGAGGGCTGCGTAATTGGAGCTGGTTCTGTTGTCACGAAGAACTTGAAAATAAAGGGTATTTATGCAGGTAATCCAGCAAAATTGATAAGAAAGCTTTGAACACCATTCAGGAATTCTCCACAAAAAAGTACATCGATCGATTAATCGCTTCGACCCCTTCGAAGCCTCAAAATAAAAGAATTACTTACAGGAAATATTCGATTTTAGTCACAATGCCTTGTTGGAACGAAGAAAGAAAAGTCGGACCTGGAGTCAATGCTGTACCGAAGACTTTAGTTGATACGGTTTGTGTTGTTGACAACGGATCAATCGACAATACGGCAAATGAAGCAAACGAGGCTGGTGCTTTAGTTATCTCACATCCAATTAATCTCGGAGCCGGAGGAGGAATTCGAACCGGATTAGCATATGGCAAACTCAATCAATACGACCTCCTCGCCGTATTGGCAGGAGACAACCAAGATGACCCCAATGATCTTTACCGTGCCGTGGATAAATTAATAGATGACGATTTAGATTACATTCAAGGGTCTCGCTGGCTTAAAGAAGGCAAAAGAGAAAATATGACCTTATCCAGAACAATTCTTACATGGTTGTATTCACTGTTTTTTAGAATCTTATTCAGAGCAAAAATAACTGATGCAACCAATGGTTTTCGGGTATTTAGAAGAGAGGTACTTGAAAACCCTAAATTGAATCTTTGGCAGGATTGGTTGCTGCAATATGAACTTGAGCCTTACTTGCTAATTCAAACCTGTCGGGCGGGCTACAGGGTATCGGAAGTCCCTGTCACAAAGCGCTATCATAATGATATGAAGGACAATACTAAAATGGTTCCATTTAAAAGTTGGTGGTCTATACTTCGACCTCTGTTTTTGATTAGCCTGAAAATAAGAAAATGACCAAAATAATTAAAATTGGTTTAATTGGAGCAGGTAGATGGGGACCAAACCTTATCGGCTCCTTAAGGCGTATCGAAGGTGTCGAAATTAAACATGTTGCCGACCAGAGCAAAGAGGCAATTCAAAAAATTGTTAAGAGATTTGACTGCATTATACCACACGAAGACCCGCAATCGTTAATTGGCCAAAATGAATTGGATGCTGTATTGATTGCAACTCCTGTAGAAACTCATTTTTCATTAGCAAAAGAAGTTCTGAATAGCGGTAAAAATGTTTTTGTGGAAAAGCCTTTTGGGCAGTCTATTAAAGAATGTAACATACTTTTGAAACTTGCTAAAAAAAACGAACTTCAAATCATGGTCGGTCATGTATTTCTTTTCAACGCCTCCATCTTAGCTCTCAAGAAAGTTCTGGATTCAGGAGATCTGGGAAAGATTATGCATCTTGAAGCCCACAGAACAAATTTAGGACCTGTTCGCAAAGATGTTAACGCAGTTTGGGATCTAACTTCCCATGATTTGTCAATTTTTGATTTCCTCTTGGATGATTTACCTGAATCAGTTAGCTGCCTAGGCTCATGTAAGTTGGATGAAAAAGTTGAAGATACCTCCTACACAACTTTTAAATATCCAAAGAATATTCTAGCACATGCTCATGCAAGTTGGCTTAATCCAAGGAAAGTTAGGCAGATAACAGTAATTGGAGATAGAAAAATGGCTATCTGGGATGATTTGAATCTAGAACACCCTATCATGATCTATGATTCATCAATCGGTCTAGAACAATCTTACTATTCGGATTCTTTTGCATCACACAGACTTTCTTATAATCGTGGAGCAGTGGTATTACCTCCTATTTCTACTAACGAACCCTTGCTTGAGGAAATGAACCATTTCATCAAAGTTCTTAGGGGAGGAGTAGAGAATCGCTGCTCTGGAAAATATGCAACCGAAGTAGTAAAATCACTTGTTCACGCCGATCAATCACTTCAATCCCGAGGAGTTTTCATAAAAATCAAAAGATAATTAATACAAAAAGAACAATAACAAGAAGCCTCAGGTTTTTAACATCTTTGCCAGTTTGGTTTCTCTTTTTTTTCGTCATTAATGCAGCCTTGCATAGAAGCAAACAACCTGAGTGGTTCAACTTATATTCTACTCCAAAAGTACTGTTCATAATTACAACAATCTTAGTTTGCTGGATAAGCTTTATTTTCATCAATAAACTTACTTTTACTTCTAGATTGATCTTATTTTGGGAAAAAATTTCAGCTAAATTTTATTGGACTTTAATTATAACAGCTTTACTTAGTGCAATTCCTCATTTTGTTAGTGGAATTTCCGTAGGTGAAGATATTGGAGGGCAAGTCAAAACATCTGTTCAATGGATAAATGGATCAGTATCTTCTCCCAATATCATTAGGCAACCAAATCCTACTGATTTATCATCTGACAACTGCCGTTGGATATTACGCTCGCCTGGTGCCACACTCTTACCAATTCCATTTATGCTTGCTGGGGTTTCAATAGGTCATTCATTACAATTCGGATTATTGATCTGCTCATTAATTGGCTCTTTTGGATGGTTAAGATTTTTTAGTAGGCTAAATATTTGCAAAAGCTTTTTATTAATTGGGGCAATCATGCTTGGCTTGATGGCAGGAAATTCAATTTCTTGTTATGCAACTGCAAACATAATCCTTTTTGCTCTAGTACCCTGGTTTCTCCTGTGGGCACTTAAAATAGAATCTCTTGTACAAGACACTATTTGCAAATCAAGTGTTGTATATGCGTTGGTTTTTATACTCTTCCTTCTCGGTTCTTTTGTATGGATAAAACTCTCCGGAATAATTGTTGCAGGGACAATTGGAGCATGCCTTTTGTTTATGCTTTTCAATAAATTGCGAGGTAAACAAAAATTTTATTTAATAACAGTCTATGCTTTAGTAGGTTTGCTTTTTTGGATCCCTTTTTATTCCTTAGAGAAAATAAATTTTTACCATACTGGGGTTACAGCAGATAAAGCTTATGAAGAAGTATCAAGTGAAATTGAAGCTCCTTTAACCGGAAAACATTGGCTCAAAAGTACTCGTAGTGGATGGTTGGTTTGGAGTCTTGCAGCAGCTCCTGGTTATGCATTACCGACAAAAAGTATTGCTATTTGCATAAGGGATTTAGGAAAGCAATTTATGAGCTTTCGTGAGTGGATGGATAATAACCAAATTAACGATCATGTTTTGCTAGCCGGGTTACTGGGTTTCATTTTGTCTGTATTATTGTTTCTAGAATTTAAATTGGTTTTCCATGATCTTAATCCTCAATTTAAAATCATTCTGTTATGCTTTTTAACAATTCCCTTTTTAGGTTTATCTATCTTGGCTTATCGATTTCAATGGAACTACCTTCTATACCATTCTCATACATTTGAATTTTGGTTGGTTTTTCTTTTACCTATTGCACTATCTTGTGCAAAGCTGAATTCTTTAAAGCATTCTTCGCTTTTTCTTTGTGCAGTTTGCGTGGCATTTCCTCTTACAAAAAACCTGGAAAATATAATTACTCAAGCTACTGACCGAGAAGACTCTTTTACTTCAAAAACTGAACTTAAATTAGGACTTTCAAGTTCTCGCTTCTCCAAAGCCATAGAAAAAATAGAATCCGATTCTAAAAATGTTTATGATATTCTGTTTTTTTTACCCAAAGGAGATAGCGGGGATTTAATTTTGCGCACTAAGATGAGGACTCTATCAACCCATTTTTCCGGAGATAACTTCCAAAACTCAAGAGTCTTTTTGACCGCGAAACCCTTAAATGTCTATTGTGCTTACGATTCTTCTCTTGCAAAAAATTCTGAATTCATGGGTGCATTAAGCTCAAAGTTTCCTCAAGCTTTTTCCAAAGAAATTATCTTCGAACAAAATATTACAGTTTTAAAATTAAGACTTATCCCAAACCACAATAAATCATTTCAAACATAAATAAATTATCCGTTTTAATTCCCGCAAGGAATGAAGCAGAAAATCTTCCTGAGTGCGTCCAAGAGATTGTTAAGGAATTGAACAAAAACAAAATAAAATATGAAGTAATTATCATCGATGATGGCAGTGAAGACAATACCAATAGAATAGTGCGTGAATTAATTAAGGTTTATCCATCCGTGGTATATTTTCGGAATAATGGTAAAAATGGATTCGGTAATGCCGTACGACTCGGACTTAATAAATTTAACGGTGATGCTGTTGCAATTATGATGGCTGATAGATCAGATTCCCCTTTAGATTTGGTAAAATATTGGAACACACTTCAAGATGGATATGAGTGTGTAATGGGTAGTCGTTTCATTCACGGCGGAAAAGTAATTAATTACCCTAAGGTTAAGTTAATCGTAAACAGAATTGTAAACATGTTAATCAAATATGCATTTAAAATTGATACAAACGATATTACCAATGCTTTTAAAATGTATCGGCGTGAAGTTATTTTAGGGTGTCAGCCCCTCATTTCGCCCCACTTTAACCTTACTGTAGAAATACCCCTTAAAGCAATTATTAGAGGATATTCATGGAAAGTCGTACCTATCTCATGGAAGAATCGTCAAAAAGGAGAGGCTAAATTAAAGTTAAAAGAAATGGGCTCAAGATATTTCTTCATCGTAGCTTATTTATGGTTAGAGAAATATTTTAGTAGAGGAGACTACAAAAGAAAAAGATGAGCGAGTTGGTTGAAGAAATATATGAAAATAGATTTTCAGGTTTGGAAAATTACAGAAATAATGTTTGGAAAACTCTTATCACCGACTACTTTAGTAGATGGATTAAATACGACTCTTTTGTCCTAGACTTAGGTTGTGGTTATGGAGAATTTATCAACAACATTTCTCGCTGTAAGACTTTTGCAATGGATTTGAATCCAAATTGTAAGAAATATTTAAAAAAGGAAACAACTTTCTTTATGCAAAATTGCTCGAAAGAATGGTCTATGGATTCAAACTTTCTAGACCTTATCTTTACTAGTAATTTCTTCGAACATCTTTCTTCAAAAAAATCTCTAGAAGATACTATAAATGAAGCATATAGATGCCTTAAACCAGGTGGTAAGCTAATCGCTTTAGGACCAAATATATCTGTACTAAAGGGAAATTATTGGGACTTTTGGGACCATCATATTCCAATATCAGATCAATCAATTAAGGAATTAATGGAAATTAAGAATTTTGAAATAGAAGTACTTATTCCTAGATTTCTCCCTTACAATATGGTGCGAATAAAAAAAAGGCCGCTTTGGATGGTCTCAACCTATTTAAAATTTCCACTCGCTTGGAGAATTTTCGGCAAGCAATTTCTAATTGTAGGAAAAAAAGTTACTTAAAATCAAATTTTCAAATTTAGCGTATTATTTAATTACTCTTTTTTCAGGGCTAGTATTTAGTTATTACTATTTTCTATATACAAACGAATATCCGCCCGGGAGTTACAATAAAATCGCTAACCATTCTGCAGACAAAGTTTTTCAAACAAGAATATTGGTTACTGAAATAGCCAACCAGATGAAACCTGCCATACCTCTATTATCATTTTTATTTCAATGGGCAGTGCCCTATCCAATAAATTATGAGGTCTTGTTACAAATTTTGAATTTAAGTTTTTTTGTGATAATTTTTCTTACAATTCCAAAACTTCTTAGTGAAATATCAATAGTAATAAATCCATTTTATTCGTTCATTACTTTAATACCGATTTTTTGGAATTACATTATGATTAATGGATTTATTGATGGTGCAGGTCTTTATTATCCATACGACGTTCCCAGTATGGCATTCTTTAGTTTAGGTCTTTTGCTATTCCTAAGAAAAAATTGGGTGATTTTTTATTTCCTTTTTTCCTTAGCACTTCTGAATAGAGAGTCTTCTTGCTTCATATCAATTGCTGGCTTTTTACTGTCAATAAAATGTTTTTCTATCCACTCTCCAAATTGGTGGTTACAAAATCGCAAATTACTTATTCACATATTTGTGCAGGCAATCATGTGGTTATCATCTAGAATTATACTCTCTTATGTATTCAAAAATAACCCGGGAAGCTTTTTTGAAAACCCTCACTCAATGATTGAATTCTTAAATTGCATTATAACTGATGAAAGCCATTGGGCAATGGAATCACCTATTTGGTTTTTAACCTTATTTGGCGGTATTTGGTTACTTCCAATCATTTACTTTAAGCATCTAAATAGTTTTTCTAGAAAATTATTAATAGTTGGTTGTATTTACTTACTTACGCTCATGTTACGATCAAATATGATGGAGACTAGAGTTTACAATGAATTAAACATAGTGATATCAGTAACGGTCATTTCGGTAATTAGTAGTTTTATGAACCGTAGACCTTCACAAATCAAAAATAGTATCATCCAATAAATATTACCTCTGTAGTCAGAAAGATATTCTATCTTATTTTTGTAATAATTTTATTATTGTATCGCACCATATTGTTGCGAAAAAAAATTATAATAATTTCTGACCAATATGGAAGACTTGGAAATAGGCTTCATCTTTTCGCGCAAATGATCAGCTATTCAACAAAAAGTCGCTGTGAGATTTGGATGCCTGGTTTTTTTGATTACAAAGATTTTTTTGAGAATATAAAAAATATTCCTGTTTATGGCGTTAAGCATAATTTTATCCTCCAAAACATTGATTGCATGGAATTTTTTAACTCAATAAATAGGATAAACAAAATACTGCACTCTTCTCGTTTTTTCAGGAAGCTTCGTTCGGAGTTTTATTCTCCTGCAGATGGGAATCCTTGGAATTATTTAGATAAGAGTAATTTCAAAATCAACTTCTTTAACGGCTTTGTATTTCACGAATACATGCTTGATTGCAGCAAAGTAGTTCAAGACATCTCTTACCTCTTTCAACCAGCATCTCAATACATTCAGGATATTAATGAACCAATTCAAGAATTAAGATCCTCAAATCGAAGTGTTTGCGGTGTATTAATAAGGCAAACAGATTATCGATCATGGAATGACGGTATATATTTTTTTTCCTCACCGCAGTATAATGAATTTATTGAACACATTTCTTCTTTTTTTAAAAAAGAAGAAATTAGTTTTTTTATAGCAACTGATGAAGAACAACCATCTAAACTCTTCAAGAACATAAATTGTATGATTAGAGTTGGGTATCCTGTAGAAAATTTATATTCACTTAGCAAATGCGACTTTTTAGTTGGACCACCAAGTTCTTACATAGGATGGAGTGCATTTTATGGCAACAAACCTCTTTTAACCATTGAGGACTATGATAATTTCATGCAAAAAAACATTAAAAAAGAATTAAATCTAATTTCATGCTAAGAGTTTTTTTAAAAAAACTTCTTAGCGTGCTAGGGTATAATTTAGTTAATACCAAATTATCAGAAGATTCTGATGACCCATTTCTTGTCATCAGTAGGATATTCAAAAGCGAGTCTATTAGAACAATTATTGACGGAGGAGCATCAATTGGTGAAACCTCGTTAAGATTTTTAACCTTATTTCCGGAATCTAAAGTCTATATGTTCGAACCATATTCTGGATTCAAACAATACCTAGAAGAAAAAGAATCCCTTTACTCAAATCTCATCTACGAACCTTGTGCTTTATCAAACTGCCAATCATATAAGCTTTTGCAAATAAATGAATCAAAAGGTACCAATTCAATCTTACATGGCGACTCAAATGGCAAAGAAATTTATGGAAGCCAATTTAAAAATGTGGGAGAAGAAAAAATAAAATGTATCACTCTCGATTTATGGTTTAATGATAAGGAAATAAACACTATCGATATTCTTAAACTGGATGTCCAAGGAACTGAGATAGATGTATTGGAAGGAGCGAAAAATCTATTTTCAAAAAATATGATCCGCTCTTTAATCGTGGAAATCAATTTTCAGGAATGTTACGAAGACCAAAAGAGTTGGGTTCACTTAGTAAATAATTTAACTAATTCTAGATTTCATTTGTTTAATCTCTACAATCCATATTTCTATTCCGGAAGACTTGTTCAAGCCGATGCTATTTTCATCCATGACTTAGTGCTTAAAAGTCTTAATCTAAGAAGCGAATTTCATGACTATTCCAAATATCTGAGAAAATAAAATGTATGGCAAAGAGTATGACTAAAGTTAAAATTCTTATACCTATTTTTGAGGATTTTTCTTGTATTTCTATTTTGTACAAGAAGTTAAAAAAAATACTATCAAGTTATAATCTGAGTTTTCTAGTTATTGATGATGGGAGTTACAATGAACTTGAGATAAAAAGAGAACTCGAATTAAATCCTGACCTAGAGTTCTTAACACTCTCACAAAACCTCGGCCATCAAAGGAGCATAGCTATTGGTTTATGCCATTTATCAGATTCATCAGATTTTGATTTTGTTCTAATCATGGATGGAGACGGTGAAGACAACCCAATGGATGCCGCCAAACTATTAAATTATTTTACAGAAAACGCACCCAACAAAATTCTATTTGCTAGAAGAGATGTAAGGAGTGAACCTACACTTTTTAAAATTGGCTATTTTTTCTACAGATTGATTTTCAGAATTCTAACAGGTAAGAATATAAAGTTTGGTAATTTTTCAGTTGTTCCCAAAAAAATGTTAGGGAGATTGACCGGAGTACCAGAATTGTGGAACCACTATGCTTCTTCAATTTTATATGCCAAAATTCCAATACTTGAGATATCTACAGAAAGAAGCGGCAGGATTCATGGACGCCCCAAAATGAATCTTAATTCACTACTTCTTCATGGTTTTAGCTCTATCGCTACATTCTATGAAACTCTTCTTCTTAGGTTATTTATATTATTTTCTTTAATATTAGTAATAACATTTTCAGGAAATTGCTTTTTAACATTTAAATTCAATCAAAATTTTATCGAAACAATCAATCCTGGGATCTTTTTTGTGATTAGTTTTCTTTCATGGTTAAATGTTGGTTTACTTTTATTATTTAAGCTTTCACTTCGAGCTACACGCCCCTGTATACCTAAAACTTTTTGGCACCATTTCATAAACAAAAAATAGTTAATCATATTGGATAATTACAATTACCCTGGCGATGAACTTCGACTTTTTGCGGATGCAATAAATTGGAAAACCTATTGGGCAAAATTTGTTTCTAAACATATAGCAGGAGATGTTTTGGAAGTCGGAGCAGGCCTCGGAGGGACATACAATCTCGTTCACAATGAAAAGGTTTCATCATGGACTTGGTTAGAACCGGATGTGTTAATGCATAGCCAATTAGTTACTAAAATGAATAGGGATAACCAAAATATCAAGCGTTGTATTAACGGAACTATTCAAGACATAGATAGCGAGAAATATGACTGTATCATATATATAGATGTCCTTGAGCATATTGAAAAAGACAAACAAGAAGTACAAAACTGTATCTCATTACTCAGTAAAAATGGAAAAATCATCATTCTTTCTCCTGCGCACAACATTCTATATTCGCGATTTGATCAGAACATTGGTCATTGCAGAAGATATAATCGAGATTTACTTTCAGCACTCCAATCAAAAAACTTGATATTATCAGAAGTTAAATACTTAGATTCTGTCGGACTTTTTTTGAACCTAGCGAATAGATTATTTCTAAAGAAGAGTCTACCCTCTAAAAAGCAGATTTTATTCTGGGACAAAATTATCGTTCCCATCTCCAAGGTTTTAGATCCTATATTGGGTTTCAAATTTGGAAAATCTATTCTTGGAATTTATGAATTTTCTTAGAAAAAAAATTTTTTTTCTAACTATTCCAATATTTTGGTTATTGATTTATTTTGCTTTGGACCACTATTCATTTTGGAATAAATGGGGAATCCAAAAAATGGATCTCGTTTTCCCCGATTTGCATATCCTTTTATCTGCACTTGATGCTTATTTAAGTGGATATGATGTTATCAAAGAAAACCCATTCTGCCACTATAATATTCCCCATGTTTACAGCAGGGCATGGTTTGTATTTCAGTATATTGGCTTCTCGGATAATTATCGATTTGAAATCGGAATCTTAATTCTAATTCTTACATCATCCACGGTAGCACTATTGTCTAGAAAAAAAGAAATTAGACTTTTAATTTTTGCTTGTTCTCCAGCTATAATGCTTGCCATTGAAAGATGTAATAACGATCTAATTATTTTTATTCTACTACCATTGGTTTGTTTTTTTGCATTAAGTGACAAAAAAATCCTTGTTATACTTGGACATTGTTTGCTTTTCTTTGCAACTTGTCTCAAATATTACCCGGTAGCTTTTAGTATTATTTTCCTATTTAGAAAAGGTGCATTTTCCATAAACTTGAAACATATTATCGTTCAGATAATTCTCTTTTTTCTCTTGATAACTGTAATTTGGCAAGATTTACAATTTCAAAGAAATACTTTGCCAGAACCAGGATACACTTGGTCATTTGGTTTTTCTGCCTTTAACTCTATGATAATCGACATTCTTAGGCTAAATGAAATTAGCGGAATGGCAATTATTGGGTTCTTTACATTAATTTTTGTTATAATGTTCACTAAGCTTTACAAAAATGAACTCAAACTAAGATCAAATATAATTATTCCAAACCCATACAAAACTGCACTATGTGCAGGCGGAATCATGATCATGCTTTTTTGCTATTATGTAAAAACAAGTTTTGATTATCGCATGATTTTTCTATTTTTGAGCCTTCCATTATTGCTCGATTATAAATTAGGAAACAATAATTCATTAAGAAACTTAATATTAGCACCAGTAATGATTTTTTTACTTTTAACTCTTTCAAGTTGGTTTGAGGCTATAAGAGAGTGGGGAACCATAATAATTAGTTCAACTTGGAGCGAAATATTACCTATTTCTCTTTATATAATAAGAGCATTAGAGTTATTCATTAATCATATTTCCTTTTCCGCACTTCTTGCATTTGCAATATTTCTAATCATCAAGAGCAACCAAGATGCACAAGAAAAGTTTGATTAATGTTTAAAAGTTTTCTTAAGAAAGTTCCAGGTGCTAAGGCATTAAATATGTATCTGCTTGAGAAAAGAATTCAAAGTAATTTTTTAACTTTAAACAATGTAGATACAAAACAGGTTAAATTTTATTCTCAATTTATTAAAAAAAATGATTTAGTCTTTGATGTGGGTGCAAATATTGGATCAAGATCTAAGATTTTTATTAACATTGGTGCAAATGTTAAAGCTTTTGAACCACAACCGGAACTTGTAAAGTTTTTAACTCAACATATCGGAAAACATCCAAAATTTGAATTAATAAATATTGCTCTCGGCGAAAAAATTAAAACAAGTAAATTAAAAATAAGTGATGCCCATGTACTTTCTTCGATGTGTGACCGTTGGATCGAATCAACGCAAAAAAGTGGAAGGTTTTCAAATTACAAATGGAATAAATCCATAGATGTTCAAGTTAATACACTTGATAACATGATAAGTAGATATGGATCCCCCGAATTTACCAAAATTGATGTAGAGGGATACGAATTTGAAGTTTTAAATGGTTTATCACAACCAATCAAAACTATATCTTTTGAATTCACATCTGAAGAGAAAAAGCAAGCATTTGCTTGCCTAGAAAGGCTAAACAAAATTGCAGATTATAGATTCAAATTCAGTGAAGGTGAAAAGATGGAATTTAATAACGAAGAATGGCTTCCAAAATTTGAATTCTGTGAATTTATCAACTCCTACACCGAAAAGAGCAAACTTCTTTGGGGAGATATTTATGCGACAATAAGTATGAAAGTTTAAGATTTGAATCAATATATCTCTGCAATTACCTTGCGGCTTTTAGAGTTTTTACCGAACTCCCTTAAGGGTTGTCCAAGATTTAAAAATTATATTGTAAATCAATTTAGTATCAAAGGCTATAGTTGGAGCAAACTGAACAATAGACTCAAGGTTAAAATCAATATTGAAAATTTAACTGAAAGACATTTATGGCTAGGACTATACCCTAAAAATATTGAATCTTTCTTAAAAAAAAACTTAGGTGCAAATTCATCCTTTATTGATGCAGGAGCAAATATTGGGATATGGAGCTTACTCGCTTTAGATAGTGCTCTAGATCAAAATATTCATGTATTTAGTTTTGAACCAAACCAAGTTCTTCATAAGCGTTTGTTGGATTCGAAAAGTAAAAATAAATTAAACGATTTCTGGTCAATTTTCAATTATGGTTTATCTGATCTAAACACGACAAAGAAGATGTATATTAATCCTTTCTGTCATCAAATGAGTACACTTGAAAATCTAGAAGATGACCGACAACACGATATTATTGAGGTAAAAAAACTTGATAGTTTAGTTTTTAAAAATTTGGAAGGCATTAAGATTGATGTTGAAGGTCATGAGGCCAAGGTGATAAGAGGAGCTCTTAAAACAATCCAAAAACACCTCCCATGGATCGTAGTTGAATTTAACTCATTATACACCAAAACTACATCTGTAGAAGATTGGACTGTTAAGCGTGATCTTGAAAAACTGAATTATAAAATAGCTGATATTTCATTAGGCGATGATGATCCATCATGCAGAGATATTGTTTTTTATAATGAAAAATCTAAAAATTTTAATTTTAATTTATGACTCATCTTGCCACCCCTGTAGTCTTATTTATTTATAAAAGATCCGAAACCTCCCTTCGTGTCTTACAAAGGATTTCTCAGGTAAAACCATCTAAATTATTTTTAATTGCAGATGGGCCCAAAGGGGATAATGAAAAAAAAGAATGTCTCAAAACCCGAAAACTAATCGAAGAAAAAATAGATTGGGAATGTAAGCTCAGAAAGATATATGCAAACTCGAATTTAGGCTTAGCCAAAAGAGTTCAGACTGGTTTAGACACTGTCTTTAAAGAAGTTGAAAAAGCCATAATTCTAGAAGATGACACTCTACCTGATTTATCCTTTTTTAGATTCTGCGAAGAGTTATTAATCCGTTTTGAGAATGATAAAAGGATAGCTCATATTTCAGGTTGTAATTTTCATACTGACGGTTTTGACATTAATACTTCTTATTTATTCTCATCAATTATCAATGTTTGGGGTTGGGCAACATGGAAAAGGTCATGGATTAATTTCAACATTTCGATGCCAACTTGGGAGCAGATTGATAAAAATAAATTTTTGTCCAAGTGGTGTCTGAATAAAACACATTTAAAAGGTACACTTGATATGTTTGAATTACACTGTAATAATCATGATCCGTGGGCTTGGTCCTATCAATGGATTTTTGCATGCTGGGAAAAGAATGCATTATCGATTTTACCGAAATACAATCTTGTATCTAATATTGGGATTGGACCAAGTGCCTCAAATACAAAGTCAGAAACAACCATAGATTATTTCCCTTCCCTCCCTCAGAAGTTGATTTTTCCACTTAACCATACAAGTGTAAACAGAAATACAAATTTCGAGATTTATTACTATAAAAAACAAGAACTCAAATTATCTAGAAAGTTCAAAAATCTCATTAAAAGTATTCTCAACAAATTTTAATGAGAATCTCCGCATATGTAATAGTTTACAACCAACATCAATATTTGAACAAGGTTTTGGATTCCATCCTAAATCAAAATATCCAATTATCTGAAATAATAATAATAGACGATGGGTCCAACCCACCCGTCCGCACTAGCATTTCAAAAAGATGTCCTGAAAAAATTAGCATTTATCGAAATCAATTCAACATGGGCAGAGGATATTCAAGACATAGAGCCATGACGATTTGTAATGGGGATTTTATACTTTCCGTTGATTCAAATAATATAATCGAAATAAATTTCGTCGAAAAACTGATGAAACACTTCTCAAATGATTCAGTAGCATGTGCTTACGGACAGCTTTATTCATCTGACAAAAAAAATTTTTTAAATAGATGGAAAGCGAGACACCTTTTCAAGGAAGATCAAGATACAGGCGGTCCAATTCCAACTGATATGCTTATAACTTATGGAACAATAATTAAGAAGAGTACATATGTTGTCTGTGGTGGATTCGATGAGAGTTTACATTACAACGAAGATAAAGAACTAGGATTGAAATTTACAAAAAATGGTTTTCACATGATAGGAGATTCAAAAGCTAAAATCTTTTCCCTAAAGCAAGACACATTTTTTTCGCTTATGGAAAGATATTCTAGATGGTATATGGACTCTAACGAAACTCCTAAACTAAGCTCATACTTACACAATATCAAGGCAAGTTTAAACCCAATGATGATGATGGATCTTAAAGCATTGGACTTACCTTCGGCAATAGTCTCATTGATGACACCTCACTTTCAATTATTGCATTCAATCTTGACTTATTTGAAGTTTAGAATCCCACAAAAAACGAGTCAAAAAGACCAATTAACATGATCAATATTGCAGTAGTTATAAACACATCGCAATTTACAGGCGGAGCCTTTCATGCGAGTTGCTCCGCATTGAAAATTTTATCTAAAAAGAATAACAGATATAAATTTTTATATTATACCTTAAACAAATCCAATACCTCATTCGCAAATGAAAAAATAAATATTGTTAAATTCGGAATGAGAGAGAAACTTATTTTCAAATTAAGGAAAAATTTAAGAATCAATCGTATATTAACAAAATTCAAAATCTTAGAGCCATTTGATTCAAAATTTGAAAAAGATGGCGTTGACCTTGTTTATTTTAGCAACCCAAGCTCTATTTGCCTATATTTAGAGAGGCTTAATTATGTACTCCCGATTTGGGATACATGCCATAGAGATCATCCTGAGTTTCCAGAGGTAAGAAATGGGTTTGAGTTTGAAGCTCGCGAAGACTTTTTAAAAAAAGCATTACCCAAAGCCACAGCTGTGATTGCTGAATCAGAATGGGGACGAGATAATTTAATCAGAAGGTATGGCCTAGACAAAGAGAGGGTTTATTGCAGCAGAATGCCTGCATCTATAAATATACTAGAAGCAGATACCGAAGAAAATTTTTGCCCATTTAAAAATGCAAATATCCCCCACCAAAAACCATTCATTTTTTACCCAGCACAATTCTGGCCACATAAAAACCACCGCTTAATTATAGAAGCATTGGATTATTTGAAAAAAAAATTCAAAATATCTATTTATGCTGTATTTTGTGGTTCTGATTGCGGTAATCTTGACTTAACGCTCAAATACGCCGCGAAGAAAAATGTATCTGGCCTAGTCAAATACCTTGGATATATACCTGATAATCAGATGCATCTATATTACAAAAATTCTCTAGCATTAGTAATGCCTTCCTATTTTGGACCAACCAACATGCCCCCAATGGAGGCATTTGCAATTGGCACTCCAGTAATCGTTTCTGACTTGCCTGGTTTTAAAGAACAAATAGGAAATGCAGCTTTACAAATTGAACCTACTGACTTTAAAGGACTGGCATCCATTTTGAAGCATCTACATGAGAATCCAACATTTCGTGACGAAATAGTAATGAAAGGAAAAAAAAGATTTGAATCTTTTCCCGATGATGAAAGGCTTAAAATATTGGATCAAATCTTTGAAAAGTTCGCATACAAAATTTCACTTTGGAAAAAAAATTTCTAAATCAAATTCAGAATATTTTGATGCTTTAATTATGTCATCAATATGGTTTCACCTTTAAAAGTTGGTATTCTTCACCCCTACCTAGAGGGAAGAGAACTAGATATTATCTCAGGAAAATACCCTTATCAACACTCTTGGGCTTGCATATCACTTAGCAGGTCTAGTAATTTCACATCTGAAGTCATTACTCCATCAAATTTCAATATCCCTCAATCAATAATTAAGATAATCAACAGGATATTTTTCCCTAGATCAGCAGGATTTAACTACGAATTTGGATTATCTGAGAAATACAGACATCTTGACCTAATTTATTCCGTTTCTGGTCCTCTTTCATCTGTCACTAGATTAAAAAAGACTAAACTTGTTTCATGGGTGTTTCGCCCTCCAGCTAAGAATCCTACAAATCCTTTTAATCCTTATCATAAATCGAATTTAAAAAAGAATCATGGGTTCCTATGCCTAACCCCTACAGCCGAAAAATATTTTTCTCACTTTGCACCTTCTCGCTTTATTCCATGGTGCGTAGATCTTGATTTGTTCGATGGAAATCCTCCCTTAAATCAAGAGGTAGCACCTTTTTTCTTAGCTACTGGCAAAACTGAAAGGGATTATAAAACCCTTATTGAGTCGTGCAAAATGAGTAATATCAACCTTCGGATTATCGGCCCTGCAGACCAAAAACCAAATGATTTGCCAGAAAACATAATGTGGGTTTCTACCTCAACCGACCCACCTGATCAAGCAATCGATTACAAAACACTTAGAGAATGGTATGCTCAATGCCTAGGGGTATGCATCCCATTGAAAGGAGACCCTGAAGACACCTGTGGCTATACAAACCTCCTAGAAGCAATGGCTATGAGAAAACCCGTAATCATGACAAAATCTGGTTGTTTACATATAAACCCTGCCGACAGAAAATGTGGTATACTTGTTAATCCAAATGATTCAAGTGGTTGGGCTTCTGCAATGAATGAGCTTTCTCAAAACTCGACCCTGAGAAAAGAACTTGGTAACAAAGGTAGAGATATTGCAGAAAAAGAATTTGCTCCTTACAAATTTGACTCAGCGGTGAAAGAATTTCTGTATTTAGTTTTAGGGAGCGATCTAAATCCACTTCCAAAAAATTAATCTTAAAACTTTTTTAAACTCAAAAACTTGTTTTTTTCTGTTGTAATACCCACTTTTGAAAGACCTGAAGACTTGTATCAAGCTCTAGATGCTCTTTCACCTGAAAGACAAACCTACCCCAAAGCCTTCCAGGTAATTGTCTCGGATGATTCTAGTGACCAAAGATCAAAGAAAATGATCGAAGAAGAATTTAGAGGAGTAACTTGGACTCAGGGAAAGAAGAATGGTCCAGCAGGAAATCGTAATTCAGGAGCTAAAATCTCTAAAGGGGATTGGTTGATTTTTATTGATGACGATTGTATCCCAGAACCAACTTTCATCCAGTCCTATGAGCAAGCAATTATAAAAAATTCACATACTAGCGTTTTCGAGGGAAGAATTTTCCCTGACCGTGAAAGAAAGACATGGGCTGAGGGCTGCCCTGAAAACAGCTCTGGAGGAATGTTATGGACTAGCAATCTATGTATCAAAAAAAGTGTATTTGAGGACTTGGGAGGTTTTGATGAAAGATTTCGGATTGCTTACGAGGATGTCGAGTTCGCACACAGGCTCAAACAGAATAAAATTAAATCTTTATTTATTCCTAAGGCAGCTGTGTGTCATCCATGGCGCTCACTTAGAAAGGGGGGGAAAAATTGGAAAACAAAGGGATACCAAATTGAGTCGCTTTTGCTTTTTTTGGAAAAGCACGAAGATGCTCGAAAAGAGTTTGGTAATCCTAATCTATATCTTAAGAATTTCCTCAGAATCATGAGTAAAACCCTCCTATATTGCTTATTTTCGCTTAGAGGCAGAGGAATTGATGTTCTTTTCGCTGAAGCGTTTGTTTCATTACAGACCTCTATAATTTTAACATTTAATATTAAAAAATGACATTAGATGCCTTGGCCTTATAAAAAGACAATAATTATCAGCCGTTGCTTCTGGGACTACTACTTACATGTATTTCAAAAAGACTACGCCTATGAACTCAAAAATGAATATGGTGTCGAAGTAACTTGGGTAGACCGTCCGACTCGGAACCCAATGTTATGGTTTAAGGAAAGGAGAAGAATCGTGGACGGAATAACTGTTTTGAGACCTTGGTCACTCTCTAATGAATATGAAAAATTTAATTTATATGATCGCAAAATTTTTACCCTTCAAATCTCTAAAGATTTACAATCAAAACACAATACTGCCCTCTGGTCAATTTGCTGCATGCATCCTTGGTTAAGTAAGAATAAGGCTTTTAATTTTAAAATTTATTGGCCTGGAGATCATTTTGACCCCAAAGAAGAATACTTAGACTATAAAGATTATGATTTGGTAATGCCTTGGGTTGGTCTTAATGATATACCAAGTGAATTTGCAGGGAAGCGATTTTTGTCCTCTACTTGTGCAGGTTTAGAATTTATGAATTTTCAAACTCTAAATACTTTTCCACAAGCATTTAGAGAAGCAAGTCAATTTAGTAAAAGAATATCATACATAGGTGGTTTATCCTATGAACGCTTTGATTTTGAACTAATGGAAAAACTCGCATCATCTATGTCAAACTGTGTTTTTTTGCTGGGTGTAAAATCTGATGGTTTGGAATCAACAGAAAAAGCAAAAGCAAAACTTTTGAAGAATAACAAAAACATAAGAATATTTGAGGATCTAAATTACCAAGAATTAGCGGAGTTAGTCTCGATCTCAGACTTGGGTATAATTCCTTACAGAATTCATGGTCAAAATCTAAGAATTTGCCCCAATAAATTTTTTGAATACTCGGCTTTATGTAAAATGACCGTTACAACCGCAATACCTTCTATGAAAAGATATTCACCACCTGCTAAAATTGCTCATACGCACGAAGAATTTGTAAAATTAACAAACAATACATTAGACTGTCCATTGGTTAAGGATCAGTTAGTTGGATTAAGAAAAATCGCAGAAGAAGCTTCGGCTAAGAAAACTATTCCCAAGTTAGTGAATGTCCTGAACAATAATTAATCAAAAATTTAGAAGCATCACTCTTAATATAAGTTTGGTTATACAAGATGTTCAACAAATACCAAAATTTTTTCATTAACCACATATAGCTTTTATATTTCACAGCCTTTGTTTAAAAATTCTATTCACTACGCCCAACATAAATTAGCTAATTTTGTTGGCAAACTAAGCCCTTCCTCAAAGTTTATTGGGCCTCCAAAAGGGTTTTATGAAGATATTGACGAGTGCCTCAAAAATTATCCCAAAGCAGGTTTTAAAAAGCTACTCCTTTACGAAAATTTACCAGACAAACAACATTCATTTAATAAGTATCATGTCGCCATTAGAAACGGTAGGATCAACCTAAATCCCTGGTCTTTCATTACCGCAGATGACAGACTCCTGTTTCGGGAATCTTCCTGTTATGGTCCTCAACCTAAGGAACATTGGGTCTTTAGATCATTCAAATTACCAAAGCCCAAGAAACTCCATGGGAAATCATTATTTCTTTCGTCCCGCAATAACTATTGGCATCTATTGGCAGATGAATTATGCGATATTTCTTTAATCACTGAAAGTGGCACAAAACTTTGTGAATTCGATCAAATTATTTTCGAGAAACCATCTTACACAGCAGCTCAAGAGCTACACAAAATATTTAGATTGGATAAAGTCAAACAAGTGTCGCTTCTACAAAATCTTCATTTTGAGTGTGAAGAATTACATTTCTTCACAGGTACATTTTCCTTGAGCAAATACGCCCTTACATCAGTCAAAGAACGAATATTAAATTCTCTTTGTTTATCTAATGAAGATTCAAAGAAAAAAAATAATAAAATTATTATTTCACGAGGTTCCAGCACAACAAGAAGGTGGCTGAATGAAGAAGAATGCGTAAACCAATTAAACACGCTCGGTTTTAAGCAAATCGATCCTTCGAATATGAGTTTATCAGAGCAGATCAACGCATTTTCAAGTGCGGAAGTCATACTCGGTCCTCACGGAGCAGGACTTACTAACTTGATGTTCAGTCGCCCCGGTTCAAAAGTAATTGAAATTAGATCAAACGAGCAATGCGGTGAGTATAGTTCTGCTACTTGCTATGAAGAGTTATCTAAAATTATAGGTCTTGAACATCATATATTTATGTGTCCAACCATAGAGAGAAAAGATTTAAAAGGTAGATCAATCGAAGATGCGGATTTAGTTCCTAACCCTAAAAAACTTAGAAATTTTTTATGCAAGTTGATACTACCATAAATCTAATGAAAGAACGGCTTTTCGTAAAAAAATGGTCGCTTCCAATTTTCTTAGGAGTTTTTTCTTTATTTCTTTTTTACTCCGATTTCCCTCTGCCTTATGGAGATGATTTATTTTTTGCTGGAACGGCAGTTCACTATGCTAAGACTGGAGATTTTCTTAATCCAGGA